>NZ_JAAMNK010000036.1:445-44024 GCF_011066025.1 Bacillus sp. EKM202B | reverse complement strand
GTACGTAAAGCACTTGGAGCGACGCGTAGTAAAATTTTATTACAGTTTTTAATTGAAGCAGTTATGTTAACGCTTCTAGGTGGTTTAATCGGGATTGGTCTTGGGTATGGCGGGGCATATATCGTTTCCACATTTGCGAAGTGGCCACCGCTCGTTTCATGGGAAGTTGTCGTTGGAGGAGTGCTATTCTCTATGACACTTGGTATTGTTTTTGGATTAATTCCAGCAAACAAAGCTGCGAAATTAGATCCAATTGAAGCATTACGTTATGAGTAATTAATAGTGTAGTAGAACTACACATTACCGTTCTAGTGGGCGGTTCGTAGCCTCTTACAATGAGGAAGTGAACCGCCCGTTAGAACGGGTTATATAAATAGAAGGAGGCGTTATAATGGAAGCGAATTTGAATACGCAAAAGGTTGAAGGAGAGAAGCCATCATTATTTGGAATGATTACTTCTCCTGGCTTACAGTTTGAGAGAATGAAGGCGAGCGAGAAAGTTTGGGGTATGTTCTTTTTAGTTGCGTTGTTACAAGGGCTTGTAGGTGGTTTGACAACATATGTTGTGAACACGTCACCTGAAATGATTAAAATGCAGAAAGAATTAGGCGAACTTGCTGGTAAGAGTTCAATAACATCAGAAGTTATTTCTGGAATTGGATCTGGTTTTGTTGGGGCGATGATTGGAGCATTATTTGTCGCAGCTATTTATAAAGTATTTATGATGTTCTTTGGAAATGATACGTCTTATAAGAAGTTATTAACGATTGTTGTATATGCTAATATTATTCTTATTATTGGTGGACTTATTAATGGTATTATAGCCCTAATTTTAGATGGTGGAGCAACCCAGTATACAAGTTTAGGACCATTATTTGACCAAGGTTCACTTGCATATGGAATAGGTAATACAATTGAATTGTTCTATTTATGGAATTTAGTTTTAATTTGGTTGGGATTACAAGTTACAGCTGGATTAAGTAAAGTGAAAGCAGCTATTCCAATTATTGTTTTATTCATTATTAAAGCGGCATTCTTAGCTGCATTTGTTGTGTTAATGGCAAAAATATTACCAAATATTCCTGTATAATATGATCTGACAAAAAAGGTGGCTCTCTAGAGTCACCTTTTTTATTTTTACCCTTACTTCAAATACCACCAACAAAATTTCAAATACTGCCTAGTGTAATTTCAAATTCCTTCGGTAGTATTTGAAATTACTCACAGTGAAGTCTCTTCTTTATTTTTATATTGTAAAGGTACCGCGGAATAACAAAGGGGTATACCTTTTAGAAATAGGTACTATGTGAAGCCAGCGACTTTTACAGAGACGGTTGTTTTGTATGAGGGAATGATTGTAAATCAAATAAAAAAGTTAAGTATTTATCAAGATCATGAAGAGTATTATCAATGTGGTTTAATTGGTCTTTGGTATGCGTATGAAAGATATGAGGAGGGGAAAGGAAGTTTTCCTGCTTATGCGGTGATAACGGTACGTGGTTATATATTGGAAAGACTAAAGAAAGAATGTGTAATGCAGGAGAGGTATGTGTGCGTCGGAGAGTACGATGAACAATTTGAGTCTGAAGAAACGGGAATGAGAGCACAGGATTTTATGAGTGTGTTAAATAAGAGGGAGAGACACATTATTTCGGAACGATTTTTTGTAGGGAAAAAGATGGGTGAGATAGCCTGTGAAATGGGAATGACATATTATCAAGTGAGGTGGATATACCGGCAGGCACTTGAGAAAATGCGAGATAGTGTAAAGGGATAAAGAGAATAAGTAGAATGGAAGATAAGAGAAAGATCACCTTCCATTCTATTTGTTTTAAGATAGTAAATGTGGCATGAGGTTTTATGAGTGTAGTGAATCTTGCATGTTCATTTGGGATAAAACATATCCAGCTTTCCATAATTGCTGACTTAACTTATGGGAACTAATTTGTATCGTTACGGTAAATCCGTTTGAGAAATGAATTTTAGCTTTCTTCGTTTTTTTGAAAAACTCTATTGTATGGATATGCTTGTAGAACAACCAAATACAGTTTGGAGAAGCAGGAGATTCTGTTGGAAAAGCGCAAATATATTCCTTATGATTAATTGGAATCGGAACGTTTTGTTTGAATTTAAAGTTTGCTTGGACTGCATTACGTCTGCCCTGATAAGTAGAATAAACATCTGTTAGACAAGATTTCTGTATGAGCTGGAGAGCGGTTTGGCGGGAGTAAAGGTGCTTCCCGCTACTGTCGATAATTTTTGTACGGTAAGAGGGGTGCTTACATGGCTCTAACATCATTGTAGAACTAGAAATAAAAATATCATTTTCATTGTTCATTAGTATAATGCCTCCCTTGTAATTTTTATTCTGAATATAATTATATATAAATTTTGTAAAGTCACTATTAATATTCTGTTTTATATTGTAAATTTTAGTTATTCGTTTACAATCAACAGATGATAGTCTTTCTAATTTGCATCGCTTGTACATATATATGAAAATAGAAAAGAATAGGCGGTGATATAGCATGAAGAAAAAGTATATTATTATAGTTCTAGCTGTTGTTCTCCTAGTTTATTTAGCAAATAGCAATCCGAGTAAAGGAGAATATACGGATTGGGCAGCGAAGCAGTTTATGAAACGTAATGATGTGAGTAAGAAGCTAGATGAGGTTCAAAAAGAAAATGAAGAGGGTCTTCTTGGCGATTTAGCATCGGCAGGTAAGAAGTTGGCGAAAAAGTATGTTGAGCCACAAGTTGGATTATTAATCGACCATTATACAAAGCGAAATGATTATATTTTCTTCTCAACATATACGACCGATTTCGATTTAGGTGGAGAAAATTATAAATATGTATGCGTCGGTTTTTCAAAGATTTTTATTCCGATTGAAATGCCGAAGAAAAAAGACGAATCTGCAAAATAATGCAGATTTGTCTTTTTCGTTTATCCCGCTGTTTGTGGGCAGTCAGACTCCTACCTCAAAATTCGGCTGGAGAAAAGAAGGTTTACTGCCCGTAAATGCCTAATGGGTGAAGGTTTATAATCAGTAGGGATGAACAAAATCCCCACTGATTAAAGTTTTACTTTATAGAGTAATTGGAACTTCGGATACATTTTTTTCTACGAGACGAGCTCCTTTTTTTCGGGTATTTTCATCAATTGATGAAAATATAGATGACGCAAGAATGGTATCCATTACTTGATTTACGACTTGTGCATCGACGGGTGTGATGGGCTTATCGATAGAAAAAACAACTGTTTTTCCATCTTCTTTCGTGAAAATCAATTCGAGTACTTGCATGCTTTATTCCCTCCTTATTATTTATACGTTAGCAAGATCTGAAGTACTTACAAGTTGTACAGCGTGAAGTGATGATTCTTGTAAGGAAGCAAGGGCACGGGCTACGTTGTGTACTTGCTCTAAGTTTGCATTTGTTTTAACGCGTTTAAATTGTTTGTTCTTCAAAGTTGTTTTTCCATTCTTATCTAATCCATTGTTTAATACAAGACGTAGAGTTAAATCCATTACGATTGTTTCAACTGCCATGTTTATCACCCCCTTTCACTTTATAAATAGGGGGAAAATGTCATGTTTTGGCGTGAAATTTTTTCTTTTTTTTGGTACTCTTAAAAGACTAAGAGAGGGGTTTCGGAAGAATGAATCGTAAATGGTTATTTTGGATTCCTGTATTACTATGGATGGGGCTTATCTTCTATTCCTCAGCGCAACCATATAAAAAACAGGATATGCGCTCGGATATTGAACAATATGTAAATGTTGAGTTTGTGAAAGAGCATTTTTCATGGGTATCTATCGATTATGGTGGAGGTACACCTGTTAGTATTGCAAATAAAGGTGTGGGTGGATTTATTGAATTTTTCCTTCGTAAAGGTGCTCATTTTATGGTGTTCTTCATGCTCGGTTCTTTGACGTATTATGCTTTTCATCGATCGGGTTGTTCGAGAAAAAGATGCTTTATATATGCCCTTCTTTTCGTTGCAGGGTATGCAACATTGGATGAAATCCATCAATGGTTTACGGGAGACCGTACACCGATGTGGCAAGATACATTGCTTGATACGTGCGGCGGATTGACAGGAATTATAATAAGTAATTGGTTTTGGAATAGAAAAAGGAGCTAATCTCATTTCGAGATTTGCTCCTTTTGTTTATACACCAAGTAATTCTTTTAATTCGTCTGTTGATAGTTCAGTCATCCAACTATCACTTGTAATGACCGCATTGTTTAGTGATTGTTTTCGTTCTAACATTTCATCAATTTTCTCTTCTAATGTTCCTGTTGTAATAAGTTTGTGAACATGAACGAATCGTTTTTGACCAATACGATATGCACGGTCCGTTGCTTGATTTTCTACAGCTGGATTCCACCAACGATCGTAGTGAATGACATGATTAGCGGCAGTTAAGTTTAAGCCTGTTCCGCCAGCTTTTAAGGATAAGATGAAAATGTCATACGTTCCGTTTTGGAACTGTTCGATCATCTTATCACGCTCTTTCTTCGGCACACTGCCGTTTAAGAAGAGGACGCGCTGACCAAATGTTTCCTCTAATATGCTCTTTAGCATGTTTCCCATGCTGATGTATTGGGTAAAGATTAAACAGCTCTCATTCTGATCTTTAATATTTTCGATTAGTTCCATTACCGTTTTTGTTTTCATAGAACGTTCAACGATATCTTTCGGCTCTGTTTCTTTTAAATAAAGAGCAGGGTGATTGCAAATTTGTTTTAGTTTATTCAACATTAGTAATATGAACCCGCGACGTTCAATCCCGCTTAGCCCTTCAACATTTTGTAATGTATCTTGAACAAGTTGCTCGTATAAGGAAGCCTGTTCACCAGTTAGTGGACAGTAAGCTTTCTGTTCCTGTTTATCTGGTAAGTTTAATGCGACTGTTTGATCTTTCTTCGTTCGACGCAGTAAAAATGGTGAGATAAAGCGTTGGACTTGTTGGATTTTTCTTTCATCACGGTCTTTTTCAATCGGTGTGACGAAGCGGCGCTGGAATTGTCCTAAACTGCCAAGATATCCATGATTAATAAAGTCGAAAATGGACCAAAGCTCGGCAAGTCGGTTTTCCATCGGTGTACCAGTTAAAGCAATTTTATGATTTGCCTGCAAGTTGCGTACTGCTTTCGACTGTTTCGTATGTGGGTTCTTAATATTTTGTGCTTCATCCAAAATAACAGCGTCCCAGCATAACGAAGTAAGTTCTTCCTCGTCAAGTTGAGCTAACGCATAAGACGTTAATACAACATCTGCTGATTGAAGAAAATCTTTAAATGAATCTCCCTTATCGCGGTTACTTCCATAATGTAATTGAACGCGTAAATTTGGTGCGAAACGCTCAAATTCTTTTTGCCAATTTCCAAGAACGGATGTCGGCGCCACGATTAATGCAGGACCTGTTTTGAGCTTGTTTTCTTTTACATATAGTAAGTAAGAGATCGTTTGAATACTTTTCCCAAGTCCCATATCGTCCGCTAATAATGCCCCAAATCCAAGTTGTCGTAAATATAATAACCATTCAATGCCGTGTTGCTGATACGGACGAAGTGTTGCGTTTAGTGAAGTAGGGACATCTACTTTTGGAATATCTCCAATATGGAGTAGCTTTTGGAATAGCTCTTCATAATATCCGTCTAGTTCGATTTCAATATCAGTAAACGGACTATCTTCTTCTACAATTTCTGTTTCAGCAGTGTTTGATAAATGTTGCTGGAGGACATCTTTCATTTCTAGTCCGTATTTATCGGCACGGTTCATTAGTTTTCTTACTTCTTCAATAAAGGCTGGATCCAGTCGCATCCATTGACCATTTATATTGAATAATCGTTTGTTTTGTTCAATGAGTTCGAAAAATTCGCTTTCCGATAAATCAATTCCGTTCGTTGAAATGCGCCAATTAAAGTTAACGAGCGTATTCATGCCGAAGAAAGATTGTGTTTGTGCTGTGCTTTGCTTCAGCTGTACACGCAGCTTCGGTTTTGCTGCTTTTAAATTTTGCCACCATGATGGCAATAAAATTGTAATACCAGCTGCAAGTAACTCGTCACTTGCTTCTGTTAAGAAATTCCATGCTTCCGTTTCAAACAGTTCTTTTCTGAACGTATCCTCTTCTTTTAGCCACGGTACGAGCTTACTAAAGCCTTCTTGCGTTTCCGTAATACGCTCTTCGTAATCGTGCCATCTTTTCGGTAAGGAATCGATGTTTTCATATACATATATGCGATGTGCCCCGCGCTTTGGTGCCACAATCGTTTCAAGCTTCCACATTTCAAATTCCTCTTGTGGTTCTTGCAGTCTTAGTCCAATTGTAAAGGGAAGGTCATCTTCAATGTAACCGATTTTTCGAAGCCAATCTTCTTCATGTAGCGCTGTTTCCAGCTGTCTTTTCGTAAAGTCGTAATGTTCGTATAGTCTCTTTGCATCTTCCCATCCGTCATTTGATCGGTTATCTTGCAATATACTTTCATTTACCGAGGTTGAGAAAAGCGTTGCTAATGTGTCATCTTCGATTGGTGTATTTTGAACTTTCCAAGATGGTTGTTTGGACCAACGTTCCATATCGGGTACGAAGCTACCGCTTACGAAGGCATTCCATAATTCATTTGCATCTTTCGTAAGTGCTGTAATAGGATCGTTCATTTGAATATGTGCAAAGGAGTTCATCGGTTTGTTTGCGATGTATTCAAATGCTTGTGCGTTTGTTAGCATAACACCTTGTTTCCCTTCAAAGGTTGCTTCTTTTAGAAACGTGCCATAGAAGGAAGTGGCGTGCCATGTAAATGCATTTCGTTTCCAACTTGTTACGGATAATGGAGTACCGCTGTCATCTTCGCCCCAAAGGAACCAACCTTGACTAACATGCTGGAGCCTAATTGTTACTTCAGTTTGATTGATCATCGATTAATTTTCCTTTCCGTAATTCCTCTTGTAGTGCACGAAGGCGTGAATGTAGATTGGCGATATGAATAATGAAAGCATCCCATTCATCGGTGCGTTTTAAACGTTTATATAATGTACGTAATTTCTTTAAGTAGCGAACTGCACGTCTATATGATTTACGGTTTCGTTCTTCAATGGCCTCTACAGCAGCAAGATGATAAAGAGGAAGTGCCGCTTCTGGCGCTTCTTTTTCAATATCTTTCAATGGCTCTTTCAATAGTTCAATTGCTTCAAATCCATATAAGAGATGAAGTTCGGACCATGTACGATACTGCTTCTTCGCGAGTACGTATTGTTCGTAGTTTGTGAAACTATACGGTAATAGTTCTTGTAAAATCATTTCGAATCCAGCTTGTTCATTTGTATGCGTTGCATATGTTTCGTACATGATTACAAATAACCGAACAATATCTTTTATGAAGATTGTATCCTCGTGCTCATGTATGGTTTTCTTTACTTGTTTATACGTAAACGAAAGCCAGTTTTTTCCGCGATCCCACTGCATGGCGCTTAATAGCTCTTCTAACCAATAGAAATAAAGACTTACAACAGAAGCAGGCTGTTTTTTTAGTAAGTCCATTGCTAGTAGGTCTTCGTCATTTAAAAAGAATAGATGAGAAGAGGCTAATGCTTTGGAAAGTGGATTTATTTTCGTTTCAATTCGTTTTTCTTCTTCTTGCAGTTGATCTTTATTGTTTAACAGTTCACTCCATATGTGACGATAAATAAAAAATCTCTCCTGCGTATAGGCATCAGTGGAGAAGAATACTTCGTGAACGAGACGAGCAGTTTCTTGTAAAATTGATTCAGACTCTGAAGGAATCGCTTCTGATTGTAGGTCCCGAACGATGGATTCCACTTTATCCACAAATAGGCGAACGACGTTAACAGGTTGGTGATAAGAATACGTTTTATTTACTTCGAATGCCTGAATTTCTTCTAATAATTTTTGAAAGCAATAAAGTGCCGCGTGCAGTCTGAACAATTCATGTATCGCAATGATACGCGGAGCTTTCCGCTCGAGTTTCGTATAGAAGTCTGTAAAAATACTCATAAGAAAATACATTTGTTTATAAGTAAGCCGAGCTTGTTCTTTTTTTAATGATTCATATTCGTTGTCAAAATATGATTGCCAACTTTTATAATCCGTTTCTTCAAAAGCTGATGATTGCAATACTTGTCTTGCAGTTCGAATAGGAGGAAGAGAAGGTTTCGTATTATTTTTAAATAAAGTTAATACATCTCCTACTTGCCCGAAACTAGACGCTGCAGATAGTAACACAGCGAGCATATGCTCACATTGCGTTGGTGCGAAGCAATCGCAATAGCTTTCAGCGACGTTACGAATCGGGATATGAACGCTATATACGCTGCCTTCAGCATCTACAGTTCCTGATAGCGTGTAACCATCAAAGTCAACGTTGTAGACAACACCACTACGATATAGGTGCCGAGCTGTAGCGACATGTTCCTGATCAGCTGTTTGCTGTGGATCTAGTCCTTGAACGAACTCATTCGCAATCATCATAATTTCATCTTTCGTAATTGAGTGTTGCAGCATAATATTCCTCCGTACACATATTTCTTTCCTTTACCATTATAAACAAAAAATGCTCAAAACAGAAAAAATGAAATTTAGATTATCATATCGTAACTGTGAATGGGAAGATGCTGTATCATTCTCTTGGTACAAATAATACGTTGAAAACAGGGGAAGTATCTGGTCCGACTCGTTAACGTAAGAAAGACTATCTCTTGTAATTGAGATAGTCTTTTTGCGGTCAGAAGCGTGTCTGCTTTAATGTCGCTTGTACATACAGATCATTTACTATTTGTTCGACTAGCGGTAGCATTGCTTGTTCGAATGGAATATCGATAGGAAATGGCTTTTGTGAGCCTGGTTTTATCCCGTATTGTACAATTTTGTAATGTATATTTCCTTCATGGCCGAGCACAATTAATTTATAGCGATTGTCATCGCCGGCGAGTGAAAAATCAATGGAAGTAGCATCATATGTTACTTCGTCTTTATATATATAAGGTTTTGGTGTGCCAATCCAGTCTACTTTTGCTTGTACATTCATGATAATAGCCTCCTCATAGCTATTATAAATAAATAAAAGCCAGCTCTCAACAAAGAGAACCGGCTGTAATTTAGCATTCATTGGTTATTTTAAAATTTTCACTTTAACAGTTTTGCGTCCCCATTTTTGGGCAGCGCTATCTGATCCAAGTAGAATGTCGATACGGTTACCTTTAATTGCACCGCCAGTATCTCCAGCGATAGCTTCTCCATAACCTTCAACCCATACTTTAGATCCTAATGGGATTACTTTCGGATCAACAGCGATCATTTTCATGTTTGGATTCGCAGTTAAATCATGACCCATTGCAGTTAATACACGGCCGCCATATGTGCCACCGTTTTCGCTCGGGTGAGCTGTATATGCTGTAGCTACAACTGTTAACTCACGACCACCAGAAGGTTCGCTAGTTTCAGCAGCTTTCACAGCAGGCTTAGCAGCTGGTTTTGCTTGTGCTACAGGTGCTTGAGCTTTAGCTGGTGCTGCAGCTTTAGCAGGAGCTGGTGTTTCTTGTTTCTCAATAACAGGTGCTGTACCTGTTAAGAAAGGAACATGAACATAAGCTGTTTTCCCGTTATATTCAAATTGTAACCACTCATTTTGTACTTGGTTCGTTGTTTCGATCATATCGTCCTTCTTCAACGTTCCAAGAATTTCTGAGTTTGTGTTCGCTTCAGCACGTACGTTTAATACGTTAGCTGTTACGTAGTAGATGCTTTTTGTGAACTCTGCACTTACGAATGCGTCTTTACCATCTAAAGTGATTTTTGACCATCCGTTCTCTGTATTTAGAACATCTATTTTATTACCGTTTAGTAATTTACCGACAACTTTTGATTCAGTAGTAGGGTTTTCGCGTACGTTTAGTACGTCTGTTGTTACAACAGTTTCTGCATTGGCAGATGATGTGAAAATCCCAAGACCAAAAACTGCTGCTGTTGCTATACCAATTAATTTTTTCATGATAGCCTCCATTGCGTTTGTTTTCGTGTCCTCATTATAGCAACAGATTTTTTCGGATTTGGGGAAAACACACAATTACAAACCATTCGTAATCAGTCGTTAACATCCTGTAATATAATAAAAAATATAGGAAAGCGTTTTTCATTCTATATGATTAGTAGGTTTCTAGTTATATTCAAAATATTTAATACAACATATTTTTTTCGGCGTAAATAAAAATGTTACGAGAGTATTACAAAACGTTTACTATACAGTTACATTCCTTGAGTATTTTACCGTTTTATGGGTAATATAGTTATATAAACATAAACATTTCGTTTGTGAAGCTATAAACATGTGCTATATACTAGTAAAAAAACCGCATAATTGTTACAAGAAGAAAAGGTTGCAAGGAAGGAATTTGCCCTTTTTTACATATGTAACACATCCTTTTTTGGGAAAATACATTCCCATCCGCATTTTTCTCGCACAATTTGGCAGCAGTATTTCTACCTTGTAGCTCTTGCAGAGTGAAAAGGTTATACGGAAGGTAAGGCTGTCTATAAGAATTCTAATTGGTGAAGGTGAAAGTAAGAGATTTGAAAGAAAATCACCGCAAAAATTATAGTTTTCTATCCGATTTAACATATCGGAATTTATGTTATTTACAAAAGTGAAACCTACGAAGGGGGATTTGATGAGGAAACTGACAAAGACATTCATCGTTTCATTAACATTATGTATTGCATTTACAATTTGGGGGATTATTCCCGAATCTATTATTGGACAAGGTAGCCTAGGAAATGTAACAACTGCAATTCAAACTGCACTAGTTAGTAAGTTTGGATGGTTTTATATTATTTCTGTTTCTATCGTTTTAGGTGTGTCCATCTTTTTAATTGTCTCGAAATACGGTTCTATTCGTTTAGGTAAAGATGATGACGAACCTGATTATAGTTATATGACATGGTTTGCTATGTTATTTAGTGCTGGTATGGGTATCGGTTTAGTTTTCTGGGGTGTTGCGGAACCATTAAACCATTTATACGCACCTCCGTTTGGAGATGGTGCAACTGAGGAAAGTGCGCGTCTTGCACTGCGTTTTTCATTTTTCCATTGGGGATTACATCCTTGGGGACTATATGCGTTTGTAGCGTTATGTATTGCGTACTTCACTTTTAGAAAAGGAAAAGCAAGTACAATTAGTGCGACAGTAGGTCCGTTATTTAAGGGCGGGGAACATGGGCGTATTGCTCATTCATTTGATGTGTTAGCTGTGTTCGCGACTGTGTTTGGTGTTGCGACATCATTAGGTCTTGGGGCAAAACAAATTGCAGGTGGTGTTAGCTATTTAACATCTATCCCTAATTCATTAACGACACAGTTAGTTATTATCGCAATCGTAACAGTTCTTTTCATGTTATCTGCGCAAACCGGTCTTGATAAAGGAATTAAATATTTAAGTAATACGAACATTATTTTGGCATTTGCACTTATGATAATTGTATTATTTGCAGGTCCAACAAACTTTATTATGAATTACTTCACTTCAACGATTGGTTCTTACATTCAGGAATTGCCAGGCATGAGTTTCCGTTTAAGTCCATTGGATGAAGGCGGAAATCAATGGATCCAGTCTTGGACAATTTTCTATTGGGCATGGTGGATTGCATGGTCACCATTCGTAGGTACATTTATTGCTCGTGTGTCACGAGGGCGTACGATTCGTGAGTTTGTTATTGGTGTGTTACTTGTTCCGACCGTAATTGGTGCACTTTGGTTCTCTGTTTTCGGCGGGACTGGTATTCATATGGAGCTGTTTGGTGATGCGCATATCTTCGACAAAGTGAAAGAGATGGGAACAGAAGTAGGATTATTCGCTATGTTCGATCAGATGGGTAGCTTTGGATCAGCTTTATCAGTTTTAGGTATTCTACTTATTGCAACATTCTTTATTACATCAGCAGATTCTGCGACGTTTGTTTTAGGAATGTTAACGACGCATGGTAGTTTAAATCCACCGAACCGCATTAAAATGGTTTGGGGTATCGTTCTAGCCGCGATAGCTTCTACCTTATTATATGTTGGCGGATTAGAAGCATTGCAAACGGCAGCTATTATTGCGGCATTCCCATTCGTCTTTGTTATTTTCTTTATGATGGCAGCATTATTTAAAGAATTGCAAAAAGAAGGACGTATGAAGCAACATAAATAATAGAAGGAAAAGGGCTGATTTCATATCAGCTCTTTTTTATCCCTCTATTTGTGGCAGTAAGACACCCACCTCAAAATTCAGCAAAAGCAAAGAAGTTAAGTGGGAGATGAACAAAGCCCTACTGATTAAAGTTTCATTTTATATAGAAGAGATTTTAAATACAAATCAGGGAAATAAAATACTGTACTATATAAGTAGTATGCCTTTTATACGAAGAAAAAATGATAGCTTTCGACAATGTTCGATATTTTATGAATTCTATTCATATTTTTGTCAAAAATATGTCGGAAATGTGTTGTCACTTTTATGTATATGTGCTATATTATTTCCTGTAAGCGATTTCAAATAGTTTTAAAGCGCATTCAAGGGGGACATCTAGAATAATGAAACGTTACGAAAGAAAGTGGAAGCATATTTGTTTGAAACGTGTGGCACATCGAAATGTGCAAGAAAGCACGGAACCTAAGACTGAAACGCGCAAAGATCAGCAAGAGAAGCAATTGGTTCTACAAAAATAGCAATCACTTTTTCGTATATAAATGAAGGTCGATCGTTCGTTGGGGGATGGACGTGAAATTACTTTCAGCTAAGGGGTATTGTCTGATATATAATTTATACGGCAATAAATAAGCACAGAGCATACGGCGCTCTGTGCTTATTTTTATTATTTATCTTTTTTGAATCGAACGGTTTTATCCCAGCCGATGACTTGTTTCTTGCTCTTTGCACGTAAGTATAAGATTAGACTGCGAATAAATAAATACGTGAAGAGCTGTGCGTACGTAAAGTACATGATGACGCTAATAAAAATATTCGTCGGTGTAAAGGTTCGTTCGACGCTCTGGGCACTAAATAATTGCGAAACATATGTAATATATGCAACATACCACATAAATAGTAACGGAATACTATATTGAATCTGGAATATCCCGAGTAGTCCAATGACAAACCAAACGTTTGAAATGATTAAAAATAGCCAAAATACGACATACACTAAAACTTGCTGCAAGGAATGGACAAGAAGTTTCCCTTTAAAGAAACTTAACGAAGAAAACATCTTTTCTAAAATATAGAGGTTTCCTTGGAGCCAACGTGTACGTTGTTTAATAAGAATTTTTAAATGCTCAGGTTCTTGTTCCCATGTAATCGATTCTGGAACGATTGGTAAGAGATAGCCTTTTTGTGTAATTCGTAATGTTAATTCAGCGTCTTCTGCAATTGCATAAGGATCATAGCCACCAAGCTCTTCTAAGGCAGAGCGACGAAGAAGCATGTTCGTTCCTGTTAGTGAACCTGTTTGGAATAGTAACCAGCGTCCAGATTGCATAAGGAGCTGGAAGATTTGAAACTCTAGTGAAATCATTCGTGTCAGCCAGTTTCTGTTTTCATTGACTGTACGAACGTGTCCAACAGCCCCAACAGCATCTTTGGTTGTTTCAGCATGTTCGACAAGCATTCGCAGAGCATGTGGTTCAGGTTGATTGTCTGCATCGTAAACGCAGAAATATTCACCATCCGAAATACTAAGCCCATAGTTTAATACACGTGATTTTCCTTTTGGTTCACCAGGCGGGACACGAATGTGACGGATATGAGCATAAGCTTTGTCAAAATCATCACCAATTTCAGGTGTTTCATCCTGAGAATTATCGTTTAATAAATAAACAGTTAGTTTGCCTGGATATTCAATCTTTGCCATCGCCTCTAATGTATCTTTAATAACGACCCCTTCATTATGGGCGGGTATTAAAATATCGACGCTCGGATAATGTTCTAGCGTACGATCTTTTCGTTTACTATTTCGGTGAATTAAGCCTGCGAGTGTTAAGAAAGAATAATAAACGAGTAAGCCAGAGAATAGAAAGGCTGTAAAAATAAGTACGTATTTAATTGAAAATGCGATGCTAATCCAAAAAACGAGTACACAGAATAAAAGAAATAAAAGGAGTATAACAAGCGTCATCATAATAATGTCGGTCCTTTACTTCCAATTTGCTCTCGCGAAATTTTTATATCTTGAATTGCTTCAGCAGCAAGCCATTGCCCCATTTTTGGCTGTAGGCGGTTCATTACAATGTTAGCACCGGCTTCATTTGTGTTTTGTAGTAAAATAACCAGTGTATTGCTATCGTATTCAGCAGCAAGGTCAAAGTCATTTCTTACCGTTTCAACTAATAATGAAGCTACACGGTCCATGACGCTTTCTTTCGTGTATTTACTAAAGGAAGCGAAATCGAAGTAAATGATAATACCTGATTCATTGCGACGATTCATTGCAGTTATTAATAATGCTTGTCTTCTTTCGAATTCTTGTCTCGTTAATAATTTTGATTCTCCAATGTATTGTTCTAGCGTTCTCACACGTTCAGTTAATTCTTTATTCTCATGAATAACTTTCTTTAATAGATGTGTTGAGATGTAAACAATGAAGAAGTTTGCTACCATCAGGAAGTGAGTAATAATGTACTCCCATTGATCTGATGTACTCCATAAGTAAAGCCACGCTTGATAGAATAAATAGAATACCGAAATAATGGTTCCCAATATGAAGAAAACAAATGCGGTTTTATCAGGCAAAAATAGAAATAGTACATTAACGATTACATATATAATTGTAAAAATGAGAGCATGCTCATAATGCGTCACATGTACAGTTGTAAAATAAAATAAAATTTGTAAAATCCACATAGAGAAGACTTTATAGAAATTATTTTTCACAAACGTTCCTCCTTAAAGGTAATTCAGGCAAGGATACTTGTAGTATGCGCAATTAATAAGAATTAGACCATGTAACTGCAATTCATTTTTAATAGAACAAAATGAAGTAGTATCTCCCTTGCACAAGAAAAAATAAACAGACTTACTAATTATTGTATCATAATGTTCTTGTATTTAAGTATAAAGTATTTTGTATATATAAAAAATACATTTATATATGCAAAAAAAATCTCCTCTTTGGAAAGAGGAGATTTGATATAAATTTATAGGAACATCATACCTGCAACTGCTGCGTTTAAGAAGTTCGCTAGTGTACCAGCGATAACTGCTTTAATCCCTAATTGTGCAATTTGTTTACGGCGAGTAGGAGCTAACGTTCCAGTTACACCTAATTGAATTGCAATAGAAGAGAAGTTTGCGAATCCACAGATTGCGAATGTTAAAATCAGATTTGTTTTTGCAGAGAACTCTGCCATATGTGGTCCTAAGTTTGCATATGCAACGAATTCGTTGATTGCAAGTTTTTGACCGATAAAGCTTGCTGCTTGTATAGCTTCACCTGGAGAAACCCCGATTAAGATTGCAAATGGTGATAATAAGTAACCGAAGATTAAATCTAGGCTAAGTTTAATATCGAACCAAGAACCAACCAATCCTAGTAATCCATTTAATAAAGCGATTAATGCGATGAAAGCCATTAACATTGCTGCTACGTTAATAACAAGTTGCATACCTTCAGATGCACCACGTGCAGCTGCATCAATAACGTTTGCGTCTTCACGTTCTGTAGAAAGCTCAACGTTATTATCTACTTCTTCTGTTTCTGGCATAATTAGTTTTGCAATTAATAAACTTGATGGAGCTGCCATAATTGCTGCTGCTAATAAGTGTTCTAACGGAATTCCCATCGCTGCATAGCCGACAAGAACTGACCCGGCAACAGCCGTCATACCACTTACCATAATAGTGAAGAACTCACTATTTGTTAAGCGTGCTAAGTAAGGTTTGATTAAGATTGGTGCCTCAGTTTGTCCTAAAAATACAGTTGTTACTGAGTTTAAACTTTCTGCTTTAGAAGTTCCAAGAAGTTTACTTAATGCACCACCAACGACACTAACAAATTTCTGCATAATACCGAAATGATATAAGATTGCTACTAATGAACTAATAAATACAATTGGAAGTAGTGCTTGAATAAAGAAGACAAATCCCCAAGGGCCTTTTGCGTTGACTAAATCCCCAGCAACGAACTTAATTCCCTCGTAAGAAAAATTAATTAATCCTTGAACACCATCAGCAGCGTGTTTTAAACCTGCTTTACCAGCATCCCAGCGTAATACGATAAATGAAAATGACATTTGTAATGCTAGCGCGATTAAAATTGTGCGCCAATTAATAGCTTTGCGGTTGGAAGATAGTAAAAAAGCAATTGCTAATACTCCAATCACGCCGCCAATTCCCCATAAAAGATTCATGCAGTGTATGCTCCTTCCTCATAGTAAAAAAGTGTATAAACCAGTTGTCTATACTTTTACGAATATAACATCTTAAGTAACTTATCATAATGGACATCGGAGGTCAAACGTCTAACGAAAAGTTTAAATAAAAAGAAAATTCTTCAAAAAAACACATATAAAATGAATTGACATGAAATAGGTTATGTTTTTTGTGGAAATATATTCATTGTGATAACGTTTTGAATAATTTTTATAGAATATAGTGTATGAAATAGGAGAAGGTATGCATTATTTTTGTGTGGAGAGAGAATAAAAGGGGATTACTATATTGAGTTCTTTAAAAAAGAGCCTTCTAGTAATCTAGAAGGCTCTGAAACTATAACTTAAGGTGCTTTCGTATAACCTAAGAAGTGGCTCTTCCAATAAGAGTTACTTAGTGAAGCAATTGCTACACCTTTATCTCCAGATTGGATAAATGATCCGCCCCCAAGGTAAATTCCCATATGAGAAGGACCTGCTTTATAAGTGTTTTGGAAATAAATTAAGTCGCCTGGTTGTGGACTTGAAGTTTTCGGTAAGCTGCTCCAATATCCTGCAACACTTTGACGGCTAATGTTATGACCAAATTTCTTAAATACGTGGTAGATGTAACCACTGCAGTCAACACCGTTAGCAGAAGTACCGCCCCAAACGTATGGTACACCTTGCATAGATTTCGCGTATGCAAGTAGAGAAGAAGTGTCACCGCTGTTGTTGCCTGTATTGTTGTTGTTTTGATTGTTGTTATTTTGATTATTATTGTTGTTAGGCTTATCTACTGCACCACCAACTGGTGTTTTAGATAGGAAACGTGTTCCGATATAACCATTTTGGCCATTATAGTTAATTTTACTCCATCCAGAGTTTTCAGAGATTACTTGCACCTTCTGTCCTTGTGAAAGTGCCCCTATGATTCTATAATTTGTACCTTCGCCACTACGTACATTTAGTGCAGAAGCATTAATGTAGTAGTCACCAATTGCACCTTGGTTAGGTTTTTCAGGTTGTTTTGGTTGTTCAGGAGTAGCAGTGCCACCTTTAACGAATTTTACAAACTCGCTACTCACAAAACCAGTTTTTCCTTGGTAATTAACTTTAAACCAGCTACCTTCAGATCCAACTACGTTTAATGTTGTACCATTTAACACGCCGCCAATTACACTATGGTAAGCAGCAGGGCCTGTACGAACACGTAGAGACGTTGCGTTAACAACGTAAGTACCACCAGTTTGAACAGTTACGTTATTGTTTTGATTGTTGCCTTGTGAACCGTTTTCGTTAGAACCGCCCTTTGTTACGTAGTCTTTACTTATGTAGGCAGCTTGTCCTGCATAATTGATTTTGAACCAATCTTGAACTTCGCCAACAACTTGTACTACTTGTCCTTTTGTAATAGAAGCTATAGTTGTGTGAGAAGTACTAGGACCTGTACGAACACGAAGGGAAGATACATTTACTGTATAGTTTCCGCTTGCTGGTTGTACAGTTTGTTGATTCGTATCGTTTGTAGCTCCTGTATTTGCAGAAACACCTGATACGAATTGGCCACTAACGTAACCAGTTTGTCCATTGTGGTTGATTTTCACCCAACCATTTTCTTGACCAATTACGTTTAATGTTTGTCCTTCATACACACGTCCTGAAACAGAACTAGAAGTGTTAGGAGCTGTACGTACACGTAATACATCGGCAGTAACTTTATTCTTTCCACCTGTTGTACTTACATTAGAATTACTTGCTCCCTTTTTTGATACAAATTCGCCACTGACAAAGCCAGTTTTTCCATTATGGTTAATTTTGAACCAACCATTTTCTTCGCCAATCACGTCTAATGATTGACCGTTATAAACACGAGAGATGATATCTTGAGAAGTGCTTGATCCTGCACGAACATGTAATACATCAGCATTTACCGTGTAAGATGAAGTGTTAGGTGCAGAAGCTTGTACAGTTTGTGTAGCAGTTTTTTGTGTATTTTGTTCCGGGGCAGCTTGCACACTATCAAGTGTAGGGGCTGCTCCTCCTGCTACAGACACTGCCGCAAGACCGGCAAGGTATTTTTTCATAGTTTGTCGATTCCTTTCTGTCTGTAATGTAGTGAAGAAAAATTTACCAACTATTAAAAATTCTAAAAGGCATGTCGATTACTGTCAAGACTTATGCGGGAAACTGAATGTGACAAAAAGATTACAAGAAAAAAATCAAGGCAGGAATTTCTACCTTGATTTTGATTTAAATACATATATTAACATTATAAGGAGTGATAATTATTCGTATTTAAGAAGATGGAGTGTTCGATTTTAAAAGGCTTTGAGAAAATGATTTTTGTATTGTTTTTGTAATGGGGCCAACTTGACCATCTTGAATCGCAGCTCCATCAAGGTGAGTCATCGGTAAGATTTCAATCGTCGTGCCTGTAAAGAAACATTCATCGGCTTGGTAAACGTCACGAATGCTAAAAAGTTCTTCTTGTACAGGAATGTGAAGAGTATTAGCTAAAGAAAGGACATACTGACGAATAATTCCGTTTAAAATAAGATGATTGGCTGGATGTGTGTAGAGTGTTCCATTTTTAATTAAAAAGAAGTTGGAACGGCTACCTTCAGTTACAATACCATTTCGTACGAGAAGGGCTTCTTTACAACCTTTGCGTTCAGCTTTCGTAGCAGCTAATACATTTGGTAGTAAATTTAATGATTTAATATCACAGCGAAGCCAGCGAGTATCTGGTTCTGATATAGCACGTACACCATATTCAATCCATAAAGCCGGTCTTTCCTTCTTTGTGATATAGGCATAGATTGTCGGGGGAATGTCATATGAGAATGCATGAGTACGAGCTTGTACACCGCGAGATACTTGCAAATAAATGGTTCCATCTTCGTAGAAATTATTACTTTCAATGAGTTTGTAAAGCAAGGTGATGAGCTCTGCTTTTGAGAAAGGGAGCGATAATTCTATTTCTTCCAGGGAGCGATATAGTCTTGTTATGTGCGGATCTAATAAGTGAAAGTTTCCGTTGTAGAGCCGCATTACCTCGTAGACACCATCTCCAAATTGCAAGCCTCTTTCTTCTAGTTCTATGTATGTTTTTTGTTTTGTTGTATCAATAACTGCATCATTCCAAAGTACAAATCTTTCATATGCCAATTTCCATCCCATCCTTTCGTAAGTACTGAAGTAAGGTGAAACTTTGATTAATCGAGCTTATACGGTTAGTAGACTGCCCGTATGATTTTTGAATCCGACCGAATTTTGAAGTGGGATTCCTATTGCTGGTTAACGCGGCATAAAATCGCTATAGTAATTTTTATGTAAGCAATACTCTACATATGACGTATATGTATTTGTAAATAATAGGGAAGTAATAGAGATTTATAGCATTTTGTATATACAAATTCGAAAATAAGAAATAAGAATCCTGCCTATAAATAAAAAAAAGCAACATTCATATGGAATGCTGCAAAAGGAGGGTAGCTATCTTTCATAGGGATATCATCTTATTGAAGGTTTTGTACGTGAGAACAAAACACTTTAAAAGACAATTAAAAGAAAGTAGAAAACAAACGGTTCGCATATTTCTTTAAGGGATCTTATTGAAGATGAGAGATAAGAAATATGTAGAACCTTGTTTGCATATTTTATTATAGGGATGTTTCGTTAATGTGGTGTGAATATTTGGTAAAGGTTATGTAATTTTAAAGTTAATGAATAGGAAAGGAAGGATAGCGGAAAATAAAAAAAAGAGGCTGAGATTACTCAGCGCTCTTCTTTTCTTCTTTAATAGCTGTTTTTACTTCACCAGTTTTAATCTTGTTACTTTCAGAGAAGCGAAGTAAGTCACCTTCAATGAGTTTGTCTGACATGTTCAATTCATTTTGGGCACGATCAATGAGTGGTTGAGATTCTTCTTTCGGTAATTGTACAACTTCGCCAGTAGCACGGTCGTAGAATGTACTGTTCGTGTACATGTACTTATCTGTAACGAAGCTACCGTCACGAAGAACAACGAATCCTTTATTATCAGGTGAGAATACGTCATGACCGAATCGAACGTCATCCGTAGAATCTACACCAAGTAGGTTTAGAATAGTTGGTTTAATGTCAATTTCACCAGTTGGTTTTGAAATTGTTTTACCTTCTTTTTGACCTGGAACGTGAATAAACATCGGTGTTTTTTGTAAGTTCATATGGTCAAATGCAGTAATTTCTTCTTTTCCTAAGAACTGTGCCATTGCACGATTATGGTTTTCAGAAATACCATAATGGTCACCGTAGAATACAATTACAGAGTTGTCATAAATACCTTCTGCTTTTAGACGCTCAATAAAGTGTTTCATTGCTTCGTCTAAATAACGAGCAGTTACCATGTAACGATCGAATACACCATCACCAGAATTGTATTCATCGATTAATTTCGTACTGTCATCATAATAGAATGGGTAATGGTTTGTTAAAGTAAGGAAGCGAGTATAGAATGGTTGCTTCACTTCTTTTAACATATCGATAGACTGATCAAAGTATTCGATATCTTTTAATCCCCAGTTTAATTTTGTCTCTGGCGTAATCTTGTAGTCAAGCTCGTTGTAGTAACGATCATAACCAAGTGCCGGATACATAATGTTACGGTTCCAGAATGTTGCGTTGTTTGCGTGGAATACCGATGTGTGGTACCCTTGCTGACGTAAAATTTCTGGAGTTGCTGTGTATTCGTTGTTACCGTGTGTGAAGAATACAGCACCACGGTCTAGTGGATATAAAGAAGTATCTACTAAGAATTCAGCATCAGATGTTTTACCTTGCCCAGTTTGATGGAAGAAGTTATCAAAGTAATAACTTTCTTTCGTAAATTGGTTTAAGAATGGTGTAACTTCTTGTCCGTTAACTGTTGCGCCAATTAAGAATGTTTGTAATGACTCAAGAGAGACAACAATTACGTTTTTTCCTTTTGCAGTACCGAACATATTTGGATCTGGTTTACTTTGTGTTGTTTTCACATAGTTTTCTGTTTCTTGTAATTTACTACCGTCTGCAAATGCCTTTTGTGAACTTGACTTCGCTTGTAAGCCAAGATCGTATGCTTGGTGTACATATAATCCTAAGTTTTTAACAAGCATAACGCGGTCGAATGAACGTGTTAATAGTTCTGGACGTTCAGCTTCTGCAAACCCTAGGTTTACGAAGAAAATAGCAACTGTTGACACGAAGTATAGAGAACGCATCGGACGTGCTACACGCTCTGTCGGTGCAAAGTTTTTCTTCTTCTTTAATAAGATGAAGAATACGATAATATCCGCAAATGCAAGGATAATTTTGTAGTTAAATAATTCTTTTACACTAGAACCTAAGCTTCCAAAGTTAGAAGTTTGCCCTAGTACTGGTAAAGTAACGAAGTCATTGTAGAATCCGTAGAACATTACGTTACCAACAAGAATGAACGTTAAAACAAAATTAATTCCAAGTGCTATATAGTTACGTTTTTTTCCTTTTGCAAATAATGCAAGTCCCACAAACAGTAATGATGCTGCTAATGGACTAATGAATAAAATGAATTCTTGCATGAAAGATTCAAGTTTTAAATCAAAGCTTGTGCGTGTAATAATGTAGGTTTTCAGCCATACGGCTAAAGCTACGAATAAAGTGAAACGCACATTTTGAAATTGTGATTTCAAGGTTTCTTTCATTCATTTCCACCCTTTCTCTATCAGGCTTGGTCGATTTTGGAGCGAAAAATGTTAAAATAAAAAATACATAGTTTCTTTTGCCATAATTAGAGCTTCTATATTCACCCATATACGACTTTAACTATGCATACCCTTTTTTGGTTTCTTTTGCTGCTCATAAGTATAACGTCATTTCTGTATTATACAACAAAATTCATTTCTGAGAAACACTATAACATTTTACATTTTTTGTATGTGTTTTGTCACTACCAGAGAAAACTTTATCATTCGTTTATATGTCCGTCAACTAGAAAATATAACAAAGATAGAGAAGAATGTTAAGTGAAAGTGAAAATTTTCATGGTTGAGAAATAAGAAATGGAGATATGTAATGGTTTGTCTAGAAAACTATTATATGAAGGAAAGGGTATAAAAATTAACGAACACTTGTTCTTTTTAGTTTTGTTTGTTAAAATAAAAATTTATTGATAGATTATGTGTAATTTTGATGAACTTTTACTGGTAATATATTGTAGCTTATTTCTTTTGAAAAATAGGGGGGCTTTTACATGAAACAAAAATTTTCAGTTGAAGCGTTTTGGAAAAAAGTAAAACATGTTGCAAAGCAAGCTGGACAGTCAGTCATTTATGCAAGTTTATTACTGTTTTACGTTTTGCAAAGACCTGATGTTCCAAAGCGGGTGAAAATTATTGTAATTGGAGCACTTGCTTATTTTATTGCACCGATTGATGCCATCCCAGATTTCATTGCTGGAGTTGGTTATACGGACGATTTAGGGGCATTAACGGCCGCACTAATACAGGCGTCATTATATGTCAATGAAGATGTGAAAGATAAGGCACGAGTGAAGTTGGCAGAATGGTTTGGTTCGGATATAGACACATCATTTATCGATCAAAAATTAGATCAATAGGTGAGAACTGTCATAGAGTGACAGGGCGAACGTAAGCGAGGAAGTGCATTATGCCATCAGGAAAAACGCATACGAAAATAAACTTAATATCCCTTCCGGTTGTTTTGTTTCTGCTCTTTTCGTATGGATTAACAAATTTTGATTTTTTATTAACTTTTGCAATTGGCTTTTTAGTAGGTACTTCATTTTTAACACCTGATTTAGATACGTACAGTAATGCGTATAATAAATGGGGATTCCTGCGTATATTTTGGTATCCGTATAAGAAAGTAATGCCACATCGTTCCTTTCTTACACATACGATTATACTTGGTGATGTAATTCGTATTGCATACATGTTAATCGTATTTTCTCCGTTTTTATTTCTATTAAATGTAATAGCACTGGACGGGAACTTAATAGAAATTGCGAAAAAACATGAGGTGGAAATTAAAACGTTCCTAATGGGAATTGTTGTGGCGAGCACGCTTCACATTATAGCGGATAAAACGAATACGCGCCGAAAGAAAATGATGAGAAAAAAGAAGAAACGAAGAAGATAAAGTGAAACTTTAATCCGTAGGGGCATCCCCCGCTAATTATTAGCTCACACTAATCGGGAAAAGGACACTTGCAAATTGCAAGTGTCCTTTTTTAAACAAACGTTTGTTTAAAATTAAGCTTTCAGCACTTTAATTCCTTTTACAATGTTCCAGATGAAGTAGTATAAGCTGATGATTCCGCAAATAGCTAAGACAATCATTGCTCCAATTCCAAGTGTTACATCTGGTTGGTCCGATCCGATGCCCATAATTCCTAAAATGGCTACGCCGATAAATGTAGCGATACTTGGAATAATATGTGTCCATAGAGCACGTTTTGCATGTGGCTTTGTTTCAGCATCCCCCACAATCCAAACGATGATTGGGAATAAGATAGGGGCAAATAGTACACTAAAGTATGATAAAGCAGCTAGTATTTTGTTTCCATTCATATATATCACCTCATAAATAATGTCCGTTGTTATACTATTATTATGCAGTAATTTTTACAAGCTTACTATCGATGAACATTACAAGAACGTGACGATTTTGTAAGATTTTTTCTTTAAATAATAAAATTTTCAAAAAAATCTTTTTTTATGGAAAATGCTGTGATAAAGTATAAATGGGATTAGATGAAAACGTTTTCTTGAACGTTTTTTATTTTTAGACTTAAAGGTATGATGACCTGATAGTCTATTGATGAGGTTATTCTATTTAAAAGGGGATTCTTTAGGGGGAGAGAACAATGAACACATGGACACAAGTTTATGATCCGTTCGGTAACATTTGGATTTCGGCAGCAGTCGCACTTATTCCAATCATCTTTTTTTTCTTAGCTTTAGCAGTTTTCCGCATGAAGGGGTATGTGGCAGGGTTTATTACAGTTGTACTTACAATTTTAGTAGCGTTATTCGCTTATAAAATGCCGTTTACGATGGCGATGGCAGCAACCGGATACGGTTTTTTATACGGACTATGGCCAATTGCTTGGATAATCATTATGTCGGTATTTTTGTATAAAATTTCCGTAAAAACAGGTCAATTCGATGTCATTCGTGCATCTGTATTATCTATTACAAACGATCACCGTTTACTCGTTATTCTAATTGGTTTTTCATTCGGAGCATTTTTAGAAGGGGCTGCGGGATTCGGTGCACCAGTAGCAATCACGGCAGCGCTTCTAGCAGGTCTCGGATTAAATCCTTTATATGCGGCTGGTCTTTGTTTAATCGCAAATACTGCACCGGTAGCATTCGGAGCGATGGGAATTCCGATTACAGTTGCTGGACAAGTAACGGGTATTGATCCACATAAAATCGGACAAATGGCTGGACATCAGTTACCGTTTCTATCATTATTTGTTCCGTTCTTCATCGTATTTTTAATGGATGGGTTTAAAGGGGTAAAACAAACGTGGCCTGCGTTACTTGTAGCAGGTAGTTCATTTGCAAGTACACAGTTTATTACAGCAACGTTTCTAGGGCCAGAGCTTCCGGATATTACGTCAGCACTTGTAAGTTTAGTGAGTTTAGCGCTGTTCTTAAAAGTTTGGCAACCGAAAGAAATCTATCAATCTAAACAAGCAAATAGTGAAGTAGCGGCAACAACGACGACATCTATGCCAAAACTCACAATAGGAAAAGTAGTGAAAGCATGGTCTCCGTTCATTATTTTAACGGTTATGGTAGTTGTTTGGAGCCAAAGCTTCTTTAAATCTTTATTTGCTCCAGGAGGCGCTTTAGAAAGTCTTGTATTTAAGTTTGAAGTTCCAGGCTTACACAATTTAGTAATGAAAGCAGAGCCGATAGTAAATAAACCAACGCCTTATGAAGCAATTTTGAAATTAGATGTTTTATCAGCGACTGGAACGGCAATTTTAATTGCTTGTATTATTTCTATCTTTATTTTGAAAATGAGTGCAAAAGATGCAGTAGCGACATTTAAAGAAACGTTAAACGAACTTAAGATGCCAATTCTATCTATCGGATTCGTATTAGGATTCGCATTTATCGCAAACTATTCTGGTCTATCTTCTACATTAGCGCTAGCGCTAGCAGGAACTGGCGGACTATTCCCGTTCTTCTCACCATTCCTAGGTTGGATTGGTGTATTCTTAACAGGATCCGATACGTCAGCGAACGCACTGTTCTCGAATTTACAAGCAATTACGGCGCAGCAAGTTGGCGTATCTGAAGTACTTCTCGTTGCGGCAAATACAACAGGTGGTGTAACAGGTAAGATGATTTCTCCGCAATCGATTGCAATTGCTTGTGCGGCAGTTGGACTTGCCGGAAAAGAGTCGGATTTGTTCCGTTTTACAGTTAAGCATAGTTTGTTCTTCGTTATTATTGTTGGGATTATGACGTATGTTCAGGCTTATTATTTAACTTGGATGATTCCGTAAGCGGAAAATAAATAACCTTTGCATTTTTCAGATTATCGTGTATGATGGGAAAGTATTGAAAATTAAATCAGTGATAAACTAGGGGTGCCTAACGTATGCGTAGGCTGAGAGAGAAGCGTGTGAACTTCTTAACCCTTTGGACCTGATCTGGCTCGTACCAGCGTAGGGAAGTTAACGGCTTTACATAATGATGTCTTTTATGAGCCAGGTCCTTATTTTTTTATGGACCTGGCTCTTTTTGTTTTGGCATACGCTGGCCATATCTCGTCCTTGTCACGTACAGGGGGGCAACAAAGGTTATGAAACAATCTGTTTCAGCTGAGCAAATTGAATTGAAATCGAGTTTACCAGGAAGTAAGAAAGTGTATGTAGATGGACCACGGGAAGGTATGAAAGTACCGATGCGTGAGATTGCACAAAGCGATACGAATGGTGTCCAAAATCCGCCCATCCGTGTGTATGATACGAGTGGACCTTATACAGATCCTGAGTATAAAGTGGAACTGGAAAAGGGGTTGCAGGCGCCGCGTCACTCTTGGATCCTAGGGCGTGGTGATGTAGAGGCATACGAAGGGCGTGAAGTAAAGCCAGAGGATGACGGTGTGAAAGTGGCTTCGAAACATACACCTATTTTCCCGCAAATGGATCGTAAGCCGCTTAGAGCGAAGGAAGGTGCAAATGTTACGCAAATGCACTATGCGCGTAATGGCATTATTACGTCTGAGATGGAGTATGTTGCGATTCGTGAAGGAGTGGAGCCTGAGTTTGTTCGTAAGGAAATCGCAGAAGGTCGTGCGATTTTACCAGCGAATATTAACCATCCGGAAGCAGAACCGATGATTATCGGACGTAACTTTCATGTGAAGGTAAATGCAAATATCGGAAACTCTGCTGTATCTTCTTCTATTGCAGAAGAAGTAGAGAAGATGACATGGGCAACGCGCTGGGGTGCAGATACGATTATGGATTTATCTACAGGTAAAAATATTCATACGACGCGCGAATGGATTATTCGTAATGCTCCTGTACCTGTCGGAACTGTGCCCATTTATCAAGCACTTGAGAAAGTAAACGGAATTGCAGAAGATTTAACGTGGGAAGTGTACCGTGATACGTTAATTGAGCAAGCGGAGCAAGGCGTTGATTACTTTACGATTCACGCTGGTGTATTACTTCGTTACATTCCAATTACTGCAAAACGTACGACAGGTATCGTTTCACGCGGTGGTTCGATTATGGCACAGTGGTGTTTATTCCATCATAAAGAAAACTTCCTATATACTCATTTTGAAGAGATTTGTGAAATTATGAAGCAGTACGATGTTTCATTCTCGCTTGGAGATGGATTACGTCCAGGTTCGATTGCAGATGCAAATGACGAAGCGCAGTTCTCGGAGCTTGAAACGCTTGGTGAATTGACGAAAATCGCTTGGAAACATGATGTGCAAGTTATGATTGAAGGACCTGGACATGTACCGATGCACTTAATTAAAGAAAATATGGAGAAAGAACTTGATATTTGTCAGGGCGCGCCATTTTATACACTTGGGCCGCTAACGACAGATATTGCACCAGGATATGACCATATTACATCCGCAATTGGAGCAGCAATGATCGGCTGGTTTGGAACGGCGATGCTTTGTTATGTAACGCCGAAAGAACATTTAGGTTTACCAAATAAAGATGATGTTCGAGAAGGGGTTATAACGTATAAAATTGCAGCACATGCGGCTGATCTTGCGAAAGGGCATAAAACGGCTCATCAGCGTGATGACGCACTTTCAAAAGCACGTTTCGAATTTCGTTGGCGCGATCAATTTAATTTGTCTTTAGATCCTGAACGTGCGATGGAGTATCACGATGAAACGTTACCAGCAGAAGGAGCGAAAACAGCTCATTTTTGTTCAATGTGTGGACCGAAGTTTTGTAGTATGAGAATTTCACATGATATTCGTGAATATGCGAAAGAAAATGACTTAGAAACGACAGAAGCAATTGAAAAAGGAATGAAAGAGAAGGCGAAAGAATTTAAAGATACTGGTAGTCATTTATACCAATAACACGTTACACCTCTTTACTTGATTGATCACACTGTAGTACCTAACTTAATTATAGAAAAAGCCCCCTTTGCTAAGACGGTAGCAAAGGGGGCTTCTGTTTTCTTTATAAGGCAAAGAAGAGGTGTACCCAGTAGTATAAGAGGAATAATGTGACGACTGTTGTGAGAGGAATAACGATGAGAGATACGCTTAAATAATCTTTCCATTTTACTTTAATTTTGTTTTGTTTCAGAATATACATCCAGATGAGGGAAGCTAGTGTACCGATTGGTAATAATAGTGAACCGATGTCACTACCAATAATGTTTGCGAGGTAGATTGTTTTTAATGTGACTGGATCTAGCCCCATTTCTGTTAATGTGATTGTACCAATCATAAGGGCAGGGTGGTTATTGAAGACGTTAGAGAGGATGGATACAAGTCCGCCCATTGCAAAGCTAGCATAGAGTAAATGCTGACTTACAAGTGGCTCGAGCCATTGCACAAGTGCGGCTGTTAATCCTGCGTTGTGAAGCCCGTAAATAATGACGTACATAGAGAAGGCGAAGATTAAAATGTGCCACGGTGTCTTTTTCAAAATATCGACAGGGTTTGTTCGTAAGTAGTACCATCTCCAGATAAGAAGAACGAGGGAACCGAGCACCGCAACGATTTCGATTGGGATAGATAAGAAGGATGCAACGAACAGAAGACAGCGCATAAGGAAGACGAAACCTAATACTTTTAACATGAATTTTGTACGTTTTTGTTTCGTATCAACAGAATTGTTTCCTTTTAACGGATGGAAGTTTTTCGTGAAGAAAATTTCTTCAATATCATATGAAGAAACCGGTAATTTCTCTGGTAATTTTTTCTTTAAAACAGTGTACATGAGCCATGACATAAACAATAATCCTAATGTTGCAGGTACAAACATCATAGCAGTATGCATATAAAGAGTCATATTAACGATATTTAATGCGATTAAGTTTACGATATTACTTACACCGATTGGTGCACTAGAAGCAGTGGCGATTAAAGCACCGCTTAATAAATAAGGAATTTGTTGATGAGGCTTTAATTGAAGATTTTTCAGAAGAAGGATTAAAATTGGGGTTGTAATCAAAATACTACCGTCATTATTAAATAAAAGAGTCATAAGAAAGCATAGTAATTGAATGTACCAGTATAGGCGGCGTCCAGAACCTTTCGCTAAATTTGCGAGTTTTGCTGCAGCCCAATGGAAGAAGCCGAAGCTTTCTAATATAACTGCCATAACGATGGTCGCCAATATCGTTATGGCAGCGCCTCCGATTTTACTTATAATGTCCATGACATCTGGCTTTGATACAAGTCCAGTAATGAGGATAATACCAGCGCCAATTGCTGCTGGCCATGCCTCATTTAAGCCACGAGGTCGCCAAAAAATAACAACCATCGTTAAGAAGAATACAATAATAGTAATCCATATCTCAATGCTCATAGTTAGCCTACCTTTCTATTTTCCCTTGAACGGATGTAGCTTGTCTCAAGTTTATATAGCAGTATATTCACAAAAAAATGATAGGAACTAGGCATTTAATTGAATCTAGTGAATATGTGTATTTGATGATAGGAGGCAAATGTAGATAGTAGTGAAATAACTATCGAGAGAGGGGCCTAATACTTAGGGACATTATATATGATAATGCCCCATTTCCAGCTTATATGTTTATTTTTCCTTTAAAAAAGTTCGATCCTTCAAGAATAAATTCCAGAAGAAAATGAATCCGGGTAGTAAAATTGCAATCCCGATTGCGTAGAGGATAAGTAGCGCATAGAATGTTTCGACCGTCGTAAAGCTTGTAAATACAGTTACGTCCGGGTAAATGATATACGGTAAATGAGCGACGCCGTAAGCGTAGCTTGCAAATGCATATTGAGCGACGACAGCTAAAACTGCAATGCGAGGAAATCCTAGTGTGCTATATTTCTTATTTGTCCACCAAAGGGAGGAATAGCCGATAACAAATAAAATGATAGAGACTGTAAACCATGGGAATTGCTTTATTAATCCTTGCATTAGCCAGTGTGTTTGTGGGTCCATTACAACGAGAGCTATAATTGCCGTAACGAGCGTTGCAGGACCAAGTATGATGGCATTTCTTCTATAAATTCTATATGCATCTTCTGAACCTTGCTCTCTCGCAAAATCAGCGAGAAAGAGAGAAGATAGAAACAGTTCCGAAGTTAGTCCGAATAGCATATAACAATAAATAACAGGACTAGAAAGAAGTTTTCCGTAAAGGAGTACTTCTTTTCCTTCAGCCATTGTAATGTAGGCACCCTCTGTAACAGGTAAAACGGTAATTAATAGGGCTGGAATTAAGAGCCCTGTAATACCTGAAATAATCCGAAGAAGATGTTGGTACTTCGGCAGAGAGTAAGCAAATACCATAAATGTACTACGAATTGCAACGAGTACTAGAATTAGCATGACTGGTACGAACATAACGGTTGCAAGGGTAAAGGCTGCTTTCGGAAAGAAACCAAGGAAAGCGACAACGACAAAGACAAGAAACGTATTTGTTACTTCCCAAGTTGGTGATAAGTATCGATTGGCAAGCTTGGCAGCAAGTGTTGGATGTTTTGCATATACCATGCCCCAAAAACCCGCTCCAAAATCAATGGACCCTAATATACTGTATACGAAAATAAGAGCCCATAAGATGATGATTGCAATGCTTTCCTCATGCACGAGAATCGCCTCCTTGGTGATGTAAATCATTCTTTAGCGGATGTCTCTTAAAGAATGTCCGTAGTACAAAGACTGTTAAAATACCGAGTCCGATATATAAAATAATGAATAGAATAAATAAAGGACCGACGAAATCAGCGCGTGTAGAAGCATCGACTGTACGCTGCATACCATAAATTGTCCACGGCTGACGACCGCTACAGCTGAAAATCCATCCGAATTCAATACCGAGCATCATAACTGGTCCACATGCGGCAGCTCCCCAAAGAAGCCACTTCGGTAACTCGGCTCCTTTTTTTCGGTAAACGAAGTACCAATATAAGAGAGCGATTGCTGCAACTGCAAAGGTGAAGGCAGCGGTGCCCACCATTAAGTTGAACAGCGTATGTGTGTAAAATGGTGGCCATGTTTCTTGTGGGAATTCCTTTAAACCCTTTACGACGGTGCTAGGGTCTAGTCCCACTAATAGGCTAAGCATGTTCGGAATTTCCAGTGCATAGTTTAGTTCAAGTGTGTTAGGATCCACAACCCCGCCAATTGATAAAGGAGCATGTGATGTCGTTTCAAATAAAGCTTCAGCAGATGCAAGTTTTTCAGGTGAATGCTTATGTAAGGCGATTGCTGATTCGTGCCCCGAGAGCCACATCGTAGCACCTGTAATAAATGTCACGGCGAGTCCTAGCAGTAGTCCCTTTTTATGATAAGCCACTTCACGCTCACTTACATTCTTCTTTAATAATTTAAATCCAGCGATAGAGGCAATGACGGCTGCTCCAGTCGCATAGGCTGTAATAACGACGTGGAATGCGCTTGTGCCAAAGCTCGGATTAAAGAAAGCTTTCCACGGATCAACGTTAAAAACCGATCCATCTGGCCCCATGGAAAAGCCTGCGGGTGTATTCATCCATGTATTTGCTGATGTAATAAGCACGGCGGATGCCGTGGCGCCGATCATGACGAAAAAGAGTGAGATTAATCTCATGAATGGAGGTAATTTATCAGCTGCATATACATAAATAGACATGAATAAAGCTTCTAAAAAGAAGGCGAAAATCTCAATTTGAAAGGGAACAGAAATAACTTGCCCAACAATTTTGGCGAAACCAGGCCAAAGAAGTGAGATTTGTACACCAACAATTGTTCCTGTTGGAATTGCTACACCGAGAAGAATAGCAAAAGCCTTTGTCCATCTTTTTGCCATAATGGCATAGTCGGAATCTTTCTTCCAGTGATAGAGTATCTCACTTATAAAAATCATCAAAGATAGCCCGACTCCAAGTGTTGCAAAGATAATGTGGAATGCTAATGAAGAACCAAAAAACGCTCTTGCTAATGTTACGGTATCCATATATATACTCCTCTTCTTTTTTGCCATTATTTTCTGATTGAATTGGAAGATTTATTCAATAAACTGCCAAAAATATATATGTATTTAAAAAGTGAATATGGTAATATGGTGTTTGAATATTATAAATAGAAAGAAATTAACGTTTAATAATATTTTGTTTGTTTTTTATCTAGGAATATTTTATAATCTTTTATGCGAACATAAGTTCTGTTTCGGTTGGAGAAGTTTATGTGAAATGGAGAGGGTGTTTTATGTATCCTGAAGTCATTAAAAAGATGGCGTTTTCAAAAGAGCATAGAGATTTATTATTGAAGTTGTATAATAAAGAAATTACACGTCGTGAATATGACCGACTTGTGGAATCACTATATAGACCTTCTAAAGAGGTTTGTGAGGGGTAGAAATGCGGGAGACAATCTAATAGATTGTCTTTTTTAATTTACGTATGTTCTGGTAAAATTAAGGTTAGCCTTATTAGGGAGGTGAAAAGATTGCGGAAACGTTTATATATAGGGATTGGAGTTATTCTCTTAATCGCCTTAGGTGGAATTGTATTTTGGTCAGCCTTACAAGGAAACCGTACGGAACATTTTATTTTAAGACATATGGTGAATGAAAATGGGACACTTGCCACCTACCGTTTAGAAGATACAAAGGCAGGTACTGGGGAAGCGAAAGGCCGTGAAGCTTTATCAGAATCGGCAGGGCTATGGCTACAATATACATTGGATAAAGATGATCAAGCGTTATTTGATGAACAAGTAAAGGTCGTTCAAAATAACTTTGTACATAAGGATCGTATCGTTTTATGGAAAGTCTCTGAAAAGGGAGAAATGCAGTCAGCTACAAATGCACTTATAGATGATCTTCGTATTATAGAACAATTATATCGTGCTTATGAAATGTATAAGGAAGATCGTTATAAAAATCTTGCAGATCAATTGAGTGATGCTGTACTTCGTTACAATAAGAAAGATAATTATTACGTTGATTATTATGACGCGGATGCAGGGAAGCAAAGTGGTTTTGCAACAACATCATACATAAATCCGCATGCATTCTCGTACATGAAAAAGTATGGAAAAGTTTCTGCTGAGCAGTATCAAGAAGTGGTTCAATTTCTAGCGAATTATCCAAGGCATGGCTGGGCATTCCCGAAAGAGTATAAGGAAGATGGTACATTTACGTACGATAAAGAAGTGAATCTTATTGACCAATCATACGTTGCATATCATCGTAGTCTAGGTGGTCTTTCATCAGATGCTTATTTGGAATTCATAAAGAAGAAGTTCCAGAAGGACGGAAAGTTATACGGCCGTTATAATTTAGAAACGGGAAAACAAACTGTGGATTATGAATCACCAGCTGCTTACGGATTAACGATTTTGTACGTACTACAAACAGGTGATACAAAGTTTGCGACGGAATTGTATGAACATATGGCCACATTCCGAAATGATAATGTATTTAGTAGATATTACGGTGGGTACGTAACAGGCGAAAATAATAATACGCATATTTTTGATAATGTACTACCACTTTTAGCTGAAATGGAATTAGAGAAGAGTAAGAAATAGAAGGTGCCATCCTATGGGGGTGGCACCTTCTATTTGTGTCGTTATTTGTTGATAAATCAATATTTCTTGGCGAAACGTCGATATATTTGAAGTTATGATCGATATAATTTTATGACCTAATATTGGAGAAGTAGTCAATCACGAATTCACGGAATTGCTGGGCAGTTTTTGATAGATAGCGTTTCTTCGACCAACTTAAGCCGATGGTTCGCTCGCAATTCGGTTCAATAATACGTAATTTATTTAATGCTAAAGTAGAGTTTTTTAATAAAGTTAAACTTGGGACAAAAGCGATGCCGAGACCTTGCTTAATAAGGTCGCTAATCACGGTTGGTTCATCTACTTCAAAAGCGATATGTGGAGTGAAGCCAGCTTCTTTACAAAATTCATCTGTTAAGTGTCGAAATCCATAACCAGTGTTCATACTAATAAACGGTTCGTCCTTTACTTCATGAAGATAGATACTTTCACGTCCTGATAAACGGTGGCCTGAAGGGACGACTAAGAAAATTTCTTCTGTAATAAGTGGTTCCCAAACCATTTCCTCGCCTTCAATTGGCACAGAAGAAATGCAAAAGTCAATTTCTATATTATCTAGTTGTCGTTTCATAGAAGGAGTAGATGCGAGAAACTGTTGGAATCTAACATTAGGATGTTCTAGTAAAAAAGAACCGAGTAGTTCTGGTAATATTCTTGGAATAGAAACGGCCAGCGTAATAGAGCTTTGTTGTAAGTTAGCTAAATCTTTAATTTCTCGTTCGCCTTCACTTAATTCATGAAAAATGCGCTCTACTCGTTTTAAGAATACTTTCCCGAAAGAGTTTAATGTAATTTGTCGACCTTGGCGATCAAATAACGGAACGCCTAAGTCTTTTTCTAGTCTAGCAATTGTTTTACTGAGTGAAGGCTGCGCGATATGCAATTCTTCAGCTGCTTTTGTCATATGTTCTAGTCGTGCGACTGTTTGAAAGTATTTTAATTGGAGCAGTTCCATTTTGACTCTCCTTTCTATAGACCAAAGGGAATGAATTGATAATTAAAGATGTATTATACAGTATGAAAATGGACGTGTATAGTAAATCTGTTAAACCATTCTAATGGTGTTAAATTAGGAGAAGGAGCATGTTTCATGAAGGGTATTAAACTTATATTTAAAGATTGGAAAGCGATGTGGCACCATAAACATGGACGTATCGCTTTAATTTTTTTATTAATCGTTCCTTTAATTTATTCGGGATTCTTTTTAGCTGGATATTGGGATCCATACGGACGATTAGATAAATTACCTGTTGCAGTTGTGAATTTAGATAAAGGTGCTGCAATGGATGAAAAAACAATTCATGCAGGAGACGACTTTGTTAAAAATTTAAAAGAGAATAAGGAACTGGCTTTTCATTTCGTATCAGAAAAAAATGCTGATGAAGGGTTAAAAGAAGATAAGTATTATATGGTTGTTACGATTCCGGAAGATTTCTCTAAAAAAGTAAGTACACTTATGGATGAGAAACCAGAACCGGCACAATTGCAGTACAAAGTAAATCCAGGTAAAAACTTTGTAGCAGCTCAAATTGGAACGACAGCTGTTGAAAATATGAAAACAAAAATCTCAAACAGTATTACGAAATCTTATACAGAAGGTGTCTTTTCAAAGTTTCAAGATTTGGCACAAGGATTGAGTGATGCAAGTAATGGGGCTGAGAAGTTACATGAAGGAACGACCGATGCAAAAAATGGAGCAAATCGGCTTGCGGATGGTATTGATCGTTTAAGTGACGGGACATCGAAATTGAAAGAAGGAAGTGACAAGCTTGCATCCAGTCAATCTGCTTTAACCGGGGGAGCAAATGAGCTAAGTCAAGGAGCGACATCACTTCATAGTGGTTTGGAATTACTAGCGCAAGGTGAAGGAACTTTACAATCAGGAGTTAGTGAATTAAGTGCTGGTACAAATGAATGGGTGAACGGAAGCGAGAAACTTGCTGAGGGACAAGTGAAAGCGGATGATGCGGCAAGTAGTGTGAAGAAGCAATTAGAGGAGTACATGAAAAGTCATCCAGAAGCACAGCAAGATCCTGCTTTTCAAAAAATCGTTGCTACTTCTAATGGGTTAGCTAAAGCAACAAATACTTTAAATAATGGCCAACAACAATTGACACAAGGCGCGAAGAAGCTTGCTGACGGTCAGCTTAAAGTTGAAGAAGGCATGAATACACTCGGAGTTAAGTTAAATGAAGCTACTGCTGGAACGAAAAAGATAGCAGATGGTGCGGCAAATCTAGCTGATGGATTTACGAAGTGGGGCAATGGATTTACATCATTACAAGAAGGTGTAAATCAGCTTGCGAGTGGTGGAACAGAGCTGAATAATGGTGCTGGCAAGTTAGTGAATGGCCTTGTTAAACTTGACGACGGTGCGAAAGAACTTGCTACGAAATTAGGAGAGGGCGCAGAGAAGATAGCGGATGTTCGCAATGATGATGCACGCAATACGATGTTCTCGGAGCCAGTTCAATTAGTGAAGTCAACAGTTTCTGACGTACCTAACTACGGTTCAGGTATTGCACCATATTTCTTATCACTTGCATTTTATGTCGGCGGAATTATGGCATCAAATATTTTACCGCTTGGCCGTAGACAAAATATGAAGGTAAGTGGAACGGTACACTTTATTAATAAACTAGGATTAGTATATTTAATTGGGCTCATTCAAGCGCTACTTGTAGATGTTGTTGTGCTAGGAGCCATGAAATTAGAAGTTGCAAGTGTACCGCTCTTTGTTTTATCAAGTATTGTTATTTCCTTTACGTTCATGACGTTTATTCTTATGTTAGTAACGGTATTTGGTCTTGTTGGGAAATTCGCGGCAGTAACACTTCTCGTCTTGCAATTAGCGACGAGTGGGGGGACTTTCCCAGGAGAATTAAACGTAGCTGTTCTTAGCAAAATCGGACAGTTTCTTCCAATGTCACATTCTCTTAGAGGATTACAAGATGTTATTTCTTTAGGGGATTGGTCGCAATTACGAATGCAAATTTTAATATTGTTATGTTACCTCGTTGTTGCTGGTGGAATTGCTTGGATTACGAGTCATATACAGCATAGAGAAACGAATACAGAACAAGTTTCTTAAAATGAAAGAAGCTATCCGATTTTTTCGGATAGCTTCTTTTTTATTTTCGTTCCATTACCGCAAAGTAATTATTTTCATTATCAGCAAAATTAAATGCTTTACCAGTAGGTAAATTTACAACTTGTCCAACTGTGACATTTTTCTCAGAAAGGTCTTTATATAGACGGTCTAAGTTATTTGAGAAGAACATAAGTGAAGGTGTATTAAGATTTAGTTCAGGTTGCATCTTCGCGATTAACGCTTTATCGTGAAGGACGATGCTTGTTCCTGCTTCTTTCGCCGGTGCAATTTCAATCCAGCGGAATCCTTTTCCGTTATTTTCTTCCGCAATAATTTGGAATCCTACTGTCTCAGTCCAAAATTGTACGGCTTCATCTTGATTATTTACATATAACATAATTTGTCCAATTTGATTAATCATAGGTGTATCCTACTTTCTTTTCTTGTATGGAATTCTATTATATCAAAGATATGGTTTGCATACTTTTTCGTGATTTTTCCGAAGTATGATCTTCGCCCACTTTATATTTGTTGTAGGAGAAGGTCCTGTAATCCACGTATGAAGTGGTAGTGTACTGCAAATGGCCATTGCTGAAATCGAGATTGTAGCCGTTATTGTAAATAATAATAGGCTATATAATATTGTGTTTTCTTGCAGTGTGAATAAAGAAAGGAATTTTGTACATAGTTGCAAGAAGAAAAAGTGAGCTAAATAAGCACCATACGTGTAATTTCCGATAAATCGTAAAGCTTTATATAAGAAACCGCGTCGCTGTACGATTGTAATAGATAGCACGTACAGTATCATAATTTCACAAACGATATATAAAAACATAGACGGTTTTAAATAAGTAGAAACGGTTAAATGAATAGAGTTTGCTCCGTAAAAACTAAATAACTCATAATTGATGAATAAAAATAAGATGAAAAATAATATTGTGATAAGCGGGATATGTTTCATGACAAATATACGCCAAGTTTTTAATGATACAGCAGCGATTCCGCCCATAACGAAATAGAACGAGTAGAAGAAGAAGGAACGATCTGTATAATGTAAAATGGTTGAACTAGTCAATTTCTCTCCATTAAAAATGTAGTGAGAGGAGTACCACATTAAAAGGAAATATAGACAAGCAAAGATGGTCATATATTTATATATGTCTTTTTTATTTTCTGTTCGTTTTTGAAACCAATAAAATAGTGTGCATAGTAAAGGGAATAATAAATGAATTTGGAACATCATAATAACGTACCAAAGATGCGGTGCGGCTGTTCCGAGTAGTAAACTTTTTATCCCGCCTTGTAATGTCATAATATCGTTTGTTGTTAATAAGTAAAGAATAGACCAAAAGAAATAAGGAATGAGTAAGTGTGTAGCTTTTTCAGAAATATATTCTTTGTATACTAATTGCTTTGTATAGTGACGAATTAGGTGAAACCCAACGATAAATATGAATGCAGGTGCTGAAAACTTTGCGAGATTAAATAGCATACCCATAATGAGGGACTGTTCAAGTAAGACATTTCCTTGATTCATTGTATATAATAAGGAACTTTGCAAAACGACAGCAAGAAATGCAATGCTTTGCAAAACTTTAAATTCCGGTGCGCTTTGTGTCATTGTTTCCATCTCCTTCTCCATACATGATTATAGTACGGAGTAAGGATGAGAGGTGTGGAATATTTGTGAAGATTTTAACAAATTTGTGGCAAGGGGAGATATCAACGATTTTTCGAATATATCTATCATAACTTCAAATATATCAACGATTTTTTCAATATATCGACGTTTCGACAAGGGATATCGACTTATCAACAAATAACGACAAAAAGAGGATGCTCGTTTAGAGCATCCTCTTTTTATTTATTAAGCAAATTTATTTTTGATCCAGTTTTTACCTTCTACAAGGCGAGCTGTCATTACGGCACAAGCATTATCTGCGGTTACGTTTAACATCGTTGCAGGAGGATCAATAATTGTACTAATTGCTGCGATAATTGGCAGTGCTTCTGGCGGGAATCCATATAGAGAAACGATTAACATTTCCCCAATCATACCTCCGCCTGGAATAGCACCCATTACTGTTCCTACTAATAGAGAAACGACAAGTGCGATTGCTAATGTTTTTGGTCCTTCAAATTCCATGTTGAAAATACCGAATAAGAAAGCAATCTTTAATACCCCGCCTAAAACAGAGCCGTCTTTATGAAGTGTAGATCCAAGAAGGACAACTGTTTCACGAACGTCTGAAGAAATACCCATTTTTTTCGTTGCTTCTAAGTTCGCTGGAATACTTGCGGCACTGCTACAAGTTGCAAGAGATGTAACTGTAGGAGAGACCATATTCTTCCAAAATATTTGAACACCTTGTTTGCGACCTGCAAGGTATGCATAGAAAGTGAAGAATACAAAGAAATAAATTAGAGATGCTGGATAGTATACCATTGCTGCTCGGAAGTAAGTTCCAAGAAGTTGTGGTCCGAATTCGCCAACTAATGCTGCGAAGTAAGCAGCAAGTCCGATTGGAGCGTAGTACATAATGAAAGATACGACTTTCATTGAAATCTCTGCACCAGCTTGTAGGAATGTAGCGAATGGTTTACCTTTTTCACCAACTGCTGAAGTTGCAACCCCCATTAAGATAGAGAAGAAAATAAGAGCTAACATATTTTCACGAGATAGTAACTTCGAGAAGTCAGATACTGTTAAGATACCGACGATTTGATCCGCAACACTCACTGCTTTTTCAGCTTTGTCAGGTTGTGTTAGTTCTAATACAACGCCTTGTGCTGGCGGGAATACTTTCACGACAATAATCATAAAAATAGCAGCTAAAATACTTGTAAATAAGAAAGTTCCAGCCATACTAGACATAATTTTACCGAAACGTTTTAATCCATCCATATTAGCAATAGATGACGCGATGCTAAAGAATACTAAAGGTACAACAATCGTAAACATTAAGTTTAAGAAAATGTCACCAAGTGGCTTTAAAGCAACTGCATCGGCACCCATGAAATAACCAATGAAACCACCAATTAGGATAGAAGATAATAAAATAAGTGGAAAGCGATATGCCTTCATAAATATACCCTCCTATCAATTATAAAAAAATCATACTGAACTATTATAGCGAGTTAGAGTCCTCTTTACTAGAAGAATACCGATAGATGGAATAGCGTGAAAACCGAGAAATTTTTGTTTTTAAGCTCGGCATACAGTTAGAAATCTAGACATATATATTTGTAACCTAGTGGTAGCAAGGGATGTACCATAACTTAGGTTTAGAAAAAAGGGGAGGGATGCGGGATGAATATTTTGCTTTGCTGTGCGGCGGGAATGTCTTCCAGTTTGATTGTTACAAAAATGGAGAAAGCAGCACAGGCAAAAGGGATAGAGGTAAAGATTTGGGCTGTATCAGGTTCTGAAGTGAATAGTCACATCGATGAAGCAGATGTACTTTTACTTGGACCGCAAGTACGTTATTTATTACCGAAAATGAAAGAACTATGTAAGGGGAAAGGGATACATGTTGATGTCATTCAATCCGTCCATTACGGACTTTGTAATGGGGAGGCTATCTTGCAAGCAGCTTTGTCAATGAAACCATGAGGAGAGTGGGATAGATGATACGGTTTTTAGAAAAATATGTAATGCCAATAGCAGGAAAGGTAGCAGAGCAGAGGCATTTGCAAGCTATACGTGATGGAATTATTTTAACGATGCCTTTCTTAATTATTGGATCATTTTTTCTTATTATTAGTGCATTACCAATACCAGGTTATAATGATTTTATGGCAGGGTTGTTTGGTGAGAGTTGGCAGAAAGCTTTGGGGTATCCAGTTAGTGCAACTTTTAATATAATGGCTTTAATAGCTGTTTTTGGAATCGCTTACAGACTTGGAGAGTATTATAAAGTAGATGCTTTAGCATCCGGGGCATTGTCGCTTGTGACATTTTTACTTGCGACTCCATTTCAAGTTGCATATATTATACCAAGCACGAAGGAAAGTGTGATTGTAGATGGAGCAATCCCAGCGGCGTTAATGGGAAGCCAAGGTTTATTTGTAGCGATGATTATTGCAATTATATCTACTGAAATATACCGATTTATTGTACAGAAAAAAATGATTATAAAGATGCCTGAGACAGTTCCACCTGCAGTAACACGTTCATTTGCTGCTCTTATTCCAGGATTTATTGTTGTGACAGTTGTTTGGATCATTAGATTGATTTTTGAACATACAACTTTCGGAAGTATTCATAATGTTGTAGGGAAGCTGCTGCAAGAGCCACTTAGTGTACTTGGTGCTAGTCTTTGGGGCGCAGTAATTGCAGTTATTATTGTCCATGTTCTTTGGGCGTGCGGAATTCATGGTGCTGCAATTGTTGGTGGTGTAATGAGCCCGATTTGGTTATCGTTAATGGATCAAAATCGCGTAGCGTTTCAGGCTAGTCAAGATGTACCGAATACAATTACGGCACAGTTCTTTGACTTGTGGATTTACATGGGTGGTTCTGGTGCAACACTTGCTTTAGTTGTAGGAATGTTATTGTTTGCACGAAGTCAGCAATTAAAAAGTATTGGTCGATTGTCCATTGCACCTGGTATTTTTAATATTAATGAAATGGTGACGTTCGGCATGCCGATTGTAATGAATCCACTTTTACTTATTCCATTTATATTAGTTCCAGTTGTATTAACGCTTGTTTCTTACTTTGCGATGGAATGGGGATTAGTTGCTCGTCCGAGCGGAGCGGCTGTACCTTGGACGACACCTATTCTTTTTAGTGGATATTTAGGATCGGGTGGGAAAATTTCAGGTGTTATTTTGCAACTTGTTAACTTTGCACTAGCATTCTTTATTTATTTACCGTTCTTAAAAATATGGGATAAACAAAAATTAGCTGAAGAAAAGGGGGAGTAAAGAACTAAAATGGATACGATAGAGACGAAAGCTTTTCATCTAATCTTGCATGGGGGAAATGCAAGAAGTTGTTCAATGGAAGCAATTGATTGCGCGAAGCGTGGGGCGTTTACAGAAGCGGAAGCTAAATTACAAGAGGCACTAGAAGAATTAAAAGAGGCACATCGTGTACAAACGGAGCTTATACAAAAAGAGGCTGGTGGGGAAAAGACAGAGGTTACCTTACTGATGGTGCACGCACAAGATCATTTAATGAATGCGATTACAGTAAAGGAATTAGCGAGTGAATTTGTAGAGTTATATAGGAAGATGTCAGTGAATGAATGAACCTTGCGTATGCAAGGTTTTTTTATGTATTTGCCCGCACCATCAGTGGGGTGTTCATCCCACTGATGGTAGTTGCAATCCTCCTTTTTACGGATGAGTAAGAGAAATAGTTAATCGATAGTAACAATTTCTCCTATACCACGAATCAATTTTTTTATTTGTATCTGCTCCGGTTTTAATATATTTACGATATAATCAATCGCCATTTGTGGTTCAACAGTTGTACCGCATGTATAGCAATCAATTGCTGCAAAGTTTTTTTCTGGATAAGTGTGAATAGAAAGATGGCTTTCTGATAGTAACACTAATACTGTAACGCCATAAGGATGGAATTCTTTTGTACTTACATTTAAAACATGTGCGCCAGAATGGTCGGCAGCGACAACTAAATGGCGTTCTAAAAAGTGAATATCATCTAAGAGGGAAAAATCCACTCCCCACAAATCTACTATTATATGCTTACCGAAAGTAGAATATTCCATAGGTTAGCACTCCTTACTATAATATCGTCAAAACTCCATTTCCTTTTTGTAACATTGATGTAGGATAAGATTGGATTCTGAGTTTAGAAGAGCGAGATTACGGTGATCTAAATGTTCTTCTTTAAATTGAAATAAAGGAAAAAGAAGAGAAGGTAATGTTCGAGGAGTTGGTACTACGTATAATTGCTCAATTTGATCGAGTACATAGGCAGAATTAGCTGCAATATGAAATCCCCAGTCAGTTCCGAAAGAAGGAACAATTATATGATAGCTTTTTACAATTAAGCCGGCATTTTCAATTGTATTACCGATACTCCAATATACAAGAGGTGCATCAGCAGGTGAATTAGATTGGCAGACGAAAGCACCATCTTCTGTTAAGAATGTAGCTATACGAGCAAAAAGTTCGCTTGTATATAAAGTACTTAATAACTCTGTCGCTGGATCAGGGAAATCAATGATGATTACATCGTATAAAGAGGAAGGAGAATTCAAAAACTCTTTTGCATCGCATACGTGTGCATTCACACGATTATCAAAAAATGCGCTTTTGTTCAAAGCAACTAATTCAGGAACGTTACGCGCCATATTAATCATTGCCTCGTCTAGGTCAACAAGGTCTACATGTAATACTGTTTCATATTTCAATACCTCTCGTAAGGCAAGACCATCGCCACCGCCTAATATGAGAACACGTTTTGGATCAATTACCTTTGACATAATCGGATGCACAAGTGCTTCATGATAAATTTGCTCATCAACGGAACTAAATTGTAGTTGTTTGTCCAAATAGAGGCGAACATCGCTGACTTGTACTAAATTAATATTTTGATAATCACTTTTTTCTTCAAATAAATTTGTGTGTTCCCCAGCTTGTATTTCTTTTAGAGAAATTTCATCCCATATATCTAAGCTGTGCGAGTTTGTTTCTATTATAGGTTCTAATTGTGTTTGCTTATTGTGTTCGTCCTGTTTATCTTGTTCGTCCTGTTTATCTTGTTCGTCCTGTTTATCTTGTTCGTCCTGTTTATCTTGTTCGTCCTGTTTATCTTGTTC
>NZ_JAAMNK010000036.1:0-345 GCF_011066025.1 Bacillus sp. EKM202B | reverse complement strand
GTCCTGTTTATCTTGTTTGTCCTGTTTGTCCTGTTTGTCCTGTTTGTCCTGTTTGTCCTGTTTGTCGTGTTTATCTGGTTTACCTGGTTTACCTGGTTTATCTTGTTTGTCCTGTTTGTCCTGTTTGTCCTGTTTGTCCTGTTTGTCCTGTTTGTCCTGTTTGTCTTGTTTGTCCTGTTTGTCCTGTTTGTCCTGTTTGTCCTGTTTGTCCTGTTTGTCCTGTTTGTCTTGCTTGTCCTGTTTGTCTTGTTTATCCTGCTTGTCGTGCTTATCTGGTTTACCTGGTTTACCTGGTTTATCTTGTTTGTCCTGTTTGTCCTGTTTGTCCTGTTTGTCCTGTTTGTC
>NZ_JAAMNK010000035.1:0-45085 GCF_011066025.1 Bacillus sp. EKM202B | reverse complement strand
CCCTCCAAGTAATAGTGTAACATCCATGTGTATACATGGTCTTTTTCACACTGTCTACCTAAAGGGGATAATATCAATGCCCGGTCGTCTTTTTAAATTTTTCTTTCTTTTAACTCTTTTAAAAGCTGTATCAGTTCAGCTTGTTGTTTTACCTTCTTACGACCATTTCGATTAATTGCTGCAAGCTCGCACGCAACTCCGACGGCGAAGAAAAACAATAAACTTTCTAACATGTTAAATCCTCCAATTGCCTATTAAACCGCTTGGCGTAATTGCTCTTCTTGTAAAACTTGCTTATTTATATTTTCTTCTTTTCTCTGACAAACGTTATTGCGAATAAGTGCTGCAATAACAAGTAAAGTTCCTACAATATCAAACATTGTTATTTGATACCCTTGTATCATCATAATAATCAAAGTCGTAACGGGTACAAAATTAATAAATAAAATGCCGTTAATCGATGATAAGATTTTCACACCGTAATTCCAAGCGAGTAGCGCTATGATTCCTGGTAATGTCATCATAAATAACAAATCATACTTCACGATAGAAATCGTTCCCATACTTGGGACTGGAACATACCCAAGCACCGTAATCATTACAGTTATAATTCCTGTGACAGTCGTACCAAATACACACGTCAATGTAGAATAGCGTAATGTTGACCAATCGCTACACGTTTGACCACCCATCGTATAAATAACCCAACCTACAACACCAATAAATATAAACGCTAGTGAAAACATGTTATCTTTCAATGTTAAAAAGAAACTCATATCACCTTTCGTAATAACAAACACAGCTCCTACAAAAGCGATAATCATGCTCGTTATCATATATTTTTTCGGTTTTATATGCTTATATCCCCATAAAATACAAATGGAAATCATCGGCATGAGTGCTTCCATAATGGAGGCTACCATTACACCTGATTTTCCCATTAACATTTGACCTAAAAATATGAGTACATTATATACAGTAAACGCCATCGTTCCAAAAAAGACGAGTAACTTTCCCCTTCCTTCTAAACGAAATGCCTGTTTTCCTTCTTTCATTAACAATAATATAATCAGTACTATCGCCACTGCTCCATAACGAATAAGTGAAAAATAAAATGGATCTATGTATTCTAGCGCATGATCAGCAACCGGAAACATCGCTCCCCATGACATACTTGCAATTAAACATGCCAAAGCTCCTATTACTATTTGACCTCTTCTCACCATAATCCCCCGCTTCTTTCTATTTGCACAAAGAGAATTGTAAAAGAAAAAACATATCACGTAAAACGATTCAAAATGATGTTAACTATCATTTATAATGATAGTTAACATCAAGGGGGAGCATACAATGGAATTACGAGACTTACAAATCTTCCAAAGCGTTGCCGATCGCGGTAGTGTAAGCGGCGCAGCAAAGGAATTAAATTATGTACAATCAAATGTAACCGCACGTATTAAACAATTAGAAAACGAGCTAAAAACACCGCTCTTTTACCGTCATAAACGAGGCATGACTTTAACAGCTGAAGGAAGAAAAATGCTCGTTTATGTTAATAAAATTTTGCAAGATGTTGAAGAGCTAAAACAAGTGTTTCTAGATAGTGAAACACCATCTGGTATATTAAAAATCGGTACAGTCGAAACAGTAAGTACATTGCCTACCATTTTGTCTTCTTACTATAAAAGCTATCCAAACGTTGATTTATCATTACAAGCTGGTCTAACCGAAGAACTTATTAGAGAAGTCCTTGACCATCAATTAGATGGCGCCTTTATATCAGGTCCTATTAAGCATCCACTAATTGAACAATACGATGTTAGTACAGAAAAATTAATGCTCGTGACACAAAATAAAGCTTTTCATATAGAAGAATTTACTACGACTCCCTTACTCGTTTTTAATCAAGGGTGTGGATACCGTTCCAAACTAGAACGATGGCTTAAAGATGAAGGTTTGCTACCAAAAAGAATTATGGAATTTAACATATTAGAAACAATATTAAATAGTGTAGCACTCGGTCTTGGGATTACACTCGTGCCCCAGTCCGCGGTACAACATCTTTCTACAGCAGGTAAAGTACACTGTCATCCGATTCCCGAGAAATACGGTAGTATTTCAACTGTTTTCATACGCCGCAAAGATAGCTACATGACCAATTCAATGCGTAGCTTTTTAAAAACAATTGAAGAGCATCATCACATCAATATGCTTTAAAAGACATTCTTACACGAATGTCTTTTTTTCTTACAAAAGTGTAAGTCTCCCGTAAGATAATTCGATAGTTGTAGTTCATCATTTTCCCTATAATTAAGACATAAAGCAGGGCAACAACAATTCGAAAAGGAGCGGATACGCATGATGAACAAAATGAAATCAAACAATTTTTTTAACACAATGGGCATGGTGCTATCCGCACTTGTCGATGCAAAAGCAGTTGCAACTACATTAAACAAATAAGGAGAGATTATAATGAACAACATTACTTTCAACAAATCAGACTTTATCGGACTTGCAAGTGGAGCGACTCTTCTTACAGCTTTCATTTACACACTTGCTCAAAGTCTTATTTAACAATTCGTTTCCCCAAACCCCTTTATATATAGAAAAAGCTGCTCGTCTTATAGACAAGCAGCTTTTTAGTTTGTTTCATATATAATTTGGCCTGTTTTCATAATATCGTATCCGCCAATCGCTTTTAACTCATTATGAAATTCTTCCGATTGCAGAATGTCTTTCATAACTTCAATAAGTTCTTCATTGTCTTTATTCTTCAAAATTACTAAATCATACTGTTCTTTCATTATCGGAATAAAGTCTACATTTACAATTTGCGAAACCTTTTCCGACCCTACCCCAACATCAGCTTTTCCGTTCGCAACTTGCGTGGCAACACCAAGATGACTCGATTCTTCCCATTCATATCCACTAATATGTTCTTTATTTAACTTTTGAATTCGTAATTGTTCATCCACTAGCACCCTAATACCAGAGCCTTTTTCTCGATTTACAAATTTTATAGAGGACCCGGATATGTCAGCCCATGTCTTTATTTTCTTTGGGTTTCCTTTTTGAACATAAAACCCCACATTTCTTGCCAATAAATTGATCATAATACACGGTTGTCCAACTAAAATACGTTTTACGTAAGGAACATTATAAGTACCCGTTTCACCATCAAATAAGTGTAAACTAACTACACTTCCTTCTCCTTGGTACATCTTCACTAAACTTGTTAAACTACCTTGATACGCTCTTAATACATTAGAATTTAGCAATCGATTTTCTATACGTTTTGCCAACATATCTAACGTTAGTTCTTGCCCGCTAATGATGCATGTATTCAAGATACTACTATCGTCATTCTTTACAGAAGTAACTTGTATCTTTCCTGTTTTCATTTGCTTTATATATTGTTCTAAATCCGCTGTATCAATGCGCATCTGTCTACCAACTCTATAAGAAGGAAGTTCTCCTTTTTTAATTAAGTCGTATACAGTTAGTTTTGATACTTTTAATCGCTTCGCTACTTCTTCCGTTGTGTAGGAATGATGATCCATAGACGATTCCTCACTTTCTTCCTTCATTGTAACAAAGAAAAGAATATTTCTCCTATTTTTTAAAAACAACCATATTGTTCAAATTATATTCAATTATAACTAGTTATAATTAGTTATATTTAGTTATAATTAATTATGTCAAAACGAAAGGGGATTTTTTTATGAACAAATTCACATTACGATCTATTGGGGCACTTATACTTTCTTTCCTTCTTATATTTAGTGTTGCTTGTACAAGCGTGGAAAAGAAGGAGAAGTCAGTTGCTAAAGAGAGAAAAACAGTCGAACTGACTATATCAGCTGCTGCTAGCTTACAAGATGCATTAAAAGAAATTGAAAAACAATATAAAGAGAAAAAGCCTAATATTAAACTTTCTTTTAACTTCGGTGCTTCCGGTGCACTTCAACAACAAATCGAACAAGGTGCGCCTGCTGATTTATTCTTCTCTGCAGCAGAAGATAAATTCCAAACACTTGTTAAAAAAGGATTCATTAATGAAAAAGAAGGAAAAAACCTTCTTGGAAATGAACTAGTTCTAGTCGTCCCAAAAGATAGCTCTCTTACAAAAATTCAAGATTTAAAAGATGAGAAAATCAAAAAAATCGCACTTGGTACACCTGAATCTGTACCCGCTGGGAAATATGCAAAAGCTTCTCTCACACATGAAAATCTTTGGAATGACATTCAAAATAAAATCGTATTTACAAAAGATGTTCGCCAAGTGTTAACATATGTAGAAACAGGTAATGTCGATGCTGGTATTGTATACAAAACAGATGCTCTCATTTCAGACAAAGTAAAAATTGGCGAGACGGCAGCAGCTACTTCTCATGAACCAATCCACTATCCTTTAGGCGTTATAAAAGAATCGAAGCATAAGAAAGAGGCGACTTCATTTTATGAATATTTGCAGTCAAAAGATGCACAATCTATCTTTAAGAAATATGGATTTACAGTCCTATCATAATTGCCATGAGCTTTGATGATATTTTGTCACCTGTCTTTTTATCTTTACGAGTAGCTGCATACGCCACCATTATCGTCACAATTTTAGGAACGATTATCGGTCGGTCACTAGCACGCTCCTCATGGAGATATAAAGTAATACTAGAAACTATTTTCTTATTACCAATGGTACTTCCGCCAACTGTAATCGGCTTTTTTCTCATTATTATTTTTGGAAATAACAGCCCCATTGGAAAGTGGATAGAATCGGTATTTCAGCAGTCCATTATGTTCACATCTACTGCTGCTATCATTGCTTCTACAGTTGTCGCATTTCCGCTCATGTATCAATCAGCAAAAACAGGATTTTCGATCGCAAATGTACAAATTGAAGAGGGCGCTCGCGATCTCGGCGCCAGTGAATATCAAGTTTTTCTACACGTTACACTACCGCTTGCATTTCCTGCATTACTAAGCGGTATGATCTTAAGCTTTGTTCGTGCACTAGGAGAATTTGGTGCTACACTCATGTTTGCTGGGAATATTCCTGGCAAAACACAGACAATCCCAACAGCAATTTATATGGCCATTGATGCAAGTAATATGCAACTCGCTTGGACACTTGTAATTATCACTATCAGTATGTCACTCATATTTCTCCTATGTATTCAGCTCATTAATAAAAGAATTACTAATTCTTAAAGCAGCTTTCGACAAAAGCTGCTTTTTTATTTCTTAGGAAATAAAAAATACTATATAAAGTGACTGAATTTTACCTTTTATTTAAATATACATTCTATTTGAATTTACTTTCTAAAATAGGCAATTTCCTGTTATTATATGGAGGTGTTTGAAAAAATGAAGAAATGAAAACGCATTTATATCGTGAATTCTTCATCCTGTTTTAGCGATCGGTAATCTTCTACTCTATTAGTGGGGCATTACCGATCGTTAGAACGATATGTAATTATATTGGTATAGCAAACCGAAGGGAGTCTTGTAATGGACATTTTATTAGCGCTTCTTCCTGCAATTGCATGGGGAAACATCTTATTAGTAAGCGTAAAAATGGGCGGTGGTGCATATAGCCAAACGGTAGGTATGACAATCGGTGCTCTATTCTTCGCAACAGTTATGTATGTATTTACTCAACCAGCTTTAACAATGACAATCTTGATTGTTGGTTTTATTTCAGGTTTATTCTGGGCTTTAGGACAAGTAAACCAATTAAAAACAGTTGAAAAGTTAGGTGTTTCTACTACTGTAACGATTTCTACTGGTATGCAACTTGTTGCAACTTCTATCTTTGGAGTTATCGCTTTCCGCGAGTGGACTACTACAACAACGATCATTATGGGAACGATTGCAATCCTATTAATCGTAGTTGGCGTTGTATTCACATCATTAGATGATAAAGAAAATGCACAGCCACCAGGACAATTGAAAAAAGGACTTCTTACTTTAATTGTTTCTACTTTCGGCTATCTTGTATATGTAATTATTATTCGTTGGTATAACATTGATGGTTGGTCTGCTATTTTACCACAAGCAGTTGGTATGTTTGTCGGTGCGGTTGTACTGACATCTAAACATAAGCCATTTAACAAATATGCAATTCGTAATGCTTTATCTGGTTTACTTTGGGGAACAGGAAACTTATTCTTACTTCTTTCATTACCACGTGTCGGAGTAGCGACAAGCTTCCCATTATCTCAAACTGGAATCGTTATCTCAACATTCGGTGCGATTGTCTTCTTAGGTGAAAAGAAAACAAAACGTCAATTGATCTTTATTGCACTAGGTAGTGTTTTAATTATCGGCGGCGCTGTATTACTTGGTCTAACAAAAGCATAAACTTATATTCTATTAAAAACCCCTGAGGCATATGTGTCCCAGGGGTTTTTTCGATTTTAATTATTTTCTAAATATAATTATTTACACGCACTTGTCCTTTATAGTTCTTCTTCCACTCTAGCAAACCAGCTACACATATAAAGAGATTAATAACAGCTAGTATTAGCATGACATATAAACCAGTGGAAATATAAATTACAATGCTAACTACGTTATACAAAATCCATAAATGCCAGTTCTCTAAGATTTTTCGACTTAGCATAAATTGAGCTACTAATCCTAATACAGCATTTAAAGCGTCTAAATATGGACTTGTTGATTCTAAATGACGGACTTGATAATAGCCCCAACCAACCCAAGCAACTAAAATAAAAATTATATAAAAGGTCCACCCCTTTAAATCTAAACGGACAGTTGCTTTTACCTCTTCTTCCCCACTACGTGCAATCCAATAATACCAACCATATACATTAAATATAAATTGAAAGACTGCTAATACTGCCATTGCATATAAATCTTGTATAATGAAAATATACAGAAATAACGTAACAGTAATCATACCAAATAAAAAGTTGGATACTTTTTCTCTTGCTAATAACCAAACATTAACAATCCCCATAACCGATGCGAAAATTTCAATATAACTCGATTGAATGTAAAATCCAACCAATACGCAAATAATACTAGAAATGAGTAAAAAAAGTGGACTTCTAACCATATTTATCTCTCCCCAGATGTGTAATAAATTCCATATCACCAGTATAAGGAACTCCTCTTATTTTTATCATGAATTCCCTTATTCAAAAACCCCCTCATTATCTATTCCATATACGGTAAGTCTTTTCTTTTTACAAAATTCTCTTAAAAATGGTATCGTTTTTTATAACATATCTCTACTAGAAGGGAATAAAGGATATGCTTACTAAACATCGAATTTTATTTATTGGTGCCGGTCGTATGGCAGAAGCTATCTTCTCCGGGTTACTTAAAACGAGTAAAGAATATATCGAAGAAATTATCGTTTCCAACCGAAGCAACATAGAAAAACTAGAACAATTACAAGGGCGATATAATGTGTCCATCACTACAGACTGGAAGCAGCATATTACATCCGTTGATACGATTGTTTTAGCAATGCCACCAGCTGCACATGAACAGTTATTACAGGAGTTATCTCCTCTTCTAACTGAGCAATTCGTTGTGACCGTTGCTGCCGGAATTGGACCATCTTATTTAGAAAAACGGCTTCCTCAAGGGACACCTGTTGCCTGGATTATGCCAAATACAGCTGCCGAAATCGGAAAGTCCATCTCCTTATATACGACGGGACATTCCGTAGGTGAAACGCATCAAGAAACGCTACAACTCCTTTTAAAAGGTATTGGTACCTCACAGTTTTGTACTGAAGAGGAAGTTCATCAACTTACCGCCATTACTGGTAGTGCACCTGCTTTTCTCTATCACTTTGCTGAAGGTTTAATTGAAGCGACGAAAAACTATGGAATTGATGAGAAAACGGCAAACCACCTTGTCATTCAAATGATTGCTGGTTCTGCCGCTATGCTCCAACAAAACGAAGATCCAGCTATGCTCCGAGAACAAGTAACAACACCAGGAGGTTCAACTGCTGAAGGCTTAAAAGTTCTATATGAAAATAATTTTTCAGAAGTCATTCAACAAGCAGTTGAAGCAACAAATAAAAAAGCTAGGGGGAAATAATATGAATTTAACAAGTTTAAAAGACTATACAACATTACATAATGGTGTAAAAATGCCTTGGTTCGGTTTAGGTGTGTTTAAAGTAGAGGACGGATCAGAAGTAATTGATTCTGTAAAAGCAGCTATTAAAAACGGATACCGCAGCATCGATACTGCAGCAATCTATCAAAATGAAGAAGGCGTTGGTCAAGCAATTCGCGAATCTGATATTCCTCGTGAAGAGCTATTTATCACTTCAAAAGTATGGAATAGCGATCAAGGTTATGAAACAACAATTCAAGCATTTGAAACTACATTAGAGAAATTAGGCCTAGAATATTTAGATTTATATTTAGTACATTGGCCTGTAAAAGAGAAATATACTGAATCATGGAAAGCATTAGAAAAGCTTTATAAAGATGGTCGTGTTCGTGCTATCGGTGTGAGTAATTTCCACATTCACCACTTACAAGACGTATTTGAAATTGCTGAAATTAAGCCAATGGTCAACCAAGTGGAATACCACCCTCGTTTAGCACAAGAAGAATTACATGCTTTCTGTAAAGAACATAACATCCAGCTCGAGGCTTGGTCACCATTAATGCAAGGGCAACTACTGGATCATCCAAAATTACAAGAAATTGCGACAAAATATAGTAAATCAACTGCACAAGTTATTTTACGCTGGGATTTACAAAATGAAGTTGTAACGATTCCTAAATCAATTAAAGAGCACCGCATTATTGAAAATGCAAACATCTTCGATTTTGAATTAAGCTCGGATGATATGAAAGCAATTCAAGCTTTGAACGAAAATCATCGCGTCGGTCCAGATCCAGATAACTTTAACTTCTAGTAGAAAAACCACTGCCATGTGCAGTGGTTTTTTTCACTTTAAAAAACTGAAAATTTAAACTACGTTCCATTTGATTGACACTTCATTATCCAAGGTGTAAGATTTTGAATTATCAAAGAAACACAAAAATTAATAAAATTTATTCGTTTACTCATTGTATCAAGAGAGGTGGAGGGACTGGCCCTTTGAAACCTCGGCAGCAGGTTCATTTTGAATACTGTGCCACTTCCTGCAAGCTTTATGCTTGAAAGATAGAATGAGGGACTTCGTTTATATACGGGTACATAACTTGTATGTGAAAATCCCTCTTTCTCAATCAGAAAAGAGGGATTTTTTATTTTTCATTTCCCTCATCATCATCCAATCTTATTAATTATTTAGGAGGAAAATCAAATGAAAAAGAAGTTTGTACCCGGTATCGCATCAGTTGTAGGAGTAAGTATTTTATTAACTGGTTGCGGTAGTTATAAAAACGAAGCTAGCGGAGCAAATGCAAAAGACGAGGCACCTAGTAAACAGGTTTTAAACTTATCTTCACCTTCTGAAATACGAACAATGGATACAGCTCGTGCTACAGATACTGATTCCGGTCAAGTAATGAGAAACGTATTTGAAGGTTTGTATAATCTTGGTGAAGGTAACAAACCTGTCCCTGGCGTTGCAAAATCCCATGAAGTAAGTGGCGATAAAACGAAGTACACATTCCACCTGCGAGATTCAAAATGGTCAAACGGTACTCCTGTTACAGCGAAAGATTTCGTCTTCGCTTGGCAAAGAGCTGTTGACCCAGCAACAGCCTCTGAATATGCATTTTTATTCTTTGATATTAAAAACGCAAAACAAATTAACAACAAAGAGCTTCCAGCCGATCAACTTGGTGTAAAAGCAGTTGATGACCATACGTTTGAGGTAGAATTAGAGCGTCCTGTTCCGTACTTTATTAGCTTAACGGCGTTCCCAACATTTCTACCAATTAGCGAGGAATTCTTTAAAACACAAGGTGATAAGTACGCTTTAGAAGATAATACAATTTTGTATAACGGAGCTTTTACACTAAGTGATTGGAAGCATGAACAAAGCTTTAAATTTAAGAAAAACCCTACCTACTGGGATAAAGATACTGTCAAAATCGAAGAAATCAATTTCAACATCGTAAAAGAAAAATCAACAGAAGTAAATTTATTCGAATCTAAACAATTAGACCGTATAAAACTAACATCTGACTTCGTTGATAAATATAAAAAGGATGCTAATTTTAAAGAACGTCCGAACGTAGGGGTACAATTTTTACGTATGAATCAACAAAACAAAATACTTCAAAACGTTTCTGCACGCCAAGCAATTGATCAAACGATTGATCGAAAGTCCTTTGTCAATACATTATTAAATGATGGCTCTACACCAACCTTTGGTCTTGTGCCAAAAAACTTTGCAAAAGGTCCTGATGGAAAAGACTTCCGTGCTACAAACGGCGATTTAACAAAAGTTGATACGAAATCTGCACAAGAATTATGGAAAAAGGCAAAAAAAGAACTAGGTTCTGAAAAGATAACATTAGAATTATTAACAAGTGACGGTGACCTTGAGAAGAAGACTGGTGAGTTTCTAAAAGGTCAATTAGAAAAGAATTTAGAGGGCTTAACAGTAAATATAAAACCGCAACCACGTAAACAACAAGTTTCACTCTTATTAAAAGGTGACTACGAAATCGGAATTGATGGTTGGAGCCCTGACTTTGCTGATCCAATTACATTCCTTGAATTGTTTACAACGAATAACCCTTACAACTTAGATCATTACTCTAATAAAGAGTTCGACGAAGCAATTGAAAAGGTGAAAACTACTTTAGCTGGTGATGAAAAAGCCCGCTTTGATGCATTACTAGCATCAGAGAAAATATTATTTAAAGACTCTGTTATTGCTCCTCTTTACCAAAAAGGCGAATCTTATTTAGAGAAATCTTATGTGAAAGGCATTGTACAAGTAGACTTTGCAGGTCAATTAAACTTCAAATGGGCAAAAATTGAAAAATAAAGTGAAACTTTAAACAACGTATTTCCACCAACTCCCATTGTTTTTTTGACAAAATATATTAAAAGTAGATTCCTTAATATGAGTGAATCTACTTTTTTAATATATTATTCCAAGGAATTAACGCTTTGTTTTTATTATTGACATATAGTTCTTTCTGGTGTTAATATTCTAAATAATCAAAGAAACGAAATATTTAACCATCAAAATATAATGTCTACTATGTTGAAACATATAACGATACATTATAGTTCAACATGTATATACATATAGAACACATGATTACCTATAAACAAATATTTATACTAGGTTTTATCTCTTTCTATAGCTACTTCAAGACATGGACATTATGACGTTATGAACAACACATTTAGGGAGGAACGAACAATGAAGAAAAAAGTTGTACCTGTTGTTGCATCTGTTTTAGGGGCAAGTCTACTACTAACTGCTTGTGGGGGAAATAAAAATAATGCAAGCGGAGCAAAAGCAAACGATAAAGCACCTGATAAACAAGCAATTAACTTATCATTTGCTTCAGAAATTCCAACAATGGATGTTGCAAAAGCAACGGATGGGGAATCCATGAACGTAATGCGAAATGTTTTTGAAGGTTTATATGCAATGGGCGAAGATAATAAACCAATTCCTGGTGTCGCTGAGTCGGTTGACGTTAGTCCTGATAAAACAAAATATACATTCCATCTTCGTGATTCGAAATGGTCAAACGGTACTCCTGTTACAGCAAAAGACTTCGCCTTCGCTTGGCAACGTGCTGTAAATCCTGAAACAGCTGCCGAATACGCATTCTTATTCTTCGATATAAAGAATGCAAAACAAATAAATCAAAAACAATTACCACTTGATCAATTAGGTGTCAAAGCCCTTGATGACAAAACTTTAGAAGTACAACTAGACCGTCCTGTTCCCTACTTCTTAAGCTTAACGACATTTGCAACATTCTTACCAATTAATGAAGATTACTTAAAATCGCAAGGTGATAAATACGGTTTAGAAACAAATCATTTAATCTACAACGGTGCTTTCACATTAGATAACTGGAAGCACGAACAAGGCTTCCAATTAAAGAAGAATCCTAACTATTGGGATGCTAAAACAGTAAAATTAGAAGAAATCAACTTCAATGTCGTTAAAGATAAGTCTACAGAAGTTAACTTATATGATTCAGGACAAATTGACCGTGTTGCTTTAACTGCGGAGTTTGTTGATAAATATAAGGGCGATCCAAACTTCAAAGAACGTGCTGAAGTCGGCATTCAATTTTTACGACTCAATCAAAAAAATGAAGTATTAAAAAATCAACATGCACGCCTTGCTATTAACGGCGCAATGAATAAAAAAGCATACGTAGAAACAATTTTAAATAACGGTGCTGTTCCAGCTGAAGGAATGGTTCCTGCGAAATTTGCAAAGAGCCCAGAGGGCACTGACTTCCGCAAAGAAAACGGAAACCTAGTCAAAGATGATGTGAAATCAGCGAAAGAAAACTGGAAAAAAGCGAAGCAAGAACTTAGTACTGACAAAGTAACACTTGAACTATTAACAAGTGATAATGCTTTAGCTAAAAAGACTGGCGAATATTTAAAAGGTGAACTGGAAAAGAATCTAGATGGATTAACAGTGAATTTAAAGCCACAACCACGTAAACAACAGTTGAAATTACTATTAAGTGGTGATTATGAAATCGGAATTGATGGCTGGGGTCCTGACTTCGCTGATCCTATTACATTCTTAGATTTATTCACAACAGATAGTGCTTATAACTTTGATAAATACTCTAACAAAGAGTACGACGAGCTAATTCATAAAGTGAAAACAGATTTAGCTGGCGATGAAAAAGCACGCTGGGAAGCAATGAAACAAGCTGAAAAAATCTTATTACAAGATGGCGCTGTCGCTCCTTTGTACCAACAAGGTCGCTCTTACTTACAACGCTCTTTCATTAAAGGACTTGTAACAACTGACTTCGGCGGTGAATTTAACTACAAGTGGGCAGAAGTTGCAAAATAATAAGTACTAATAAAAAGGTATCCAATTGAAGGATACCTTTTTACTGTGTACTTCATTAATTACAAGGTCTCTTCCCTTTATCATTTCTTTTATACCTATAGTGAGCCCCGCTACTAATTGTGTAACTAGTCTAATAAATAATAATGAGATAATATTTTCTCTAAATTAACTCCGGCAAATATTATTTTGTAATAGCCATTCGCTACGCATGTTGCGGGAAATAATCCCACATACAGGAATAAACATTTGTGTTAAAGAAATGCGAAGAAGACTATTGTCAACAATCCTCTTTCCCATCTTTTTGTATTGAACTAAAACTCATAATAAATATAAATGCAAATATCAAATATGTTTTCCACGTCAAAGAAGGTATATGCCCTGACCAAAGATAGCTAATTAAATAGTTAATTCCCATAATACAAGATGACGCTACTAAACTAATACTTATTAGTTTTACATATTGGAGCATACATTTTCTCCTTACCTCATTCTTTTTCCATTTCTTCAAATTGCAGGTTCATTGGCTCTTCTAGAAGAGTTTCATAAAAACTTTCTGCCAAATCCGTTACAGGAATTTTTCCATCCACCTCATCAAATCGAATACTATCTAGCCAGACACAACCTTCTCCTGATAATAAAACACCAAATGCAATACCAAGTGCTTCTTCTTTTATATCTAGTACAACCGAGTACGATTGCCAGTTATTCGTATTTTTAATTGGACGATTTTGCATGTTATCCATAGCAATCGGCTCCGTATTTTTTCCATCTACTCGCATCCACAATCCTGCCCAATCTTTTACATTCTCACTCTTAATAAATGCTGTTAAACGTAATCTCTTACCTACATAGTTATCCGCTCGAAACATTTGCATTAATGTTGAAAATCCTCCGTGCGTAACGTTCTCTTTTGCTTTTATATATGCAGATACTTTTCCTTGATGGGCAATTTCGTAATCTAAACCCATCTCATATTCAGCGGGATGACTTCCACTTAATACCCATCCTTTCGGTATACCCTTTTCCATTGAAATCCCCTCTCTTTCTATATAAAATGACTGGAAATACTTTCGATATTTTTTTGGTGGTAATTGAAACATTCTTTTAAAAGCTCTAGTAAATGCCTCTTGTGAGGAAAAACCGTATTGCACTGCAATATTAATGACTGCTCTTTCAGTCGATACCAAATCTTGTGCAGCATGAGTTAATCTTCTCTTACGAACATAATCCGTTACACTCATCCCAACATATCTTTGAAAGATGCGATGAAAATGGTACATCGATACTGCACTGTGAGATGCCACTCTTTCTGTTGTAAGCTCCTCATGTAAGTGATTCTCTATATATTCAATTGATTTTTTTATTATCTCTTTATATTCTTCATGCATTTTAGTCCCTCCCTCACAACTTCAATTTACCATATACATACAAATCGTTTTTGATTTAAATTGCGGATTAGCCCTTATGACTGCAGGATAATAATTTATTTTCAACACATACATAATTACATGTTTTTGGGAAAAACTTGTATAGAACGAATTTACATAAGGAGGAATTTATAATGAGAATTCTACTATCAGTTTTATTAGCTCTTATGCTAGTACCTGCATTAACAGGATGTAAAGCTCCTGCAAAAGAAGACACAACTTCTAATAAAAAGACGACTGAAGAAGCAAAAAGTGAGGCTCCTGCAGATTTAAAACTAAACTTCAATGAATTCGATTTAAAGGCAGACTACCAAGATACAAAGAAAGACTACGAAGCAGACTATAAAAATGTAGCAGCTGATAAGAAAATGGAAGCAAAAATTGAAGATCATAAAGCAGATGTAAAATTAACAGGAGACGAGGCTATCACAAAATTAAGCCCACTTCTACAAGAATTAAAATTTGATAAAGATACTGCTGACCAAGAAGTAATCGATCAAGTAGTGAACGTGTTCAAACTTGATAAAGACTATCAAAAATTCGATTTAGAAGTTGTCTTCTCTGATGGAACGAAAAAAGAATATAAAAGAGAAATAAAATAAAGAAGTAGGCGGTTGCCTACTTCTTTATTTTTTAATTTTTGCGTACCTTAGTTCTGGACTAGAACCGATAATGAATTGGATACCGGATACTGATGGTTTTTGTAAATATGAGGAACTTTGGAAAATAATTGGGATTAATGGTGAATCTGTAAACATAATATCTTCCGCTTTATGCAATAATTCAAAACGCTTATCCTCGTTTTGTTCAACTTTTGCTTCTTTTATTAAAGCGTCAAATTCTTTATTATGCCATTTTGCATAGTTATTCGGACCATCACCTGCATATAAATCTAGTTTAGTAATTGGATCTAATAAAGAGCCGCCCCATCCCATATAAGCTAATTGGAAATCACTTTGCTTGTATGTGTCGATGTAACTCTTCCACTCTTTATTTTCTAATTTAATATCTACTCCAAGATTTTTCTTAAACATTTCTTGCATTGCTTCTGCTACTTTTTTATGTTGTGTATCTGTAGTGAATTTTAATGTTACTTCAGGTAATGTAGACCATCCTTGTTCTTTCATACCTTCTTCTAATAATTTTTTCGCTTCTGCTGGATCAAATTTAACGTAATCACCTTTTTCTTTACGGAAATCACGGCCACTTTGTGTTTTTGCTCCTTCTGGAACGAATGCATATGCTTCTTGCGCATTATTTTTATACAATTTTTCAACGATAAATTTGCGATCAACCGCTAATGAAAATGCTTTACGTACCTTCGCATTTGTAAACGGCTCTTTTTCTACGTTAAACGAGTAAATATAAGATGAGAATCCTGCAACACGCTTATATTCTTTATTTCCTTTTTCTTTTTCAATCATCTCTTGTGGTAAACCACTTAGTAAATCTAATTCTTTTGATTTAAATAATTGATACGCTGTTTTAGAGTCTGGAATAATACGAAACTCAATTTCTTTTAGAGTTACCTTTTTATCGTAGAATTCTTTATTTTTTTGTACTGTAATTGCCTGGTTATGCTTCCACTCTTTTAACGTGAATGGCCCATTCGTAATTAACTCTTTTGGATCTGTTTTTAATTTATTATTATCATCAATTGACTTTTTAGATAATGGAATAAATAGTGAGCTTGCTAATTTTTGTTTAATAGAAGCAACTGGATGTTCAAGAGTTACCTTTAATGTTTGAGGATCAACGACTTGAATACCAACTTGTCCCTCTTCACCTTTTCCAGTATTGTATGCCTCTGCCCCTTTAATAAAATACATTTCTGTCGCATTCATAGAACCCGTTTTCGGATTTAATAATCGCTTCCATGCAAATTCAAAATCATTTGCTGTAATAGGAGAACCATCTGACCATTTAATATCTTTCTTTAAATGAATTGTATACTCAGTTCCATCAGCATTTACGTCTTCTTTCTCCGCTAATTCATTTTGATATTTCCCATCACTATCTTGTGTATATAAGCTTGAGAATAAATGTCCAATTACATAACCTGAAGTACTATCTGTCGCAATAGCGGAATCAAGTGTATATGGATCGCTACCAATATTCGTTACTAATCGATCTCCTTCTCCCTTACCAGCACTCGCCTTTTGCGTTTCTTTCTTACCGCAAGCAACAGAAGTAATTGCTAAAACAGTCATAATGACAAACAGTAAAAACTTCTTCATCCTACATTCTCCTTTAACCTGAAATTTTTGGTGTTGATGCTAATAATGTTTTTGTATAAGAATGTTGTGGATTACGGAATACTTCGTCCGTATTTCCAAATTCAACAAGTTCTCCTTTGTATAAGACAGCTACTTTTTCACATAAATAGTGAACCATCGGTAAATCGTGAGCGATGAATAAATATGTATAACCTTGTTCTTTTTGGATTTTTTGCAGCAGATGTACAATTTGAATTTGCAATGAAACGTCTAATGCTGAAATTGGTTCATCAAGAATCAATGCTTCTGGCTCACACAATAACGCTCTTGCAATAGCGATACGTTGACGTTGTCCTCCGCTAAATTCATGCGGATATCGATCAATATATCTTCTATCTAATCCAACACGCTCTAGCGCATCACCTGCTACTTTATCCTTCAGCCCTTTATCACCTAAACCGAATGAAATATAACCTTCCGTTACGCTATCGCGTACTTTCCAGCGCGGATTTAATGCAGCTGTAGAATCTTGAAAAATGAACTGTACTTTCTGTAAAAAATCTCGCTTATGAGCTGACTTCAGCGTGTGAACAACTTGACCGTTATAATTAATTTCACCAGACGTTGGACTCTCAATCCCCGCTATGAGCTTTCCAAGTGTTGTTTTTCCTGAACCACTTTCACCAATAATGCCAAGTGTTGTTCCTTTCGGGATAGAAAGTGATATGTCTTTTAACGCTGTGATTTCTTTACTTTTACTTCCATATATTTTCGTTACTTGCTTTACAGTAATTAAATCTGTCGTCATGAGGCATTCACCTTCTCTTTTGATTTCGCTTTATTATGCTCTAGAACATGCTGCCAACAATGTGAACTATGCGCCTTAGAATATGTTGTTCTCTCTGGGAAACGATGAATACATTCTTTTATCGCTACTGGGCAACGATTTACAAAAGGACAACCAAAGCTATTTAATGTTTCAATGGAAGGTGTCGTTCCTTCTATAGCACGTAATACCTTTTCGGAATCATCCATATTCGGAATTGCTTGTAATAAGCTTTTCGTATATGGATGTTTAGGAGAACCTATTACCTCCTGTATCGTTCCTTTTTCAACGACACGTCCCCCGTACATAACAACTACTCGATCAGCTACTTCACGCACAAGTGCCAAATCATGTGTAATTAATAAAATACTCGTATTTTGTTTTTCTTTCCTTTCTTTTAATAGCCCCATAATTTGTTTCTGAATCGTTACATCTAACGCTGTTGTCGGCTCGTCTGCAATTACAAGCTTTGGATGACAAGCAAATGCAATTGCTAAGCAAATACGTTGCCTCATCCCCCCACTTAATTGATGTGGGTATTGCTCAAAGCGTTTCTCTGCTTCATGTATCCCTAAATCATTTAGCAAGTTAATCGCAATTCCCTTTGCTTCTCTTTTCGATTTTTTCCCATGTTGCAAAATTACTTCTGTAATTTGTTTGCCTACCTTCATCGTTGGGTTTAAAGATGAAAGCGGATCTTGAAATATAAAGGAAATATCTTTTCCGCGAATTTGATTCCATTCTAATTCTTGTAAATTCGTTAATTCCTTTGATTGGAAAGATACATTTCCATCATCGATATGAATTGATTCTTGATTCAAGCCGATAATGGATTGTGCTGTAACACTTTTTCCTGAACCACTTTCTCCTACAAGTGCAACTATTTCACCTTCGTTAATAGAAAAGGAAACATGTTTCACAATTGCTTGCTTACTATTCTCTTTTTCAACGGCTAACGTTACGTTTTCTAAAGATAAGAGCTGTCCCATGTTTTTTCTCCTTTCGATTCCGTTTTACGATTTTTGGATCAATTGCATCTTGCAAACCATCACCAATTGCATTAAATGCGAACATAATGAGTGCAATCATGATTGCCGGGAAAAATAGCTGCCACCATTCTCCGCTCAATAATGTCCCGAGTGCATCATTCGTCATCGTCCCCCAACTTGCCGCTGGTGATTGTACCCCAAGTCCTATAAAGCTTAAAAATGATTCTGAAAAAATAGCTGCTGGAATTGTAAATGATAAATTGACGATAATAATCCCTGTTAAATTCGGAATTAAATGCCCATATATAATTTTTATATGTGATGTACCTAATCGCTCTGCTGCAATAACAAACTCTCGTTGTTTTAAAGACAATACTTGTGCTCGAATGAGACGAGCCATTCCAATCCATCCCGTTAATGCAAGGGCGATAATAATGGTGAAAAGACCTGGTTTCATAACAATTAATAGTAAAATAACAATTAATAAATATGGGATGCCGTATAATACTTCAATTCCTCTTATAATCCACTCATCAATTAACGTTCCAAGGCAATTACGCCCTCTCACATATCCACTAAATCCACCAATTAGTACACCAAGCCCTATATCGAGGGCAGCTGCTACTAATCCAACTGTTAGTGAAATCTTCCCACCAGCCCAAGTACGTGCCCAAATATCTCTCCCTAGATCATCTGTTCCAAACCAATGTTCACTACTCGGCGGTAAATTTGTTGCCTCTTTTACTTGTTCACTCGCAGTAAATGGCGTTAAACTTTCGCCAATAAGCGAGAAAACAATAATTAGCAATAACGTCACTGTTCCTAAAACTGCGATTGGATTCGATATAAACTTACGAAACACTTCTTTCTTTCCGCTAATCGTTTGCTGATTTTTATTTATCGTTAATTCTTTTTTCTCTTCTTTCGTTAATAACTGTTCATTAATTTCATAAGCTCCCATTTAAATATCCCCCCTCCTTATGTAATAGAACGAATACGTGGATCAACAATGCGGTGAATAATATCTGTAATGAAAATACAAGTAATTAATAATGCACTATAGAAAATTGTTGTTCCCATAATCACCGGATAGTCTCGGTTAAAAATACTATCTACAAAATATTTTCCTAGGCCAGGAATTGAAAAGATTTTTTCAATAACGAAAGTCCCTGTTAAAAGTCCAGCCATTAATGGTCCAACAAATGTCAGTACTGGAACAATCGCATTTCGAAGAGCATGTCTTATAATAATCTTCTTAATTGGTATGCCTTTCGCTCTTGCTAGCTTAATATAATCACTCTGCAATACTTCGATCATATTAGAACGAACAAACCTTGTAATAACCGCAATTGGACCTAACGCCAATGCGAAAGATGGTAATACGGTATGTTCGAATGTTCCCCAAGACGCTACTGGTAAAAGCTCAAATTGAATAGCGAATACTTGTATAAATAGTGGTGCTAAAATAAAACTTGGAATAGAAATACCGAGAATTGCGAGCAAACTCACACTATAGTCAATTACTTTCCCATGATATAGAGCAGCAAATGTACCTGCAGCAATTCCGACTAACAATGAAATAACAAGTGCTTGTAGACCAATAATTGCTGATGGACCAAAGCCAGTTGTTATAATTTCTGATACACCTTGCCCGGTTGATTGAACAGATTCACCAAAATCAAAATGAACTACACCGTCTAAATAAGCAACATATTGATTCCACAACGGTTCATCAAGGTGATACTTCGCTCTCATGTTTTGAATCACTTCTTCAGGAAAGATTTTTGCATCTGATGAAAATGGATCTCCCGGAATGATATGCATAATTAGAAATGTTACTGTCGTAATAACCCATAGTGTGAACACCATAACCGATAATTTTTTAATTACATACACTTCAATAACCCCCTAAACACATGAATTTACTTTGTTTTATGGACGTACTTTTTCCATTACTCCCTTTTCTCTTTTTAGAATACAAAAAACCTTGATCTTAAAAAATAAGATCAAGGCTTAATAAACAAAGGCCCATCACTTATCTTTCAAGACTTGCTTGCTGGAATTAGCACGGTGTTCCTATTACAGAACCCGCTGCTGAGGTGTCATAGGGCCAGTCCCTCTACCTCTCTGGATAAGTAAATTGCTATATTATTATTTGGTTCAAATTGTATATTTCGAATTATAATTCTGAAAAAATGAAAAGTCAATCAAATTGGATATATTTAGAAAAATCAGTTTTTAATGAGGTCATTTATCTAAATCGCAGTTTTTTGTTTATAATATAAAGAAATGATATTAAAGGAGCTATATGATGGATCCCTTACTTCTAGCAACTATAGGACTGCCATTAACAATTGTTATACTTGTTATCATTGGATTTTATAAACTTTTCATTAAAAAGAAAAGCGTTACTTCTTTTTACACACCCTTCGATAATATTACCGGACAAACTATTTCCGAATTTCACGAAGAGCAGAAAGTGTTAGTATACGAAGATGAAGATGGTGATGGTAAGAAGAAAAAATAACCTTGCATGTGCAAGGTTATTTTTTCGTTTCTGTTTGAAAACGTTTATAGTATGTCGATGCTGTTGCAAAATTAATTTCTATATCACGAATTAATGATGAATCTTCTTCTTTAGCTAACTTCTGTAATTTTTTCATCGCTTGTTCCGATTCATTCAAGAAACCAACATATACCTCATGTTCTTGCTCTTTCGACTTCGGAACATGAATTTCTTTACGTATATTATCAATATCTTCTAACATGCTCGTTGTTACTTTTTGCACATCTTCTTTATATGCAGCATTCGTTATTTCCTTACCGCCCTTTTCCTTTGCCACTTCAAATAACTGCAGTGCTTTATTGATTTCTTTATTCATTTTTATATCATATTTTTCATGTACTGCGCTGTATTCTTTCATTTCTTCTGTTTGTTCTGTAGATTGCTCTACCTTCTCTTTCGGTTCTTTCGTATCTTTATTTCCATTACATCCCGCTAGAAGAATCATACTTCCCATTACAGCAATACCCAAAACCTTCTTCATCTCTTTTTCTCCTTTTATCTACATCTACTTCTATCTATAGTTTCTTTTATCTCCACTTGTTATTATACCGAGAACGCCCTACTTTTTACACTTAAGAGGATACCTTAATATATATACCAACATTTTTGTCACAGTATCGTCACTTTATGCAAATAACTTTTGCATCACCTTACAAAGCTGTATGAGTTATTTCAAAGAAATGAAAAAAGAGCTGATTCAAAAATATTTGAATCAACTCTTTTTTATAATTTAAGCTTCTAAATTTTGTCTTTGTTGCAGTTCAAACTGCTTTTCACTTCTTCTGGCCATAAATAGATAACATAATACAGCACCAATTTCACAAAGAGCTATCACAATCCCCATCGGCAATGCCGTATTACTTCCACCAATACCTACTAATGGTGCAACAAGTGCCCCTGAAATAAACTGTAATAAGCCTAGTAAAGCTGATGCTGTTCCTGCCGCTTGTTTTTGATTTCTCATTGCTAACGAGAAGCCGGTTGTCGATACAACCCCAACACTTGATACAACAAGGAATAACGAGCATAAAACACCAACGAGACCTATTCCTAATACGATTGTAAGTAGTAGAGATAAGCCACCAACAGCGGCGATAATAATACCGGAAACAAATAATGTTTTCTCATTCACTTTTCCTGCTAAACGACCAGTAACTTGGCTGGCAATAATAATACCGATACCGTTAATCGCAAAGAATAAACTAAACTGCTGTGGTGATGCCCCGTATATATTTTGCAACACAAATGGTGATCCCGAAATGTAGGCAAACATTGCCGCTGTTACTAATCCTTGTGACAATGCATATCCCATAAACAAGCGATCTTTCAGAAGCTTTCCGTATGTCGCCAATGTTCCTGACAAACCACCTGTCTCTCTTTCTTCAGGAGGTAATGTTTCACGTAATACGAAAGTAGCCGAGATTAACATAAATACACTAATTGCTCCAAGAACGATAAAAACACCACGCCACGTTGTAAACTGTAATAATTGCCCCCCGATAATCGGGGCCAAAATAGGTGCTGCTCCGTTTACTAACATAAGTAGTGAGAAAAACTTCGTCATTTCAGAACCTGAGTACATATCTCTTACCATTGCACGGGATATAACGATACCAGCAGAGCCCGAAGCGCCTTGTAAGAAACGTAAAAGCACTAAAGTCCAAATAGACGGTGCTACAGCACAAAGTAATGAAGAAGCAACATAAATAATAAGAGCAATAATAAGAGGTTTGCGCCTTCCGTAAATATCACTAATTGAACCGACAAATAATTGTCCTACTGAAAGCCCAAGTAAACATGCTGTCAACGTAAGCTGCGCAAGGGATGCACCCGTTTGTAAATCATCCGTTAATTTCGGTAACGAAGGCAAATACATATCAATAGATAACGGCCCAATCGCCGTAAGTGTTCCTAATACAAGAATCATCCATAACCTGTTCATCTTTACAGGTTTATATATTTCGTGATTAACTTCATTCACTTTTTCCATTCACCCTTTCGTATACATACTGAATCGTAACAATTATAGTTACAACATAAACATACGTCAAGTATAGCGCATTTTCCTCTTTCATAATGTAAAAAAAAGCGATAGAAATTCTATCGCTTTACTTTTTCAAGTTGCTATTTGTAAATTTAGATACGGAAGACATCGCCTCTCCTGTATCTAAGTATGTGATTTGAATTGGATCTCCCACTTCTGTAAACATAGCATATGGGAATTTTTTCGCAGGTATCATAAATACTTTTTGTTCATTTTCTAACAGTACATACACAATTGTATTTTCACCTGATTTTTCTTTATATACTCGCTGTACAATACCTTCTTTTTGCGCTTCTTTTCCACTCGAAGTTGGTCTAAATGAATCTCCACTCCCGCTTAGCGCATTTTTATAATTTTCAAGAGCTTCTTTTTGCGTCGAACCTGTTGCAAATATTTTTGCATTAGAAGCATAGATGACAGTATGGGCACGTACTAATCCCCCGTCATCAATAACAGGTACAATCCAAGAAGGTTTACCGTACACGTTATAAATAACCGGCATCGTTCCATGCCATTTCTCTCTTTTAAAGGAATTATCCACCACTTCTGAAGCAGCTGAACCATCCATAATTCCCTTTACTTCTTTGCCGTTATAGTAATACAACTTACCTGTACGTGCATCAATAAGTGAATAACCTAACGCAGAATCTACTCCTTCTTTTGGAGAGGTGAAATCAGTAAAGTAATATAGCGTTCCATCCTTACCGAAGATTGGTGTCACTCCTTCTTTCGTCCCCCACTCAGTCGGAATCTTCATATCAGTTTGCGAGAATTTTGTATTCCAAAATCCGTGAATATATTTACCGAAATACGTATTTAATGTAGATGCGGTCTCATGATTCAATACACCATCAACAAATTTAGGTGCCTTTCCTTTATCATATCTTTTCACTTCACCTGTTTGTGCATCTACTACAACAACACCCTCTACCTCAAATCCAGATCTCCCTGAAATAAATTCACCATATGTCATTGTATAATACGGTTTCCCTTTATCATCAACTTCAAATTTAGGTTTCCCTTTAAAGATTAAATTTGGTTCGGATTTTCGTACGACACGCTCTAAATTATTCCCGAAAAACATGCTTGGCACGTATTTCATCTTATAACCGAGATGCAGTTTCGCTTCGGCATCAGGGTTCGTACCTGACATCGTTACGTACCCTGGAATTGTTTCAGCTTTACGTGCTTTAAAAAATCCTGAAACTTCAATCGGCGCTACATATAAAGCCTCACCGTTTACCATTTGTGGCGTTAATTCTCCTAGCTCAAAATAAGCTACTTTCGGAATATCCCCAAATACTTTTTTCATCTTATTCTCCGCTGTCTTTGGCGGCACTGTAAACGGCTGATCATTTTCAGTAAATGGCTCTGAAATATCTTTCTCTACCTTAACAACAAAATCATATTTCTTTTGCGTGATTACTATATCGTGCAAATAACCAAAATAGCCGTAACTTGCAAGTAAAACAAACATTAGAAGACCTTTTAATGTACCTTCTAATTTCCCTATCTGATCTTGTGAAAATAAAACAAGCCCAATTAAAATTGCTACTGCAACAGAATAATGAGTAAGAATCGAATCTGCTCGATCATCAATTAGCCAAAAATATTCATAGATTGCAATACCTATCCAAAATAAAACAGGAATAACTAAAATGGATGATTTCTTACCCTTTACAACCTTCTCATCCCCCTTCTTATCCACTGCTCGAAGTTTACTACCGCTTCTTGTCCATGGAATCAAAAACAAAGTGAGAATAGCTAAAACTAAAAATTTCATCAAAGGCAATGTCCCCTTTTCTTTTGTCTTCCCTTTTAGTATAACAAACAAAGGGTATTTAGGTAAAAATAGGAATGGTTATATTTTTTTACTACTTAATACAACTCCACTTACTACATATAAGATAGATGCAATATAAAAAATCGTACCAATCGTAAAGAAATCTACTAAATACCCCGTTACAATAATCGCTACTGCGCCTCCAATTGATGTCCACACATGGTATTTTCCAATCTCATAACCAGCCTTTTCCTGCACAACCTTTCGTGCTAACGACGTTTTCTCAGTATTACGCTGCACAGCACCTAAAACTCCCATTACAACTTGAAGAATATACACATGCCAGACTTCCGTGGCAATTGGAAAACAGAGCATTAATATCGCCATGGACCAAGCGTATATTATTAATAATTTTTGATCACCTACTCTATCAGACGCCTTCCCTACTAACGGATATACAAGTGCTGAAGTTAATGCAAATAAGCCATAAGCCCACCCAAACTGTGAGAAGCTATTTCCAACATTCCGAAGCAATAGAATGTAAAAAGGAAATACCATACTTCCTGCCATCATAATGATGCTTTGTGAGGCTACAAATCTTCTATATGTCATTTCGTATACTCCCTATAAAATAAATTCACAAATCTCTCTTCCCGATCCACTTCCTTCTTCTTCTGAAGAAATTCTTCTATACGAGGATATGCTTTCTTTAGCTGTTCTTTCGTTGGATAAGAATAATACGGTAAATAATAACTACCGTTATGTTTTAAAGTAACATCAATCATCTTCCGAATGACATCCTCTGTTTTCTTCACCTCACTCTCGGAGCGTCCTTGGTTAATTAAAAGCACCAGTGCAAACATATCATCTTTTGCATAGGATAAAACTGCATTTTCATTCTTTTCTACATAACGGATTGTAATGTTAATAAGGTTTAATTCCTCTTCACTCAAAACATTTCGCAAATCATCTATATATACTGCAAAACCGTCTATCGGTACGAAATACTCCTGTAAAACTTCGGTCAAGTTTGGGTTATCATACTCCATAAAGGCACTATCCGATCTCATTACATTATTTCGCGTTTCGTACCTACCATTTGTACGTTCAAAATAACTTCTTTGTATATCCCAAAACGTATTCTTTCCCCAGTCGCTATAACGCGATAACCCAAGCAAAAATTTCGGTGCAGCTATAATATTTTCTTCTTTTAATTCACTGTACTCTTTTCTCATATTTTGATTTTGTGCCAATGTATAATTCGTCACATACATCTCTTTTAAAAATGAGTTTGGAGCAACAGAAATACGAGCTAAATGCATACGTATATTCTCTTCCCTTCGCACTTTATTCTTAAAATATGAAGAGTATTCTTTATAATCTAATACCCTCGTATGCGTTTCATACAATTCATCGTTTGTTAACTTTAGCGTCACGTCTAAAATCACGCCAAACAATCCGTATCCCCCAATTACATACGGAAACAAATCAGCATTCTCTTCTCTACTTACATTACGCACCTTACCATCTGCCATTAACAATCTAAACGACTCTACCGTATCAATCAATGCTTCATGACGAATATCACGCCCATGTACATTCACACTTAATGAACCACCAACAGTAAAAATATTTTGAGATTGCATCACTTGAACCGCAAGACCATACGGATTAATTTTCTTCTGAATGTCATTCCATGTGACACCGCTTTGCACCCTAATCCTCTTCTTCTCCGCATCGAATTCTAATATTTCATTATACCCTTTCATATCAAGCATCGTACCGTTCGGATAATACGTCTGCCCGCCTTGGCTATGCTGCATACCTGCAATAGAAATCTTCTCTCCAGAAACATTTGCATCTTGCACGACCTGTTTTAATGAACTTTCATCTTCAGCATGTTCAACACGTTTAATTTTCGTTGGAAGTAACTTTCCTACATCGCTCATAATGGGATGAATTAGTTGCTCTTTATATGTATTTACAGATGTTGCAAGCAACACTGTATAAGCTACAATGACCACCGTCATCTTTCTTTTTTTCAAATGACACTCTCCTCTTCTACATCTTTTCCTCTTCATATTGTACCTATTTTCCTATGAAGAAAGTATACAAAAAAGAGGGTCCTTATTTTAGGTCCCCCCTCATCAAAACTGTTACTTTGCTGCTGGCAATTTTATTGGGTCAAACTTTTCGTACGACGTATATTTTGCGTTCGTAATAATGTGTGCTTTATCCTTGCCATTACTACTCATAATCATGTCTATCTTTGCTGATTCATATTTAAAATCTTTTGTAATGATATATTCTGCATCCACTTCTTCTATCTTCGCATTTTGTGCTTGTAACATTTTCTTCTGCGTTTCATCCATGCTAGTTAACATACTTTCTGTTTCTTGCCCTTTTAATGTAAATTTCAGTTTATATTTATCTCCGCTTTTCTCCATCTTCATTTTATCTAAAACTACTTCCGGTACTTCTAACTTATCTATAATATCTTGAGTCGCTTTCATTCCACCAGCATTTAATTGCTCCTCTGGTACGGTTATAACTTCTCCTGTATTAGGGTTTTTTACCTCACCAGCAACTTTACCATCCACAGTATACACTACAACATCTGTACCGGAAATATTCATTTCAGAACGAGAATTCTTTGTCTTTGGCTCTAATTGCATCTTAGCCTTTAATATGTCCATCTCTGTTCCCTCAGCTTTTACCCCTACACCATATGTCATCGTTACATGCTCTTCATTTTTAAAAGCTTCGTTCATTTTCTTGAAAACATCCTTCGCTGCTAATTCCTTTTCTTTTTGAACTGATTCTTTTTTCGGCTCATCCGTCTTTGCTGTTTTCTCATTACTACACCCTACCCCTAGACTGATTGCAAGTACTAAACTTGAAACAAAAATAATTTTTTTCATAATGTCGCCCCCTTTCCCAAAATAATATCACCTCTTTTCCTATGAAATCTATATAATTTTTAATCTATATTCTCTATATAGCGACATGTTTAATGAAGATCTTAAATATGATGTAAATAATAACAACTCATTTCAGGAGGTTATTATGAAGGCGATTATTTGTACACAATATGGACCACCGAACGTTCTCCAGCTTCAAAATGTAGAAAAACCTAAACCTAAAAAGAACGAAGTATTAGTTAAAATTCGCGCAACAAGTGTATCGACTGGAGATTGTAGAATACGTGGCTTTAATAGTCCCCTCTTATTTTGGGTTCCTATGCGGATCATATTAGGTTTTAGAAAACCGAGAAAACCTATACTCGGCGTAGAGTTATCCGGTGAAATCGAAGAAATTGGAACAGATGTAACTCAATTTAAAAAAGGAGACCCAGTTTTTGCATTAACAGAACTAAACCTTGGTGGTTATGCCGAATACACATGCGTGCATGAAAGTGGATTAATAGCATTAAAACCTACCAATGTGACATATGAAGAAGCTGCCGTTATTCCTTTTGGCGGAACTTCAGCATTGCATTTTCTGAGGAAGGGCCGTATAAAAAAAGGGCAACAAGTGCTCATATACGGCGCCTCTGGATCAGTAGGAACAGCTGCTGTACAACTTGCTAAATATTTCGGCGCGACCGTTACAGCTGTTTGTAGTAATTCAAATTTTGAACTAGTGCAATCTTTAGGGGCTGATAAAGTAATTGATTATACGAAAGAAGATTTTACTAAGCAGGGCGAGCACTACGATATTATATTTGATGCAGTTGGAAAGTATAAAAAGTCTCTTTGTACAGACGCATTAATGCCTAATGGAAAATATGTATCTGTTAACGGAATGATGGCAAAGGTCAGTAAAGAAGATATGAAACTACTAAAACAACTAGTTGAAACAGAAAAGCTAAAACCTGTTATTGATAGAACTTACCGATTAGAAGAAGTTGCAGAAGCCCATACGTATGTAGAAATGGGCCATAAGAAAGGAAACGTTTCGATTACCTTAAAATAAAATATATTCAGAAAATAAAGTTGACAATTCCTTTTGTTAGATTTACTATTAGTACCATATTTAAAAACTACATATACATACTCTTATCAAGAGTGGCGGAGGGACTGGCCCGATGATGCCCGGCAACCGAGCTTATAACGTATAAGCTAAGGTGCTAATTCCTGCAAAACGAGTTTTCGTTTTGGAAGATAAGAGAGGAACCTATTTCGTCTATTCGGCACCTCTCTTATTTTGAGAGGTGCTTTTTATTTTGGAACGTATATTAAGGGGGAATTATAGATGAAGAAAGTATTATTGAGCATTGTAAGCGGAGCAGTACTATTATTAGGCGCATGTGGCGCAAATTCAGATAAAGATGTAAAAATATTAGACGAGAAAAAGATTACTGTCGGTGTAACAGGTGGACCACATGAACAAATTTTTGAGAAGGTTAAAGAAGTTGCGGCAAAAGACGGTCTCGACATTGATATAAAAATATTTAATGATTACGTAGCACCAAACGTTTCGTTAGATGAAAAAAGTCTTGATGTAAATAGCTATCAAACGAAATCATATTTAGATGTATTTAAAGCCGAACGCAATATGAAATTAACTGAAGTATTTTCAACAGTAACATTCCCAATGGGCGTATATTCTAAAAGCTTAAAAGATGTAAAAGAATTAAAAGAGGGCGATGCAATCGCTGTACCAAATGACCCAACGAATGAACTTCGAGCTTTAAAATTATTTGAAAAAGCAGGGGTTTTAAAAGTTGATCCAAAGGCTACAGAAAAAGCGACTGCAAAGGATGTAATTGAAAACCCGAAAAATTTAAAGATTGTTGAATTAGAAGCTTCTCAATTACCAACGCAATTAAGTGAAGTGAAAGCAGCTGCAATTAACACAAACTTTGCATTAGGTGCAAAACTAAATCCAGCGAAAGATTCCATTTTCCGCGAAGGAAAAGATTCACCATACGTGAACTGGGTCGTTGTTCGTACTGAAAATAAAGATGATGCTGTTGTAAATAAATTAAAGAAAGCTTATCAATCTAAAGAAGTAAAAGAATTTATCGAGAAAAAATTTGATGGTTCAGTTTTACCATCTTGGTAGGAGCTGACGATAATGATTGAATTAAAAAACGTCTCCAAAGTATTTACAACAAAAAAAGGGACTGTTGAGGCTCTTAAGTCTACTTCCCTTAAAGTAGAAAAAGGCGAGGTATTTGGAATCATTGGGTATAGCGGCGCTGGTAAAAGCACATTAATTCGCTGTGTAAATTTATTAGAAAAACCAACGACAGGAAACATCATCGTAAACAACCAAGACTTAACCACTTTATCAACAAAAGAACTAGCAAAAGCGAGGCAAAAAATCGGAATGATTTTTCAAGGATTCAATTTACTTAAAACTGTTACCGTTTATGAAAATATCGCATTGCCGTTACGCCTTGCTGGCATTCCAAAAGAGGAAATTGAAAAAAGAGTAGAAAAATATTTATGCATCGTGGATCTTTTTAACCGTAAAGATGCTTATCCAAGCGAGCTTTCTGGCGGCCAGAAACAACGTGTTGCCATCGCTCGTGCACTATCACATGAACCAGAGGTTTTATTAAGTGATGAAGCAACGAGCGCATTAGATCCAGAAACAACTGATTCTATTCTTGATTTATTACTAAAAATTAATGAAGAAATTGGAATTACGATTTTACTCATTACACATGAAATGAATGTCATCCAGCGTATTTGTGACCAGGTTGCCGTTATGGAGCATGGATCTGTAGTCGAAAGCGGGACTGTGAAAGACATTTTTACAAATCCACAACATGTAACAACGAAGAAGTTTGTAAATAGCGCATTTGCAGCTAAAATTCCAGAAGAAGTACAAAAAGAACTACAAACTACTGGTGAAATTGTAACACTTTCTTTTATAGGAAGTTCTTCGGGAGAACCAGCACTAGCTATCGGTACAAAACGTTACCAAGTATATCCAAATATTTTATCCGGTAATATTACGCAGTTAAAACATGAGGCATATGGGAAACTTGTCGTTCATATGCAAGGTGAAAAAAATGAAGTAAACCTTGCTTTAGCATTCTTACAAGAGAAAGGTATCATCGTAGAGGGAGGGAAAACAGACTATGGAAAACAAGCCCTTTTTGGATGAATGGGGTAAAGTCATATGGGAAGCAACAATTCAAACATTTCAAATGACATCTATTTCATTACTTATCTCTATCCTTATCGCATTACCACTCGGAGTTACACTTGTTTTGACGAGACCCGGTGGACAGCGAGAAAATAAACTTATCTATCCTATTCTTAATACAGTTATTAATGTCATTCGCTCTCTTCCATTTATCATTCTATTATTCTTCATTTTACCTTTTACGAAGTTTCTAATGGGAACATCCATTGGCGTGCAAGGTGTTATCGTACCACTTGTCGTCTTCACAGCTCCTTATATTGCACGCTTAATGGAGACAGCTTTACTAGAAGTGGATCGTGGTGTTATTGAAGCTTACCAAGCAATGGGAGTCTCTACTATAAAAATCATTTGGCACGTCATGGTTAAAGAAGCACGCCCATCTCTTGTGCTCGGATTAACGATCGCAACAATCGGCTTAATTGGCGCAACAGCGATGGCTGGTCTTGTAGGCGCTGGCGGGCTAGGGGACTTGGCATATCGCTTCGGACATTTACGCTATGAACCTGAAGTAATGTATGCAACCGTCTTTATTTTAATTATCCTCGTTCAAGGATTACAATCTTTAGGGAATGGTGTTGCACGAAGATTGAAGAAAGATTAGAAAGAAGGCATCTCACCGGAAGGAGATGCCTTCTTTTTACCTTTTAAATCCACCTTCCGAATGAATCACTTGTCCCGTAATCCACTCTGCTTCTTCACTTACTAAAAACTTTATGAGTCTAGCTGCATCCTTTGGCTCACCAATTCTGCCCAAAGGAAACATCGGCTTTAATCCTTGCTTTATCTCTTCAGTCATCCATCCTGTACTAGTTGGACCTGGGTTAATTGCATTCACTGTTATTCCTAAATGGGCTACTTCTGCTGACAACGTACTAGTAAGAGCATCAATAGCTCCTTTCGTTGTTGCATACGCCAGTTCTCCTGCCATAGGCCCTTGAAATTGCCCCGAAGTCATATTCACAATTCTACCACCAAATTTCTTATCAAATCCTCGGGCAAATTGACTACTTAACAATGTAGTCGCACGAACATTTACCATGTAATGCTTATCCAGCTCTTCAGCAGACAAATTAGAGAAATCATTATTCGTAGAATATGCTGCATTATTAATTAATATATGAGGGTAGCCTAGTTGTTCAGTAACCCTATTTATAAGCTCTTTCGGTGCATCATTTTGAGTTAAATCTAACTCCATGCTCGATACTTTAACACCTTTTTGTATTAGCTCTTCTTTTAATTGTATTTGTTCATTTTGCTCAACGCCCCAAGGCATCTCTTTATCGTAAGCTGTCCAATACGTAAAAAATATATCGTATCCAGCCTCTGCTAACTCTGTGCAAATAGCTGCTCCTATACCGTCTAGACGACTTACACCTGTAACAACTGCTACTTTATTTTTTAATTGATTCATCATATACTCCTCCAATTTTAAAGGACGCATATTTTATATGAGAGATATAAATTTCCCCACAAAAAAGATAGATACATAATAGGCCTATCCTTACCGAAGGAATGACTACGCCAAATATGCAGTCCTTGAATGATTTACAGATAGCTAAATAAACCCTCACTTATGAGAGAAAAATAATCTATCCAATTGCTAATCATTACAAGTTCATCCACATATCTAGTCTTTGCCTCCTTTTGATATATCTCTATTATTAGTCTATCAAAAAAGATGAAATGTTACAAAAAATAAAACAATTACTCACAACATATATTCGTTCACATTTCCTCCATTGTGAATTTATTCACAATGGATATATAATAAACATGTAAATACAATATTGGAGGGATTTCAATGGTTATCAATTTTTTAAGAACTGATAAACGTGCTACTTTCATATTATTACTTTTACGTCTTTACATAGGATATTCTTGGATTACTGCTGGAATAGGGAAAGTTTTAGGACAATCTTTTGATGCCAGCGGTTTCCTCAAAGGCGCCATCGCCCAAGCATCAGGCGATCACCCCGCAGTACAAGGCTGGTGGGCGGATTTCCTTCAAAACTTTGTTCTTCCGCACGCAGACTTATTTAGCTTTTTCGTACAATGGGGAGAAATCTTAGTAGGTTTAGGTTTAATTTTAGGTGGATTAACAAAAACTGCTGCATTCTTTGGAATCATAATGAATCTTTCATTCTTATTAAGTGGAACTGTTAGTGTAAACCCAAACATGCTTGTTTTAACTATGTTCATTTTAATTGCGGGTCATAATGCTGGACGTATTGGATTAGACGGTTATGTTTTCCCTAAACTTTTCCGGAAAAACAACCACGAAACATATAAATTAAGTAAAACTGCGTAGTAACAGTTTACTTTTAAAATATAAGTAAGAAAAGAGCCTAAGTATAGGCTCTTTTCTTACTTACTCCAAATTTAAACTCTTAACGAACCGCGAAACCCTCTAGCAGCATAATAGGAATCTGCTCCATTGTGGTACACAAAAACGTGTCCAAAGCGATAATCGCAAAATAGAGCGCCACCGAGTTCGCGAATATCTGAAGGCGTTTGTACCCAGCTTGATGATTTCATATCGAAATCCCCAATTTGTTGCAAATCTCGATATTGTTCTTCAGTTAATAATTCAATGCCCATAGCAGTTGCCACATCAATGACATTATTTTCTGGTTTATGTTTTTTTCTTGACTCTAACGCTTCAAGATCATAACAAAGACTTCTGCGGCCTTTAGGACTCTCCTTTGAACAATCATAGAAAGTATACTCGTCCTTCTCTTTATCATAACCAACAACATCCGGCTCACCGCCAGTTACTTCCATTTCATTAAGTGACCATAATTTCTCAACATTAACATCCAGCTTCGCTTCAACTTTAGCCCATTCAAGACCTTCATGACGATTCATATTCTTCTCAAAACGAGCTTTCAATACTTTGAATAATTCTTCACGCTGTTCTACTGGTAACACATTTTTATTTTCTGTCATATTAGTCCTCCGAATTACATTTCCTTATAATCATAATGGTTTGCATGCAGTTTACAACAAATTATATAATTTGTTGTATCTCTTTTTCAACAATATGACCCGATTGCACAACGAAAAATCCCTGTACGAATATCCATTATATAGTACGGAATCCATCCATACTTTCCCCAAGAATATAATGTGAAAACCACATCAAGTTCTGCTTCATAATAGCTACTCTCATTCCTGGCTGATCAGAACTATATGCCATTCCTTTAAATATAATTAACTCTGTATCAACTTCCATATCTCTTAACCCTTCATATAGCTCATATGCATTTGTAATTGGAATCCTTACATCCTTTTCCCCATGTTGAATTAAGGTAGGCGTACAGGCTGATTTAATATATGTCATTGGTGATGTCTTCTTATATATCTCTGGATCATTCCATGGCACATTTCCTAAATACATTCTAATAAAGTAAGGGATATCTGTATTTACATAATGGGTACTCCAGTTCGTAATTCCACCTCCAACTGAAATAGCTTTAAATCTACTACTAAATGTAGAACAGAAAGCTGATATATATCCTCCATTACTCCATCCCATAACTCCTACTCTATCTTTATCTACAATCCCTTTTTCAACTAGTGCATCTACTCCAGATATAACATCATCATAATCAGCAATTCCCTGTTTTCTATAGTTTGCTTTTAAAAATTCATTGCCATAACCAGAACTTCCTCTATAGTTTGGTTCTAAAACGATAAAGCCTTTTTCGATAAACTGTTCAATCGGATATTTCTCATTGAAGCAGTCTGAAAATATCGGAAAGGATGCCCAAGCCGGACCACCATGAATTACTACTAATAAAGGATATTTTTTATTTGAGTCAAACCCTACTGGTGTTGATAACACACCCTCTATTTCAAGACCATCGCAACTTTGCCATGAGATGATTTCCCTGTTACTTTTAAGTTTGCCTTCGAAAAAGCTATTTTCATTCGTTATTTTTTTATCATCCAAATAGATTTCAAAGGTTTCATTTGTTATAGCCTTATTATAGGTTATATGATTTCCATCCTTTGTTATAGAGGCATCCATTATAAAGCCATCTACCTTGTCGCTTAATGCTTCCACAGTGCCATCTTCAGCTAGTAATCCAATACGATAATTCGTTTTATCCTGCCATCTAATTAAAATTCCTTTAGCTGTCCACTGTAATGGCGTAACCGTACTATCAAAGTTTGTTAGAGGCTGAATTACCTCTCCAGTATTCATATTATATATCTCTAATGTATTATCTTGTATATGATTTCTATAGTAATCCTTCTCTCTTATGCTTGCTGAGTAACATATTTTATCGCCCTCAGGAGAAAAGCAGATGCTCGCTCCTAACAACGTATCTATATTCATCTTTTGTAGTTCCCCAGCTTCAACATCTAATATATATAGATCACCATTCATATAATCGTTTAGGCTTGGTGTAGCCATACATACAACCTTTTTCCCATCATTTGAAATATCAAAGTTATGTATATAAAAATCCTTACCGTCCGTTAGTTGATAAACACCGCTAACCTTCCGTTCCTGTTTATCATTTTGTTTCACTTTTTCTATTTCAATGTAGTATAAACAATTATTCTGATGTTCCTTACCTACATGATGGAAATCTCCATATCGTTCCTTACGTTTCTTTATCTCCTCACATTCTTTTGACTGTGCAATATAATAAAAACCTTTACCAGTAGGCTCCCATTTGAAATTACTGACTCCTTCTTTCTCATCAGTAATTTGAACCTCACTATAGCTGTCTATTGACTTAAAAAAGATCTGATTTTTCCCATCTCCAACAGGGCTAAGATATGCGATACCCTTAGAATCTGGAGACCATAATGGATATGTACTATCTATATCTCCAATTGTTAATGGGTAACTCTTCCCTTTTTCCTTTTCATATATCCATACATGATTTCTATATGTATTGTCTTTCCAGTTAGCTTTCTTTTTAACAAACGCTACATTTTTGCCATCATCACTTATATTTGTACTTGATAAGGCCGGTAATGAAATAATCTCTTCTATACTTAAATATGTTTTTTCTTTCACTTTCATTAATAAACACCCCTCGTCATGTCTAGTCAATTAATGCATCTACACTCCCAAGATTCCCGTTCAATTGGATCAGCTAGGTGTTTCATCCCAAGCCCTTCAGCAATAACAATCGTCTTTTCTTGTAGTAATAAAGAAAACTGTTCATGAATACTTAAAATATTACTAGAAAATTCAGATAAACAAAAGTAGTTTCGTTCCAAACTCGATAAAGTGAACCTTTAATTAGTAGGGCTTCTGTCCATTCCCACTGCTAGTTCCTCGCTCCTCTTTAGTCCAGTCCACTTATCGATTTTAAATGTTCTTTTTCTTTTGGACACAAAAACACCCCTTTAGATAAAAATATCCAAAGGGGTGAGGCTTCACAAATTTATTTCAAATCTACCAACCTTCTACTCAACCGTAACAGATTTAGCTAAGTTACGTGGCTTATCAACGTCACACTCGCGGTGAAGTGCTGCGTAGTATGAGATAAGTTGTAATGGAATAACTGCTACTAGCGGTGCTAGTGCTTCGTGTACAGCTGGTAATACGAAGCTGTCTCCTTCCATTTCTAAGCCTTTCATTGAGATGATACATGGGTTAGCTCCGCGTGCTACTACTTCTTTCACGTTACCGCGAATTCCAAGGTTTACGTGCTCTTGTGTAGCAAGTGCGATAACTGGTGTACCATTTTCGATTAAAGCGATTGTACCGTGTTTTAATTCTCCTCCAGCAAATCCTTCTGCTTGGATGTAAGAGATTTCTTTTAGTTTTAACGCACCTTCTAATCCTACGTAGAAGTCTACGCTACGTCCGATGAAGAAACAGTTACGCGTTGTTGCTAAAAATTGTTTTGCTAATGCGTCCATTTCTTCTTTTTGATCACAAAGTTCTATCATTGCATTTGCTACAATTCCTAGTTCGTGTGTTAAGTCGAAATCAAGAACTTCACCTTTCGCTTTAGCAATGTCAGCCGCTAAGATTGAAAGTACTGCAAGCTGTGCTGTGTAAGCTTTCGTTGATGCAACCGCAATTTCTGGTCCAGCGTATAGTGGAAGTGTATAGTCAGCTTCACGAGAAAGCGTAGAACCAGGTACGTTTGTAATTGTTAATGCTTTATGACCCATTTCATTTGTTTGCACAAGTACTGCACGGCTATCAGCTGTTTCACCACTTTGTGAAATGTAAATGAAGAATGGTCTTTCTGTTAATAATGGCATGTTGTAAGAGAATTCACTTGCTACGTGTACTTCAACTGGTGTTTTTGCAAACTTCTCGATAAATTGTTTTCCAACAAGACCTGCATGATAACTCGTTCCACATGCAATGATGTAAATACGATCGCTATCTAAAATCGCGTTGCGGATATCTTGATCTAATTCAATTTCGCCATTTTCATCTTGATACTTTTGAATAATATTACGGATTACAAGTGGTTGCTCATCAATTTCTTTAAGCATGAAATGAGGGTATGTTCCCTTTTCAATGTCACTTGCATCTAATTCCGCTGTAAACGGTGCACGTTCAATCGTTTCACCTTGTAAGTTTTTAATTGTAATGCTTTCTTTCGTTACGATTACGATTTCTTTATCCATTAACTCAATAAATTGATCTGTAACTTGTAACATCGCCATAGCGTCGCTCGCCACAACATTAAAGTTGTCACCAACACCTACTAATAGCGGGCTTTTGTTTTTAGCAACATAAATCATGTTTGGATTTTCAGCATCAAGTAATCCGATTGCATAAGAGCCATGTAAAAGAGATAGCGTATTACGGAACGCTTCTTCTACACTTAATCCTGTGCTCACTTGTTGTTCCATAAGCTGTACGATAATTTCTGTATCTGTTTCACTTACGAACGTTACATCTTGTAAATATTCCTTTTTCACTAATTCATAGTTTTCAATTACACCGTTATGAACTAGTGTAAAGCGCTTTGATGTACTTTGATGCGGATGCGCGTTTACCTTACTTGGAACACCGTGTGTAGCCCAGCGTGTATGTCCGATACCTACGCTTGCTGCTACGTTCTCATCTACGATTTCGCGAAGTTTTGCAATACGGCCTTTTTCTTTGTACACAACAACACCGTTCTCTGCTTGTACTGCAATACCTGCTGAATCATATCCACGATATTCTAGTTTTTCTAAACCTTTTAATAAAATTTCCTTTGCATCTTGTTCTCCAATAAATCCTACGATTCCACACATGTTTAGTCGCCGTTACAAATGCTTACACTGCTCTGCGAACATGTAACGACATAGTCCGATACCATTTTTATTTATACTAAAAAACGGATTACATATTGCTAGCCCTGTAAGCTTGTAACGGCTTTCACCTTCCTCTCGATTGGGTTTAAGTCCGTATATACTTATACAGCTAGTTTTCATCCGTTCCTTTTCTCTCATCACACTTTCACCTTTGTCCATTAAGTCACCTTAATGATTTAAGTAAAAGCTTGCGGTTATGATGAACAACCGGGAGTCATCCGCCGAAATCTCGATAAAACTCCACCTCGTCAACTACACTACTTGTAGTTCTGGCGCTTTTATAATTTACAACATTTACTTTGAGAAAAAGAACAAGACAATCTTATAACAAACATTATAAACCGTCAATGAAATTTTTTTCATCGTCTTTAAAACATATGAAAAAGGAGCACTTCTTGTGCTCCTTTTAAAATAAATTCAACAAATTATTAAGCGCCAACTTCAGCTTTAACAACTTCTACAATACGATGTACATATGCATTACAAACTTCTTGTGTCGGTGCTTCTGCCATTACACGAATAAGCGGTTCTGTTCCAGATGGACGCACAAGAATGCGGCCATCACCGTTCATTTCTTCTTCTACAACACGAATAATTTCTTTAATTTTTTCATTTTCTAATGCTAATTTTTTATCTGTTACACGAACATTTACTAGTAATTGTGGGAATTTCGTCATTTCTCCTGCAAGCTCAGATAATGGCTTTTTCGTCATTTTCATGATGTTTACAAGTTGAAGTGCACTTAACATTCCATCACCAGTTGTAATGTAATCAAGTAAGATAATGTGACCTGATTGTTCTCCGCCTAAGTTGTAACCACCGCGTTTCATTTCTTCCATTACGTAGCGATCACCAACTGCAGTTTTGTCACTTGTAATATTGTTTGCTTCAAGTGCTTTGTAGAAACCTAAGTTACTCATAACAGTTGAAACAACTGTATTGTGCTTTAGTTGGCCAGTTTCTTTCATGTACTTCGCACAAATAAACATAATTTGATCGCCATCAACGATGTTTCCTTTTTCATCTACAGCGATTAAACGGTCACCATCACCATCAAAAGCAAGACCGATATCAGCACCTTTTTCTTTCACTAATTCTGCTAGGCCTTCAGGATGCGTAGAACCTACTCCAGCGTTAATATTCATACCATTCGGTGAAGTTCCCATTGTTGAAATATCAGCTTCTAAATCCGCAAATAAGTACGGCGCTAAAGAAGACGTTGCACCATGTGCACAATCTAAAGCGATATGTAAACCAGAGAAATCTTCTTCTACAGTTTGTTTAATGTATTGTAAATATTTTTGTCCACCTTCAAAGTAATCGCTCACTTGTCCAAGGTTAGTACCTGTTGGACGTGGCAATTCATCAACTTCTTTGTCTAATAAAGCTTCGATTTCTGCTTCTTGCTCATCTGTTAATTTAAAACCGTCTGAACCGAAGAATTTGATTCCGTTATCTTGTACCGGATTATGAGATGCAGAAATCATCACACCCGCTTGTGCACCTAACGCCTTTGTTAAATAAGCAACACCCGGTGTAGAAATAACACCAAGGCGCATTACTTCTGCTCCAGTTGATAATAGACCTGCTACTAAAGCTCCTTCTAACATATGACCAGATACACGTGTATCACGACCGATAATTACTTTTGGACGATCTGTATCTTTTGTTAATACATAACCACCAAAACGTCCAATTTTGAAAGCTAATTCAGGTGTTAATTCCTCATTCGCAACTCCACGTACTCCATCTGTACCAAAATATTTACCCATTATGATTCGCTCCTTTTTCTTGCTCTTTTTGATTATCTACTGTTGGTTCTTGACTAAGTTCTTTATCTTTATCTTTTTCTTTTTCTTTTTCTTTGTCCTGGTCTTTTTCTGGATTAGTTTCAGGATCTTTTGGTTTTTCAGTTTGATTATCTTGATTATTATTTGAATCTGGTTGTTCACCATTACCCTGTACTTCTTGATCTGGCTTTTCTTTCTTCACAATAGTAACTTTAGCACTTTTTTGTTTTGGCTCTATTGAAATATTACCAGGACCGCTCACTTGAATCGAAACATCCTTCGTCCCTGGCGATACATTTTGCAAATTAATTACCGCTGTTATTTGAGCAGCTGTTATTTTATCTACTATACTTGCTTCTCCTGAAATATCAACGCTTATCTTTCCATCCTGTGGCGAAAGTAGCTGAGCAGTGACATCTTTAGAAACTCCATTTTTTTGAATCGAGACACCTTCAATTGTTCTAGTTTTCGTTTGTTTTACTTTTTGTACCCCTACGGAAACCTTCACTTGATTTGGTTTAGAACTCGTTACACCCTTTGGCAATAAAACAGAGGTATCGAATGTTGTAGACTCAGTCAATTGACTAAGATCTACTTCGACCCCCTCTATCGATTGTATATTATCCAAAATATCTTTTGGACCCGCTATCGTTACTTCTCTCGGTTCAACGCTAATATTTGTAACGGCCAATCCTTCTGGTAAACTCCCCTTTTTCGTATACGTTACAGGAACAGTTTTTTCCGTATTATTGGCCGTAGCTTGCGTCGCCACATTCAATGTTACACTAATTTTAGATGGACTTGTTCTTACATTTAAACGTTTTCCTTCTTTATTGTATAATGTAACTTCAGCTGTTTTTGTAACAGTTTTATTAACACCTTTTAAATCAATATACGCCTTAGCAGATGAAATACTTTCGATTTCTTCTTTCGTCCCAACTACCTCAACAGTATCAGGTTTAATGTTTGATTTTTCGAGAGTAGCACCAGCTGGCATCTGATCCTCATTTGATAATTTTAAGTCTACATGAACATATTTTCTCGCTTTTTCATGAAGAGTAACTTTAATTGTTGATGGCTGAACTGTTCCCTTCACATCATCTGGAAGCCCGTTCGTTTTCAAAGAAACTTCATAAGTCCCTTTTGGACTATCTCGCAAATCAACCGTTATATCAAATTGTTTTTTTGCTTTTGCTGTAGCAACTGCTGCTTTTGGGCCTTCTAACTTCACCTTAACGCCCTCTGCCGGAATACCACTTACAATATATTTATCTTCATCATACTTAAGGTTAATAGCATGATTAGTTAATGTTTCTTTCGTATCATTTGCGAAAGGTAATATACCCGATGTCGTATTCTTTTCAGTTAAAGTTGCGGACATAAAAAGCATACACGCCAATAGTAATGAGATTCCTTTTAAAAACCAATGATTCTCCATTAACTTATCCATGACGCTTTCTCCTCCAATTCCATAAAGACGAAGAAGTCGTTTTTTCGTTCCCACTAAATTCTGCTAATAACATATCCTTCAGTTGTTCTGTCTTCAAATCACGATGCAACTTACCATTTTTCGTTAAAGAAATTTGGCCTGTTTCTTCAGATACAACTACTGTAATACTATCAGTGACTTCACTAACTCCCATTGCAGCACGATGCCTTGTTCCTAACTCTTTAGAAATAAAGGGGCTTTCTGATAATGGAAGATAACAAGCCGCTGCTTTAATTGTACTTCCTTGCATAATTACGGCTCCGTCGTGAAGAGGCGTATTTGGAATGAAAATATTAATGAGTAACTCCGATGATACATTTGCATTTAACGGAATACCCGTTTCCACATAATCACCCATTCCGGTCTCTTTTGACAACGTAATTAATGCACCAATTCTACGTTTTCCCATATATTCCGTTGCTTTTGCTATCGATGTTGCAACAATTTCAGGTTCATCATCCTCCTGAGTTCCAACACGCGAAAATAAACTTCCGCGTCCTAGCTGCTCAAGTGCTCTTCGCAATTCTGGCTGGAAGATAATAATAACGGCTAAAAATCCCCACGTTAATACTTGTTCCGTTAGCCAATAAAGCGTATGCAATTCAAGGAAAATACTAATCATCCGAACGACAATAATAACTGTAATCCCCTTTAAAAGTTGAACAGCTTTTGTCCCTCGGATTATAAGAATTAGCTTATATATAATAAACCATACAACGGCAATATCTAATACCGTACTAAGATATTTCAAAATGGTCGTATCTTCAAAAGGCATGCTAACCCTTCCTCCTACTTACGAGCAATTCTATCCATATATTGAAATATTGTTTTATGCTCTATCTGTATGTATTTCCAACAACTAGTTAATTATACCATACATGAAACAAACGACAATTACAAACAACCCCCTTTAGATCAAATTGGTAAGATGTCAAACAATCTTATCGTACAGTATAATATAAATCATTATTATACGTCTATTTTCAAATAAAAAAAGCAACTTCTCAGTTGCTTTTCTTACATTTATTTTAGTTTTTCACCGAATAAAGAACCCATTAAAGCAACCGCGGTTGTTGCCGTTCTATTTCTCTCATCTAAAATCGTATTTACTTCAACAAACTCAGCAGATGTAACAATATCAGCTTCCGCTAACATTTCCATCGCTAAATGACTTTCACGATACGATAGACCACCAATTACAGGCGTTCCAACTCCCGGTGCATCATGAGGATCAAGACCATCTAAATCTAATGATAGATGTACACCATCAGTATGAGATAAATAAGCAATTGTTTCTTCCATAACAGCCGTCATACCCATACGATCAATTTCATGCATTGAGAATACTTTAATACCTTCATTGCGAATAAAGTCTTTTTCTCCTTCATCCAATGCACGTGCACCGATAATTACAACGTTCTCTTTTTTCACCTTTGGATATGCCCCGTATAAGTCTACAAGCGTGGGATGTCCATAGCCTAAACTTGCTGCAAGTGACATTCCATGAATATTACCAGATGGTGAAGTTTCCTCCGTATTTAAATCTCCATGTGCATCATACCAAATAACACCTAAATTTTTATAATGTTTTGCCACACCAGCTAGTGTACCAATTGCGATACTATGGTCACCACCTAATACAAGTGGAAAACGACCTTCTTCTATAATATGATCCACCTTACTTGCCAATTCATTACATACAGTCGCAACTTGTGTAAGGTTTCTTAATTTTGTATTTTCATCAACTTCTTTTTCTCTCTCTATACATATATCTCCCATATCTTTAACGTTATATCCAATTTCTTCAATTCTTTCAATTACCCCTGCATAACGGATCGCGCTCGGGCCCATATCAACTCCACGACGCATCTGTCCTAAATCCATTGGAACTCCAATAACTGAGATTTCTTTTTTCATAGATAGTATCCCCCTTTTATGCCTTCACTAAATATTTTAAATCTTTTATATACTCTGACTCAACTCGACATTTTTCTGTATGGATATACAATTTATTCACTTATATTTATGTTGAAATCCAAATCTTAAGACCATTTTATGTATAAAGTTAACTTAATGAAACAACTGCTATCATTATTATTAGATAATAATAAAAAACACTTCTACATTTAGAAGTGTTTTTTCGATGCAATTTTCCATACTGCTGCAATATTTCTTGCTGTCATTTCAATATTCTCTTTTGCCATCTTATATGCCTCGTCTAGTGCCATTGGAAAAGGCGTAATACTAAATACTGCATCGATTCCCTTTTCGTAAACAACTGGATAATTTGGAGATACCGATCCTCCTATAGCAATCACAGGAATATGAAGACGTTTCGCTCGCCCCGCGACACCAACAGGAGCCTTTCCATATGCTGTTTGTTCATCTATTCTACCTTCACCAGTTATAATTAAATCCGCATCTTCTATATGCTTATCAAAATTTGTATGATCCAATACAATTTCAATACCCTTTCGTAAGCTCCCCTTTAACACTGCAATAACAGCTGCTCCCATACCTCCTGCCGCTCCTGCACCAGGTATTTCAGATACATCCAAAGATACATATCGTTTAAGAATAGTCGCATAATGCTTTAAATTCTCATCTAGCCTTTTCAGCATCTCTACATCCCCACCCTTTTGAGCACCAAACACGAAAGATGCCCCTCTCATTCCGACTAATGGATTATTTACATCACACGCCGCTTCTATCGTTATCTCCTTTAGGCGTGAATCCATTCGTGAAAAATCAATCGTGACAATCGAATGTAATGTTCCTCCAGATGGATCTATTGCTTCACCCTTTTCATCTATAAACCTTACTCCTAAAGCCGATAACATACCTGCTCCACCATCATTTGTAGCGCTTCCTCCAAGCCCCAAAATAATATGCTTAACTCCTTGGTCTAGCGCATGTAATATAAGCTCTCCTGTCCCTTTTGACGTTGTAATGAATGGATTTCGCTTTTCAACCGGTACGTGTTGTAGTCCAGATGCCGATGCCATTTCAATAAACGCTGTCTTTTTATCTGTAGAAATGCCATAAAAAGCTTGTACGCCTTCTCTAAGCGGTCCTGTCACATAAAGTGATACAACGCTTCCTCCTGTGGCATCAACAAGTGAATCAACAGTTCCTTCCCCACCATCTCCAATTGGTATTTTTACATACTCTGCTTTAGGAAAAATTGCTCCAAAACCTCTTTCAATAGCTTCACATACTTCTATAGCCTTTAGACTTTCTTTGTATGAATCAGATGCAATGACAACTTTCACAATTATCCCCCATCCTTTATTTTTACGTTTTCTTCATTTTAAACGACAAATATGAAAGTTGTCTTTTTAAACACAAAAAAAGCGTACATCATATGATGTACACTTTTTCTATTTATATGGAGCCTAGCGGGATCGAACCGCTGACCTCCTGCGTGCAAGGCAGGCGCTCTCCCAGCTGAGCTAAGGCCCCGTAGTAATAAAGCGGAAGACGGGATTCGAACCCGCGACCCCAACCTTGGCAAGGTTGTATTCTAC
>NZ_JAAMNK010000034.1:0-45100 GCF_011066025.1 Bacillus sp. EKM202B | reverse complement strand
TTGTCCCCTGTGCAATACAGAGTTCAATCCTTAGTAGCTGCTTAATATATTTGTCTAATTTTTTGGGTTCAGTTCAATTTTGATAGTCTTTTTTTATTATCTGTAATAAATGGACAGGATAAAATGAAAGAAATATTGTAGGGAAATCATCATTAAGTAGCATACGATGAGGGGGAGATAATGGAATATCCAGACCATATAGTAAAGCAAGTGAAAGAGCGTAGTACTTCGTATCAGCTAGAAGGTTTTCTAAGTGGACAAGGCCCTGGAAACCCAAAAATTATGCTCGTTGGTGAAGCACCTGGTGAAACAGAAATTCATAATGGGATTCCGTTTAGCGGTAGAGCTGGAAAACATTTAATGGAGTTTTTAGAACGTATTCATGTTACAAGGGAAGAAGTATATATTACGAGTGCGGTCCGGAGTAGGCCATATAAATGGCGAGAGAAAAAAGAACGAAATGGCGAAAAAATACAGAAAAAGTATAATAGAACACCAAATCAAGGAGAAATACTTGCTCATGCACCTTTATTAGATTATGAGTTGGAACATATAGACCCTCCTGTTATCGTTACGCTTGGTAATATTGCATTACAGCGTTTAGTCGGTAAAAATCATAAAATTACAGATGTTCATGGAGAATTGTTAAAACAACCCGTGCAACAATTGAAAGATAGTTGCTGTACAGAATTTGTATGGACAGAAAAAGAATATTCTATTTTTCCGACCTTTCATCCAGCTTCTATTTTTTATAATCGGAGTTTGTTGGAGCTTATTTATGAGGATTGGGAGAAGCTTAAAAGATATGTAATAAAAAACTAGAAAAGCTAAAGAGCTTTTCTAGTTGAATTTAATTATGTAACGGATTTTTATTTTCATCTAATGTAAAACCTTCACCAACTACATCATGTACGTCACTTACAGCAACAAAGGCATGAGGATCTACAGAAGTAATAATATTTTTTAATTTCACGATTTCATTTTTAGCGACAACGCAATACAATACGTTCCGTTCCACTTTCGTATACGATCCAACAGCTTTTAAAAAGGTTGCTCCGCGCTCCATGTCAGATAAAATTTGGGCAGCAATTTCATCGTTTTTATCTGAGATAATAGTTGCTCCTTTTGCCGCATAGGCTCCTTCTTGCATAAAGTCAATGACTTTCGCTCCGATAAAAACAGCAACTAACGTATACATGCCTTCGCGGTATGATAAATAGGTAAGAATAGAGACGATAATGACGATAGCATCAAACATAAACATTGTTTTCCCCATACTCCAGCCAACATATTTATGAGCGAGTCTTGCGATAATATCTACACCGCCAGTAGTCCCCCCATATTTAAATATTATGCCAAGACCGATACCGATAAATGCCCCGGCGAATAAAGCCGCGAGTGTCATATCATTTTGTAAGTTTAAATGTAAGTTAAGAACGTCGTAACGCTGAAAAATCCATAGAAATAAAGATACGCTGAATGTGCCGATTAGTGTATAGATAAATGTCGTTCTTCCAAGTAACTTCCAACCAATAAAAAATATAGGGATATTTAAAATTAAGTTTGAATAAGAAGGGTCAAACTTAAATAGAAAATACAATAATAGTGTAATACCGGTAAATCCACCTTCTGCAAGGTGATTTTCAATATTGATATTCACAATACCGAAAGAAAAAATAGCGGAACCGATTAAAATGAAAATGATATTTCGAATCTTCAAACTTGATGTCATATAGAAATCCCCCTAATTATGTAGATTGCATTGCTCCGCTGAAACGGTAAAACATAATGATAAGTAATTTCTAGTTGTTAATAAAAATAGTGAAGGCTATAAAAAAACAATTGATTTTAGCTGATCTTTTGCCAAAACCGCAAAAGAAAGTTTCACTTCATTATAGTCTATCCAAAAAAGGGTCGCAAATAGGTGTTTGGCGGGGAATAATATTTGTCAAATCGCGATGAATTGGCTAACATGAAAGAGGAAGGATTAGAGGTGATTAGTATGGAAGCAAAAACGATGAAAGATATGCAGAAAGAAGTAGATGCATATATTGGTCAGTTTAAAGAAGGTTATTTCAGTCCGCTTGCAATGATGGCTCGTTTAACGGAAGAAATGGGAGAGCTTGCGAGGGAAGTAAACCATTACTATGGTGAGAAACCGAAGAAAACAACTGAAACAGAACGTAGTATTGAAGAAGAGCTTGGAGATGTATTGTTTGTTATGATTTGTATGGCAAATAGTTTAAATATTGATTTAGAAACAGCGCATAACATTGTAATGGAAAAATTTAATACACGTGATAAAGATCGCTGGACACGCATTGATGAGGGAGAGAAAGAATAATGAAAGAAATTAAAGTAATTATCGCTGGACCAAGAGGACGTATGGGACATGAAGCAGTCCTTCTTATGGAAAGAACAGAACATTTCAATTTAGTAGCAGCAGTAGACTATAAGCACGCTGGAGAAAAGATTTCAGACTTACCTGGTATGCCGATGTTAGATACACCGATTTACGCAGATTTACATACTTGTTTAGATGAAGTGGAAGCAGATGTATTATTAGATTTAACAACACCAGAAGTTGGAAAGAAACATGTGACACTTGCAGTTGAACGTGGACTTCGATCTGTTATTGGTACAACTGGATTTACGGAAGAAGAACTAAAGCAATTAACAGAAAATGCAAAAGAAAATAAAGTAGGAACAATTATCGCTCCAAACTTTGCAATTGGTGCAGTTCTTATGATGAAATTTTCACAAATGGCAGCGAAGTACTTCCAAGACGTTGAAGTAATTGAATTACACCATGATCAAAAATTAGATGCACCATCTGGTACAGCTGTCAAAACAGTAGAATTAATTCGTCAAAATCGTGAATCAAAGCAGCAAGGTCATCCAAACGAAGTAGAGCAACTAGAAGGTGCTCGTGGTGCAAATGTAGACGGTATTCACATTCATAGTGTACGTTTACCAGGACTTATTGCACACCAAGAAGTAATGTTCGGCGGGGATGGACAAATGTTAACGGTTCGCCACGATTCATTCAATCGTGCATCATTTATGTCAGGTGTAAAACTATCAATTGAAACAGTAATGAACATTGATCATCTTGTGTACGGTTTAGAAAACATTATCGACTAAAGGGGAGAAAAACGGATGAAAATTGCCTTAATCGCACATGACAAAAAGAAAAATGACATGGTTTCGTTTGCGTACGCATATAAACCGATTTTTGAAAAACATGAATTATTTGCAACAGGAACGACAGGACTTCGCATTATGGAGGCAACTGGCTTAGATGTAACAAGATATCAGTCGGGTCCTCTTGGTGGCGATCAAGAAATCGGTGCCATGATTGCAAAAAACGATATGGATATGGTGATTTTTTTCCGAGATCCACTAACTGCTCAGCCGCATGAACCAGATGTAAATGCATTACTTCGTTTATGTGATGTATATGCGATTCCACTTGCAACGAACATGGCAAGTGCTGAAATGTTAATGCACGCATTAGAACGAGGGGATTTAGATTATCGCAAGTTAAGAAAATGAGGGGAACAATTATGAGTGGATTACATATATTAGCGTTTGGTGCTCATGCCGATGATGTTGAAATCGGTATGGCGGGTACCATTGCAAAATATACGAAGCAAGGGTTTGAAGTAGGTATTTGTGATTTAACAGAAGCTGACCTTTCTTCAAATGGAACGATAGAGTTGAGAAAAGAAGAAGCAAAGACCGCAGCTCGTATAATGGGAGTAAAAACGAGACTGAATTTAGCGATGCCAGATCGTGGCTTGTATATGAAAGAAGAGTTTATACGTGAAATTGTAAAGGTAATCCGTACATATAAACCAAAACTCGTTTTTGCACCATATTATGAAGATCGTCATCCAGATCATGCAAATTGTGCAAAGCTTGTGGAAGAGGCTATTTTTTCAGCAGGAATCCGTAAATATATGCCAGAACTTCCACCACATCGTGTGGAGTCTTTTTATAATTATATGATTAATGGTTTTCATAAACCGAATTTTTGTATAGATATTAGTGAGTACCTATCGCAAAAAGTGGAAGCATTAGAAGCGTATGAAAGTCAGTTTTCAACAGGGAGTGATGGTGTTAAGACGCCGTTAACAGAGGGTTACGTTGAAACTGTGGTCGCTCGTGAGAAGATGTTTGGGAAAGAAGTTGGAGTCTTGTATGCCGAAGGATTTATGAGTAAGAAACCGGTTTTATTACATGCTGATTTAATAGGGGGATGTAAATGAAATTAAAAATAGGTATTACATGTTATCCTTCTGTAGGTGGTTCTGGAGTTGTTGGAACAGAATTAGGAAAGCAATTGGCGGAACGCGGGCATGAAATTCATTTTATTACATCGGGTTTACCATTTCGATTAAATAAAGTGTATCCAAACATTTATTTTCATGAAGTGACGGTGAATCAATACTCTGTATTTCAATATCCACCATATGATTTAGCATTAGCGAGTAAAATGGCAGAGGTTGCACAAAGAGAAAGTCTTGATATTTTACATGTGCATTACGCAATACCACATGCAATTTGTGCTTATTTAGCGAAACAAATGATTGGAGAGCGTATTAAAATTGTTACAACCTTGCATGGAACAGATATTACTGTGTTAGGTTCCGACCCTTCGTTAAATAATTTAATTCGTTTTGGTATTGAGCAGTCTGATGTTGTTACTGCTGTCTCGCATTCATTAATTGACGAAACGCATGAGCTTGTAAAACCAAATAAAGACATTCAAACGGTATATAACTTTATAGACGAACGTGTATATTTCAAGCGTAATATGTCTCAATTAAAGAAAGAATACGGTATAAGTGAGAGTGAAAAGGTACTTATTCACATTTCAAATTTCCGTAAAGTGAAACGTGTGCAGGATGTTGTTCAGGCATTTGCTAAAGTTGCTAAAGAAGTTGATGCGAAATTGCTTCTTGTTGGAGACGGACCAGAATTTTGTACAATTTTACAGATAGTGAAGAATTTACATATTGAAGATCGCGTTTTATTCCTAGGGAAGCAAGATAATGTTGCAGAACTGCTTGCGATGAGTGATTTAATGTTGCTTCTATCAGAGAAGGAAAGTTTTGGTCTTGTTTTATTAGAAGCGATGGCGTGTGGTGTACCTTGTATCGGAACAAGGGTTGGAGGTATTCCAGAAGTCATTCAACATGGTGAAACAGGATATTTATGTGAAGTTGGCGATACAACAGGTGTGGCCAATCAAGCCATTCAGCTATTAAAGAATGAAGAGCTTCACCGTAATATGGGAGAGCGAGCAAGAGAAAGTGTTTATGAGCAGTTCCGCTCAGAAAAAATCGTCTCACAATATGAAGCAATTTACTATGACATACTAAGGGATGAAAAAAATGGAAAGATTTAAAAAAGCTAGTTCTATTATTGAGATATTAAAACAACAAGGACATGAGGCTTATTTTGTTGGTGGGAGCGTACGAGATCTTATTATCAATAGGCCGATTGGAGATATTGATATTGCGACATCTGCTTTACCAGAAGAAGTAATGGATATATTCCCAAGACATGTTCCTGTTGGTCTTGAGCATGGAACTGTAATTGTTGTAGAAAATGGTGAACCTTATGAGGTAACCACTTTTCGAACAGAAAGCGAATATGAAGATTTTCGAAGACCTAGTAGTGTTCAATTTGTTCGTTCATTAGAAGAGGATTTAAAACGTCGTGATTTCACAATGAATGCGATTGCCATGACAGAAGAAGGCGAAATGGTGGATTTATTTGCTGGGCAGGAAGCGATTCAAAAGAGAGAAATTGTGACAGTTGGAAATGCAGCGAATCGTTTTCAAGAAGACGCACTAAGAATGATGCGTGGCATTCGGTTTGTAAGTACGTTAGGGTTTTCTTTAGAAACGAAAACGAAGCAAGCGATTGAAACGTATGGACACTTGCTAGAACATATAGCAATTGAGCGCATCACAGTAGAGTTTGAGAAACTGTTAACTGGTACCTATTGTGTGAAGGGCCTCAAAGAATTAGTAGAGACGAAGTTATTTTCTCATTTGCCCTATTTACAAATGTCAGAAGAGAGACTGTTAAAAGCTACGCAGTATAAATGGGATTCTTTTGAAACAGACATTGAGGCATGGGCATTTTTCTTATATTGTATCGGAGAAGAGCATCCATCTGTATTTTTACGTCAATGGAAGTTTTCGAATAAAAAAATAAAAGATATTGTCGCAGTTTTATTAACAATTCGTACGAGAAAGGAGAAGGATTGGGATACAGTCCTTCTTTATAAAACGGGAATTCATATCGCTGAAATGGCAGAGAGAGTATATGAAGCGATGATTGAAAACTATAACCCTACATCTGTTAAACGAGTACAATCAATATTTCATGCATTGCCAATCAAGGGTCGTCAAGAAATGAATGTAAGTGGGAATGATCTATTAAACTGGGCGAATAAAAAGCCTGGTCCGTGGGTTGCTGAAATGCTTCAAAAAATCGAAGAAGCGATCGTACAAGGAAATGTAGTTAATGAGAAAGAGAGTATAAGGGAGTGGCTGCAAAGATGCAATCTACTATAAGAAAGCAGTTGTTGCAAGTTTTTTCTGAAGCGGATGGAGAGTTTGTATCTGGCCAAACGATTAGTGATAAACTTGGTTGTTCAAGAACCGCTGTGTGGAAACATATGGAGGACCTTCGGAATGAGGGATATGAACTTGAAGCTGTGCGTCGATTAGGTTACCGCATTGCGGGTAAGCCAGACAAAGTAACTGCTAATGAAATTCAGTTAGGATTACAAACAGAGCGTATCGGTAGAACGGTTTATTTTGAAGAATCAGTTGAATCTACTCAGTATATTGCAGCAAAACTTGCTTATGAAGGAGTAGAAGAGGGAACAATTGTCGTTGCGGAAGAGCAAACTGCAGGTAGAGGCCGTTTAAGTAGAAAGTGGCATTCGCCAAAAGGAACAGGAATTTGGATGAGTATTATTTTGCGTCCATCGATCCCGGTTCATCATGCCCCGCAGCTCACTCTGCTAGCGGCTGTTAGCGTTGCACAAGCAATTGAAAAATGCACAGGTGTAAATGTAGGAATTAAATGGCCGAATGATATTTTAATTCAAGGTAAAAAGGCTGTAGGTATATTAACAGAAATGCAAGCGGATCCTGATAAAATCAATGCTGTCATTATGGGAATTGGTATTAATGCGAATCAAAAACAAGAACATTTTGATGAGGAAATTCAGCAAATTGCCACTTCTTTAGCGATTGAATCAGGTAAGCCAATTGTTCGTGCGGAACTTATGCAACAAATCTTTTTACAACTAGAAAAACTATATGAAGAGTATTTACAAAATGGTTTCTCTGTAATTAAAATTCTTTGGGAAAGTTACGCTGTGAGCATCGGGAAAGAAATTACTGCCCGAACGATGAGACAGACGATTACGGGGCTAGCAAAAGGGATTACAGAAGAGGGTGTATTGCTTCTGGAGGACCATGAAGGGAAAATACATCATATTCATTCTGCGGATATCGAAATGAAGTAAAAGAAGTTCCTTTTTTGGAACTTCTTTTTTATTTCAACATTTTTGAGTAGGCTTTGTAATGTGACAATACACTTTTTACAACTTAAGTTGTATGTAGAGTAACGTTCGATTAGCGCTGCTTATTATTTGATTATTACTTTTCCTTCCATTCCTTTAAGGAGATGGTATCTACATATTAATTCATATGTACCAGTATTTTTAGGTTTTACGGTAATGTTTTTTTCTTTTCCTGACTCAACTACGACGTCAATTCCGAGTTTTTTCACTGTAAAGGTGTGCTCGTTCTTACCTTTATTTTTTAATAACAATGTTGTTGTTTCTTCAATCGGAATAGTGATGACATTCGGATTAAAGTAATCATCGTTAAGTTCGACTTCAATCACTTTCGTTGACTCAATAGGTTGTGTTACGACGTTAGCTGAGGCAACTACGTTGATGGAATCTAAAGTTATCACACTCACAATCATTACAAACAAACCGAGTAATGGAAATAACCACTTGTTCATAGACATTCGCAATTCTCCTTTTCTAAGTGCTTTTCTTCAATTAACCTGCATCATTAGTTTTAGGCTTATACTATACAGTCAAATAAAATATCAGTATCTTTAAATCAATTTTTTGCATTTAAATGGATTACAAAAGAAATTAACTTGGAGTTGTAAGGTATGTAGGGGAAACACACCCACTTATTTTTTAGGACTGAATTCTCTGTAAAAACTATATAGCATATACACTATCTAGTTAAATTTCACATACCGTAATGGAAATAAAAAATTATTTTTTCAAAAAAATGTAGTAATTTCTTTTTGTACTTTGCTATAATTAGTTCGAATGTGGGCAGTATCAGAGCGAACTGCACCATGATTCGAAGCAGTACAAAAAATAATAACTTGGATTCTGCCTTGATCCAATAACGGACTGGGACAGAGGGATGAATAATGCCGACTAACACACAACCCTTCTGCCCTTTTATGGCCAGAGGGGTTTTTTATATGATTTCGGCCATCGCCTCTCTCCTGTATAAAGGAGGAGTAGTTTTTGAAAACAAAAACAGATTTTTTGAAGATGAAAGAGCAAGGTGAGCCGATTACGATGCTAACGGCGTATGATTATCCTTCTGCTAAATTAGCAGAAGAAGCTGAAGTCGATATGATTTTAGTTGGAGATTCTCTTGGGATGGTTGTACTCGGATATGATTCAACAGTACCTGTAACAGTAGAGGATATGATTCATCATACGAAAGCTGTACGCCGCGGAGCGAAAGAAACATTTATTGTAACTGATATGCCGTTTATGTCTTATCACATATCGTTACAAGAAACGATGGTGAATGCACGCCGCATCGTTCAAGAGAGCGGAGCACATGCACTAAAAGTAGAAGGTGCTGGAGAAGTTATATCAACGATTCATTATTTAACGAATGCAGGAATTCCTGTCGTAGCGCATTTAGGTTTAACTCCTCAATCTGTGGGAGTATTGGGTGGATATAAAGTGCAAGGAAAAGATGCTGAAAGTGCAAAGAAATTAATAGACGATGCAAAGAAATGTGAGGAAGCTGGTGCGATAGCACTTGTGTTAGAATGTGTGCCAATGCAGTTAGCAGAATTAATTTCGAAGCAATTAACAATTCCAATAATAGGGATTGGAGCGGGACAAAAAGTAGATGGGCAAGTTCTTGTATATCATGATCTCATCTCATATGGGGTAAATCGTGTTCCGAAATTCGTAAAACAGTATACGTCTGTTCAAGAGGAAATTGTACGTGGGATTTCTCAATATGTTGCTGAAGTGAAGACAGGGCAATTTCCTGAAGAGAAACATTCGTTCACAATGAAAGAAGAAGAATGCTTAGCGTTATACGGGGGAAAACAGTAATGAAAATCATAACTACAGTGCAAGAGATGCAGCAAATTACGAGCGAACTTCGTACAAGTGGAAAGAATATTGGTTTTGTTCCAACGATGGGGTATTTACATGAAGGGCATGCTACTTTATTACGCAAGGCAAGAGAAGAAAATGAAATTGTAGTTTTAAGTGTGTTTGTAAACCCACTACAGTTTGGGCCGAACGAAGATTTAGAGCGATACCCTCGTGATATTGAGAGAGATGAAAGTGTAGCAAAAGAAAACGGTGTGGATTATTTATTTTATCCGAGTGTAGAAGAAATGTATCCGGCAGAACAAACAACAACAGTAGAAGTTGTAAAGCGTACTGACGTATTATGTGGAAAACAAAGACCTGGTCACTTTTCTGGAGTTGCGACTGTACTAATGAAATTATTTAATATTGTAATGCCAAATCGTGCTTATTTCGGTATGAAAGATGCACAACAAGTTGCTGTAATTGAAGGATTTGTAACTGATTTCAATATTCCAGTAACGATCGTACCAGTTGATATTGTAAGAGAAGAAGATGGATTAGCAAAAAGTTCTCGTAATGTGTATTTATCACAAGAAGAACGTGAAGAGGCTTCTCATTTATACCGCAGTCTATGTATAGCGAAAGAAAGAATTGAGGCAGGCGAACGTAATTCAGAAATCATTACAAATCTTGTGAAAGAACATATTGAGACGTATACGAAAGGTACTGTAGATTATGCGGATTTATATGCATATCCGTCATTGGCAATAGTAGGGGAAATGGAAGGAAGAATCATTTTAGCTATTGCAGTTAAGTTTGAAAATGTAAGATTAATTGACAATATAACATTAACGGTTAAATAAGGGGGAGCATCTATGTTTCGCACAATGATGAGAGCAAAGTTACATCGTGCAACTGTAACGGAGGCAAATTTAAACTATGTAGGTAGTATTACAATAGATGAAGATTTAATGGATGCAGTAAATATTGTAGAGAACGAAAAAGTTCAAATTGTAAATAATAATAACGGTGCGCGCTTAGAGACATATGTTATTAAAGGCGAACGCGGTAGCGGTGTTATTTGTTTAAACGGTGCTGCAGCAAGGCTTGTACAACCGGGAGATAAAGTAATTATAATTTGTTATGGCTTAGTTACGGAAGAAGAGGTTCATAAACAAGAACCAAAAATTGCAGTGTTAGACGATCAAAATCAAATTGTTGAAATGTTAGGTGCTGAAAAGGCTGGTACAATATTATAAAAGAGGAAAGCTATCTCTATATCAGGAGATAGCTTTTTTGTGCATCTTTTCATTAAGATGAGATAAAACGTGGTATAGTAACATTATATGAATTATTGTTGTTTGAAAGGTAAGAAATTGAGGTGTTACATATATGAGTAAACGTTATGTCGTTGTTGATTTAGAGACGACAGGAAACTCCTGGAAAGACGGGAAAGATAAAATTACCCAAATTGCAGCTGTTGTAGTAGAAGATGGAGAGATATTGGAAATTTTTTCATCTTTTGTTAACCCAAAGAGAGAGATTCCCGTATTTATTACAGAATTAACAGGGATTGATGAAAGTCTTGTAAAACAAGCCCCGTTATTTCAAGATGTAGCCCCGATGATTGTTGAGCTATTACAAGGTGCCGCTTTCGTTGCGCATAATGTTCACTTTGATTGGAATTTTTTAAACGAAGAATTAAGGCAGGCTGGATATACAGAAATACATTGTCCTAAAATCGATACGGTTGAATTGGCACAAATTCTTTTGCCAACAGCCGATAGTTATAAATTACGTGATTTAGCTAAGAAACATGAACTCGAACACGATCAACCACATCGTGCGGATAGTGATGCTCTTGCGACAGCAGAGTTGTTTTTACAATTTTTAAATGAAATTGAAAAATTACCACTTGTTACATTACAATCACTTTATGAATTGAGTGATGTTTTCCAAAGTGATATAGCTGATGTGCTTTCTGAAAATATTTTAAAGAAAGTAATGCATGGTAAAGAAATAAAAGCGGAATATGAAGTGTATCGCAATATTGCACTGAGAAAACGGAACTATTCCTTAAGTCTTGGAGAAACATATTCATTAAAATTTGATGCTTTCTTGAATAAAACGATGGATAAACTGGAATTACATATGCCGAAGTTTGAAAGAAGAGAAAGTCAGCAAATGATGATGAAAGAGATATATACGGCGTTAAGAGATTCTCGTTTTTCTCTTATTGAAGCAGGTACAGGGACGGGAAAGACTCTTGCTTATTTACTTCCTAGTCTTTATTTTGCGAATAAAAAAGAAGAACCTGTCGTTATCAGTACACAAACGGTACAACTTCAACAACAAATACTTGAAAAAGAAATTCCGTTATTGCAAAAAATAATGCCATTTTCATTTGAGACAGCTCTTCTAAAAGGGAGAAAGCATTATCTTTGCTTACATAAATTTGAATATGCTTTGCAAGAGGAAGAAAAAAATTACGATATGGCACTTACGAAGGCGAAAATTTTAGTTTGGTTATTAAAAACTGAAACAGGTGACCGAGATGAATTAAATATTCCAGAGGGCGGAAAGTTACTTTGGAATCGTATTTGTAGTGATGCGTATAGTCCGGGCGGTATGCAAAGTAATTGGTTTAGTCGATGCTTTTATCAGCGAGTGAAAAATAAAGCTTTATTTGCAGATATCGTTATTACAAATCATGCATTATTATTTCAAGATTTTTCAAGTGAAGAACCACTGTTTTCTTCATGTGAACATATAATTTTTGATGAAGCTCATCATATTGAAGAAGCTGCGAGTAGAACACTAGGTGAGCAGTTCTCTTGTATGTATTTTCAATTGATTTTATCTCGACTTGGTACACTAGAAACGGATGATGTGCTTTCTAAAGTATATAAAATGATGAAAAAATCAGAGCAAGCATCTCGTTCTACTTTCCGTATGATAAGCCATAGTTTGAAGGAACTTAAATTTGATGCGGATGAACTATTCCAAATGTTACGTACTTTTATATTTAAACAAACAAAGCAAGAACAAGGAACAAACAATATGCCGCTCATTTATCGATATAACACGGAAGTAGAGCAAGGTAAGTTGTGGGATAGTATTGTTGAGTTAACAAATCGTTTTGTATATGAATTAAGAAGAATAGTGACCATATTTGAGAAACAAGTAGATATATTGCAAAGTAAGTTAGAGTGGGAAATGCATGTTGTTACGGGTGAATTTATGCATTTAAGTGGGTTACTGAGAAAGATGGCAGAATCATTACAGTTGCTCATATTGGAAAAAAATGCATATGTAACTTGGATGGAGACGGAGACGAAAGGAACGATTCATTCAACCATTTTATACGCGCAACCAGTTCATATTGGAGAAAGGTTTGCTGATGAATTTTTAACAGAAAAAAAGAGTGTTATCTTTACATCTGCAACATTAACAGTTAACGATACATTTGACTATATAAAAGAAGAGCTTGGCTTACATGATTTTGCTCCAAATACTTTACAGGTTCAATCGCCATTCCATTATGAGAAACAAATGAAATTAATGGTTTCAACGGATGTACCGTTTATTAAGCGAGTAAGTAATGAGGAATATATTGAATCTGTATCGGAACATATTGCCAAGATAGCAAAAGTTACAAAAGGGAGAATGCTCGTTTTATTCACTTCGTATGAAATGCTGAAAGAAGCGTATGCGAATTTGAAAAGTAATGATGAATTAGAAGGCTATCTATTATTAACACAAAGTGTAAACAATAGGAGTCGAAGTCGCTTAATTCGAAAGTTTCAAGAGTTCGACAAGTCAATATTGTTAGGCACGAGCAGTTTTTGGGAAGGAATCGATATTCCAGGAGATGCCTTGAGTTGCCTTGTCATTGTCCGTCTTCCTTTTACACCTCCTCATCAGCCGATGATGGAAGCGAAAGGTGAATGGCTAAAAAATCAAGGTGAGGACGTATTCGCAAAATTAGCGCTCCCGCAAGCAATATTACGTTTCAAACAAGGATTTGGGCGTTTAATTCGAACGAATACTGATACGGGGACGGTAGTAGTGTTAGACCGTCGATTGACGAGTTCTTCCTATGGAAAAAGATTTTTACAATCAATTCCTAATGTACCTCTTTATGAAGGACCGTTAGAAGAGTTGTTGGTGCAATTAGAAGAACCGTCAAATGAATAAAAATTGGAAGAAAAATACGCCTGGAGTACTTATGAACTTCAGGCGTAAAAAATGTGGGTAGGAGGAATTTTATTTTTCTTACTTCTTGTATACAAAATGTATTGGTTTTCGACTTGAAACCTTTTTTTGCTGTACATGTCCTGCTATAATAGATGGGTGATGAAGCAGGGGTTGTAAAGAATGTACTCTTATTGTAACCGCATTGCGTTCTTCTATAATTAGAAATTTTTGTGTAACGGAGGAGTTTTTTCATGGAGAAGAAAATCGAAGTACTATCAACGACGCGTATTAAATATTCGTCAGATTTGTATAAAATTGTTGATAGTTTGAATCGTACGTTAAAAGAGCAGGACCTCATGTTCGGATTAGCATTAGACGAAAAAGACAAAGAAACAGCTGTATTTACGATTTACAGAACGTAGTGATACAATGAAAAAGTGGATCTTTGCAATCATTATCGTTATCGTTGCTAGCGGAATATATGGGGCGTATGTTTATAATAAAGCGATGGATAAGAAAATTCCCAAAGAGTCGAAATCTGTAGAAATTGCTAAAGAAAAAGCAAAGCTTACAAAAGTGACATCTGTTGATTATTACAACGGAAAAGCTGCATATACAGTCGTACAGGGTACAGATGAAAAGGGAGAACATCTTATCGTTTGGGTGCCTGAGAAAAAAGGGGATACCGTAGTAAGGAAAAAGAGTGAAGGTATTTCCGAAAAAGAGGCTATACAAAGAACAATAGAACAAGTCGGCGATAAAGAATCAAAAAGAAAGCCGAAAGAAATTCTGAAAGTGAAATTAGGCTTTGAAAAAGGTATTAGAGATGGTGTACCAGTAGAAGTACCATTATGGGAAGTTACATATATTGATTATGACAATCGTTATAATTACTACTATCTTGAATTTAAAGATGGGTCGTTTTTAAGACGATATAGCGCTCAAAAATAGATGTAGGGGGAACTACAAATGAAATTAGCAAAGCGAGTAGCTGCTTTAACACCGTCTTCAACTTTAGAAATTACAGCAAAGGCACAAGCGTTAAAGGCAGAAGGTCATGATGTAATTGCATTAGGGGCAGGAGAACCTGACTTTAATACACCAGAGCATATTATGGAAGCTGCGCATAAAGCGATGTTAGAAGGACATACGAAATATACGCCAACAGGTGGATTACAATCGTTAAAACAAGAAATTGTGAAGAAATTTACGCGCGATCAAGGAATTCAGTATGATCCATCTGAAATTATTGTATGTAATGGTGCAAAACATGCATTATATACATTATTCCAAGTGTTGCTTGATGAAGGAGATGAAGTTATCATCCCAACTCCTTACTGGGTAAGCTATCCAGAACAAGTAAAGCTTGCTGGCGGTAATCCGGTTTATGTAGAAGGTTTAGAAGACAATGAGTACAAAATTACAGCAAAGCAGTTGCGTGAGGCAATTACAGAGAAAACGAAAGCAGTTATTATTAATTCACCGAGCAATCCAACAGGAATGATTTATAGCAAAGAAGAATTACAACAGCTTGGAGAAGTATGTTTAGAACATAACATTTTAATCGTTTCAGATGAAATTTATGAGAAGTTAATTTATGGTGGTGCGGAATATACTTCAATTGCCCAGCTTTCTAATGCATTAAAAGAACAAACCCTAATTATTAATGGTGTATCTAAATCTCATTCTATGACAGGATGGCGTATTGGATATGCAGCTGGAAATAAGCAGCTGATTAAAGCGATGACGAACTTAGCGAGTCATAGTACGTCAAACCCTACTTCAATTGCTCAATACGGCGCAATCGCGGCATATGCAGGCTCACAACAACCTGTAGAAACAATGCGCCAAGCATTTGAAGAGAGATTAAACATTATTTATGATAAATTAATTCAAATCCCTGGGTTTACTTGTATTAAACCGCAAGGCGCCTTTTACTTATTTCCTAATGTAAAAGAGGCTGTAGCTTTATCAGGATATGATACAGTTGATGAGTGGGCGAAAGCTTTATTAGAAGAGGAAAAAGTTGCTCTTGTGCCGGGTACAGGATTTGGGGCTCCAAATAACGTTCGTTTATCATATGCGACATCTCTTGAACAAGTAGAGAAAGCATTAGAACGCATTCATACGTTTATGAAAAGTAAAGTGAAAGCTTAATTGTATATTTCGTTAATAGAATAAAAAACCTCTCTATATAATAGGGAGGTTTTTTTGACGAATTGTGGCAAAAAGAAATAGCGAAAGGTGTGTTATACTAGAGAACGAGGTGTTTGGTGATGAAAAAGAAAATGATGTTACAGTGGTTTGAACAGGGAAGCATTGCGATTCCAAAATTACTTATGATGCATTATAAAAAATTAGGGTTAAATGAAACGGAATTTATGGTTTTACTTCATGTGCATACATTTTTAGAATCGGGAAATTCGTTTCCGACTCCGTCGGAGATTTCCGAACGAATGACAATAGCGGAAATGAAATGTATGGAAGTAATTCAAACATTGATTCAAAAAGGTTTTTTATCACTAGAAGGTGGACAAAGATCAGAAGCGATGATGTGTGAAAGTTATTCTTTACAACCGCTATGGGAAAAAATATTGCATTTCTTAATGAATGAATCAATAGAGGAAGAACAAAAAGAAAAAAAACAACTGCAAGTAAATTTATATACAGTATTTGAAAAAGAATTCGGAAGACCACTTTCTCCATTTGAATGTGAAACATTAGGAATGTGGGAGGATCAAGATCAACATCATCCGAATTTAATTCAAGCGGCTCTACGAGAAGCTGTGATGAGCGGTAAGCTGAACTTCCGATATATTGATCGTATTTTATTTGAGTGGAAAAAGAATGGAATTAAAACAGTAGATCAAGCTCAAAATCAAGGACGGAAATTTAGAGCAAATCAGCAACGAGCGCAACAAGTAACAACACAAGAGACGAAATTTACTGGGAAAGTGCCTTTTTATAATTGGTTGGAGCAGTAATGTAGGAGGAAGTATATGTTAAATAAAACGCAAATTCGTTATTGTTTAGACACAATGGCGGATATGTATCCAGAAGCACATTGTGAATTGATTCATGATAATCCATTCGAACTTGTAATTGCAGTGGCATTATCTGCACAATGTACAGATGCACTTGTAAATAAAGTGACGAAAAATTTATTTCAAAAATATAAAACACCAGAAGATTATTTAAGTGTTTCTCTAGAAGAGTTACAACAAGATATACGTTCTATTGGATTGTATAGAAATAAAGCAAAAAATATTCAAAAATTGTGCCGAATGTTATTAGATGATTACAATGGAGAAGTGCCGAAAGATCGAGATGAGCTTACGAAGTTACCTGGTGTAGGACGGAAGACAGCAAATGTTGTAGTATCGGTAGCATTTGGGATACCGGCAATTGCTGTCGATACGCATGTAGAGCGGGTGAGCAAACGATTAGCGATTTGTAGATGGAAAGACTCTGTATTAGAAGTCGAAAAAACATTAATGAAGAAAATTCCGATGGATGAATGGGGCGTTACACATCACCTTTTGATTTTCTTTGGACGTTATCACTGTAAAGCGCAGCGACCACAATGTGAAGAGTGTCGATTGCTAGAAGTGTGTCGCGAAGGAAAGAAGCGAATGAAGGGGAAATAAAGGATGGAGCGAGTTATAGGAGTACCGAAAGAATTTCGGTACTTACCATTTTTTCAAAAAAACGCAAATTCGATTAAGTATCATACAGACCAATCTTTTGAAGAAATCATACAAAATACTTACTTTATATTTGATATAGAAAGACAATATGAGCCGTGGAATGAAATTGAAAACAGTATTCCGGTAATGTTGAATGTATGGAAAAATAAGCATGAAGACATTGCCACATTATTTCGAAACAGAAAGAAACAAGAAGCTGAAGGCCCGATGATTCTTTTTGCAGCACATTTATTATCAATTGTATATTGGCTAAATGAGCAACCTGTTCATAGTTTGAATGAAATGGAAGATTACACGAGTGAATTGGAAGTACAACCAGTTAATTTTATGGAGCGATATTCGTTCATTATAAAGAAACCAAATAATTATCATTCTTATATTCAGTTAGCACAGTTGTATATTGAAATAGAAAAGTTATATGTAAAGAAAATGATAACAAAAAAGAAGTCCTTTCCTCGTTAAGAGAAAGGACTTCTTTTTTTGTATTAAGACTCTGTTGTAACAACATTTCCGTCTGCGTGAGGTGTATCTTCACCTGTATTTTGTTGTTTCTTAGCCTCTTCTTCAGCTTTCTTTTGAGCCTCTTCTTCAGCTTTTTTCTTAGCTTCTTCTTCGGCTTTTTTCTTAGCTTCTTCTTCGGCTTTTTTCTTAGCTTCTTCTTCAGCTTTCTTTTGAGCCTCTTCTTGTTGTTTACGTTGTTGTTCTTGCTCTTGTTGTTTACGCTGTTCTTCAGCAGCCTTTTTCTGAGCTTCTTCTTGTTTTAGTTTATCTTCATTAGCTTTTTTCTGAGCTTCCTCATCAGCTTTTTTCTGAGCTTCTTCTTCGGCTTTCTTTTGGGCTGCCTCTTCCTCAGCTTTCTTAGCGTCTGGAGTTCCACCAGGGGCAGTGAAGGATGCACCAACTGCAGGACTTGTTCCAGTACCTTTTTTCGCTACTACAGAGAAGCTGTAAGTAACACCAGGCTTAATACCACCAAGAGTAGCTGTTGTACCGCTAACTGATAAGCTACCGCTAGAACCGTCTGTAGCTTTATAAGTTGCCGCATAAGCATCAACTGCTGTTGGGCCAGACCAGTTTAGTGTAACTGTACTAGCGCCATCGAAAGCGACATTAAGGCCACTAGGTGGATCTACTTTAATTTCTTTAATTGCATCTTTTTTCGCACCTTTTACGTATAACTCGCCGTTTATTTCTTGTACAGAAGAAGGGCGTTCGAAACGAGATTTATCTGTAGCGAATTTGCTCATCATTACTTGGAACATTTGTTGCGCAATTTTAGTATAACGATCGCTAATGTAATTTTCTGGCCCATTCTTTTCGTAACCAGTCCACACAGCCATCGTATATTGTGGTGTATATCCAGCGAACCAGCTATCTCTGTTAGCATCAGCTGGGATGCCATATTTTTTTATATCTTTTGCATCAAAGTTTTGTGTTCCTGTTTTACCAGCAACGTCAAAGCCAGAAACATATGCTGTTGGCCCCGTACCGCCGGAACCAGGTTTTACTACGTCACGAAGAACGTCAGTAACCATGTAAGCTGTATGGTCGTGCATTGCACGTTGTTCTTTCGGTTTAAAGCTTTTCTTTTTTCCGTCTGGGAAAATAACTTCTTTAACGAAATGAGGTTTATTGTATACACCGTCATTTCCAAATGCTGCATAAGCCCCAGCGACATCTAACGGAGAGCTTTCATTACTACCGATTGCAGTAGATTCATGTGCTATCCCATCTTTAAACGTCATGCCTAAACCTTCAGCAAACTCTTTTGCCTTAGGAATACCGACTGCTTGAGCTGTTTTTAAAGCCGGGATGTTTAATGACTTCTTCAATGCTTCACGAAGTGAAACGTCACCTTTAAAATTACCGGTAGCATTTTTAATCTTTGTGCCATCAGAGTAAGTATATTCAGAGTCATTTAATTGATGATAAGTAGACCATTGAAGGTTTTCAATTGCAGGACCATAATCGAAAATTGGTTTCATTGTTGAACCAACTTGGCGTTTTAAATCAACAGCCATATTATGACCTTTGAAAGTAGACTTACTTTCTTTACGCCCAGCACCAATTGCTCGAACTTCTCCAGACTGTGTATCCATAAATACAAATGATCCTTGGAACTGATCGTTTGGATACTTAATGAGGTTGCCATCCATAATTTGTTCAGCGTACTCTTGAGCATCTCGATCAAGGGTTGTATGAATCGTTAAACCATCTGAACCGATATTTACATCAGGGTATTCTTTTTCAACTTCTTTTACGACAGCATCTAAAAATGCTTGAAACTTCATTTCAGTTAGTTCTGATTTTTTTAGACCCTCAGTTACAGGAATCTTTATTGCGTTATTCATTTCTTCTTTTGTTATATAGCCGTGTCGATTCATTAATGTTAATACAATATTACGACGATTTGTTGCTCGTTCAACATTTTCTGGTTTTGTTGGATCATAAATGTTAGGACCTTGAGGTAAGCCAGCGAGCATCGCAGCTTCATGTAATTGTAAGTCCTTTAAATCTTTTTGATAATATTTTTGAGCCGCTGTTGCAATACCGTAAGAGCGATTACCTAGATTAATCTTATTTAAGTACATTTCTAAAATCTCATGTTTAGAGTATTGTTGCTCTAATTTGTAAGATAAGTACCATTCTTGCACTTTTCGTTTTGCGGTTTTTTCCATCGTTAGAAAATAGTTTTTTACTACTTGTTGTGTAATCGTACTACCACCTTGGGAACCGAAACCACCAGTGACATTTTCCATAACTGCTTTTGTGGTTCGTTTAAAATCAATTCCATTATGGTCATAGAAACGTGAATCCTCAGTTGCAAGGAATGCATTTTCAACTACTTTTGGAATTTGATCGTAAGTAACATGGGTTCGTTTTTCCGCACCGTATTCATAGAAAAACTTCCCATCCTTATCAAGAAACTTTGTTGATAAAGGATTGACAAGTTTTGATTTGTCTAATTTTGGAGCATCCTTTACCATAACAAAGAAAGCGGAAACGCCAGCTACGAGACCAACGATACCAAGAAGTAGACAACCTATAAGGAACTTCTTGAAAAAGGAGCCTTTTTTCTTTGGTTTTTTTTCTTTATTTGTTTCTTCCGTTTGATTTTTCGCATGATTTCGTTCTGTACGAGAACGATAATTATCTGACATTATACTTTCTCCTACCTTTCATTCTCTCCCTCAAAAGTCGAAAAAAGAGCCTTAGTGATGACTCTATCACGAAAAATAAACCGTGTCTAGTACACGGATATAATCAATCCGAGGGTGATAACCGCATGATAACAATGATCCATGCGCTTCTATTTCTTCTTTAGTAATTGACTTACGCCCACCATTATTTTGACGGTTCCAAAATGCAATAATATGTTTCGCATCGAGTAAATAAAATTCATCAAAAAGTGTAAATTTAATAATAACAAATGCAACTCCATTATGAGCAATTACTTGCTTCATATGTTCAATTTGATGAAGGTGGAAGTTTTGAAGTGGGAAACTAGTTTTGTTTTTTGTTTCCTTCGCTTCAAAATCGATGTATTTCCCTTTGTATACACCGTTGTAATCCGTTGTAGAAGGTTGTTTAAAATACGCTTCTTTTACCACTGCAGCACTTCGAGCGGGGTAATCTACTTTTACAATTTGAAGAGGTGTAGGTTTTTTATGTACACATGCAATATTATGGGTTAAGTAATATTGATTTGTTTCATTTAATTCCTCTTCAAGGGACATACCTCTATTACTATAAGTATGTTTTTTTATTGGTGTTTTAGGAGGTAGTGAAGCTTGATTGTACCTTTTTCCATTTGGGTAACGAATGGTCATAGTGTGTCCACTCCCAACTTGTTAAGAATTACTTACAAAGGTGATTATATCAAAAAATGAAAAAAGATGTGACCTTTTTGAAGAAAGGCATGATGATTTATTTATGTTTACATGGAATGATTACGAAAAAATAAAACAATATCGTAAAAATATGGTTTGTACAAAGGAAGAAAAAGCAATCATTCACACTATTAAAAAGAAAACAGAAATAGCTAATATGGACAACATTTCTCGGACACAATCGTATCAAAAATTTTATGTAAGAAATAGTGAAATCAGGTGGTCTTTTTTAGCGAGTATGGTTTCGAGAAATGCAGGCTGGAATATGACTGATTTAGAAGGAAGATATTATGCTACTGTTTTGCCTCGATTAGTAAAAAAACATTTGTTTCTCATATATGAACAGGCTAATTGGATTATTTTCTTAGATGCATTTCCTCAGTTACTACTATATGAAGAAAGCAAGAGGAGACGTATACCTCTCTTTCATTTGTTGCAATTTTTCAACGTATCACTTTTCATGGAAAAAGAATGGACATTTTTCTGGGAGAAAAAAGATATGAATAGGCTTATGACAGCGCTTATTATAAATGAGCAAAATAAAATTCAAAAACCAGTTATTGAGAATAGCTACTTTAAAAAACATGTATTTCATACGGCGCTTTTTAAAGTTCAAGACATGTTGCATATTAGTGCAGTTATTTTTCCAACCATTGAAGGGGGGATGTATGGGTTTTCAGTTTATCAATTTGAAACGTTGCAAAAGCGTATAGAGCTTGGGAAAAAATTAGCGTGGTTATTGTTTCATCCGACTTATAAACGTTTATTTTATAATTTTGCACTACAAACTACACATACTGGCTCTAGAGAAGATTATGAATATTACTTAAGGGGAACTAGAAAATCCTATACACCTGCACTAAGAGATGTGTATTCTCTTGTTGCACATGAGGAAATAACAATGAGGGATTGGTTTTGTGAAGATTCGAAAATGAATGCATTGTTTTTATTTGAAGAACCGAAGGATGAAGTTAATATAAAGGAATGGTATAGAAGAAAGAGGGAGCAGATCTATGCTGTTTCTATCGTGAATCGTTTTGTTAAAAGAATAGACGAGTTCATGATATAATAAAAAAGAAGTCCCATCTTTATAAATGAAGATGGGACTTCTTAATGTGAAGAAATCCTGCTAAGTGTGTTAAGATTTTAATCTCAAAACTGAATGAAAGTAGAAGATTAAGGGGGATTTAGAAATTAGTAGTTTGGAAAAGCCCCATTAATTAAACTTTCACTTTATGTAGCAGGGAAGTTTGGGCCATCAAGCTTTGGATTACCAGTCTCGGGTTTATTTTGTTGTTTGTTTTGTTTTTTCTTTTTTTCGTTTTTGTTCTTTGCCATCTTCATACACCTCCTTTTTGTATTGTTACCATTTCTATAAATGACATTCAAAATGATTTCTTTGACGAATAACAACTAGTTTTGTCATGTGTGCAGGAGTGAAGAATTATCCGGCGAAATTACATGACAAAGGAAAAGCAAAGAAGGGGGCGTTTTGTATATGGCGATGGTTCAGAAAGTAGATGTAATGAAAAAAATGGATCAAATGTTAAGTTCTCTCGATTTGCTGGAAATGAATATAGGAATTAGAATAAATCATGCATTGAAGGATAAGAGCGAAAAAATATGTAATAAGATAGAAATAACAGAAATGCATATTGAGCATATGGAAAATAAATTAGTGCATCACGAAGAAAAAGGGAATTGGGTGAAGACGTTTCAAAACATCGTAGTGAGTGCATAATAAGGTGGGAATGAAATGGAGTATGAAGCATTAATACAGTCTTCAGAAAAACTCATGCAGTATAATAATGAAGCGAATGTAAAAAAAAGAGAAATAATTGAATATGACTTTTATAAGGATATGAAGCCGTTTGTAGACATAGTAGATGAGGAATTAAAGGTGTGGAAAGAATTAGCTTATACGTGGATTAAGGAAGAAAAACCGAAGTATATACATGTACAGCAAATTGATCAAGTGTACGATAATTTACAAACGAATGTGTTACAATGTTTTGTAAATAAAGGAAAAGGTAAACGTTTTTTTGAAACACATCAAGCCATTTCGTATACTTTGCAAAATATAGTTGAGCAATGTAAATAACAAGAGGGGAAACCCTCTTGTTTTTTTAAGCTTCTGTCATTGTTGTAGGTTTTGTTGCACCGTTTATTTCTAATTCTTTTATTAATGTTCGGTAATCCGATATACATATTTTTCCTTCGAGATAACAATGTCTCGCAAAGTCTAATAATTCATTTACATTCTCTGTGTAATACCCCTTCTTTTGAGAAAACGCTTGTTTTAAATCCCCTAATACCATGTTGATTCCTCCCCCATGAGAATCTTCTTCTTAATTATCATAGCATGGAAGGGTTTTCTTTTTTAATTTTTTAAAAATTTAAACTTCCGACAAAAATAGACAGATACTCCGTCACACAAATTATTTTACAAGTACATATTATATATGTAGAAACTTATGTGAAGGAGGAGAGAATGCATGTTTCAACAATCTAACGTATATCAGCAACCAAATCCATATGCACAGCAAAATATGTACCAATATAATAAGGATACATATTTACGGTATAATATGTATCCTTTCGAGCCTCATTATGGAAATCAAAATTATTACCAGCCATTTGAAGTATCGTTTATGAATCAACAGCAACAACAGCAGCAACCCTATATGAATCAATCGCAACAAGAGCAACAATCCTATATGAATCAGCAGCAAACTTATATGAACTCACAATATTATATGCCACCATCACCATCTCCCTATGGAAATCAACAAGCGATGTTTTATCCGCCAAAACAACCGTATCCGACGATGAATAAACAAAAGCAACAACAGCAACCAAGTCAGTTTTCGAGCTTTGTTTCCCAATTTAAAAATTCAGATGGTAACTATGATGTGAATAAAATGATGAATACAGCTGGACAAATGATGAATGCGATGAATCAAGTGACGGGGATTGTTAAGCAGGTTGGAGGGTTCTTTGGTAAGTGATGATGGATTGTTGTCCATAATGAAATAGCATGAATGAAGTGTAGCACTAGACAAATTTCCATGAAACAAATGGGTATATATAACAAACGGCTTCACCTCTTTTCTCATATTGTAAAGTGTAATCAGATTTTCTTAACGAGAGAGGAGAGAAAAAACTATGCATCATTGTCATCCTTGTTTTGGAGGGCATAAGCCTGTAGGACCTATTTGTACGACTGCTCCTGTCATTCATCCGACGAAACAGTGTGTAACACATTCTTTTTCAACAACGGTGGTGCCACACATTTTCCCAACGCATACGACACATGTACACCATCAACAAATTAAAAACCAAAACTTCTTCCCGCAAACAAACTCAAATGTAAATGTTGTAGATCCAATCGATCCAGGATTTGGCGGTGGATGTGGACCATGTGGTCATGGTCACCATCACCACGGTCATCAAATATCTCCATTTGGACCAGGGCCGAATGTATCTCCATTTGGACCAGGACCGAATGTATCTCCATTTGGACCAGGACCGAATGTATCTCCATTTGGACCAGGACCGAATGTATCCCCATTTGGACCAGGACCGAATGTAGGACCAAATGTTGGACCAAACGTTGGTGGAATATTTAAAAAGTAAATGATATGTTAGAACTAGCAAAATGCTAGTTCTTTTTTTGTAATTGGAGTGTTGATATGAAAGTTGTTGCTGTAACAGGATATAAGCCATTTGAACTTGGAATATTTAAAAAGGATCATCCAGGAGTAGACTGCATAAAAAAAGCGCTGCATCGTAAATTAACTGCTTTTGTAGAAGATGGTTTGGAGTGGGTTATTATAAGCGGCCAGCTAGGTGTAGAATTGTGGGCTGCTGAAGTTGTTTTTGAAATTCAAGTAGAATATCCAGATTTAAAATTAGCGGTATTTACTCCTTTTTTAGAACAAGAAGAAAATTGGAAAGAAGATAACCGTGAATATTACGAATTTATTCTTTCACAAGCAGATCACATTGATAGTATTACGAAACGGAAGTACGAAAGCCCAGAGCAATTTAAATTAAAGAATCAATTTTTTATTGAAAAAAGTGATGCTCTTTTAGCTGTATATGATGAAGAAAAGCCTGGGAGTCCTAAATATATTGTAGAAGTAGCTAAGAAAAAAGGAGAAATAGAAAATTATCACAGTTATTTCATTCTTTTTTCTGATTTACAAGATATAATAGAAGAGGAACAGTGGAATAATGCAGAGTAATATGTAATATTGTACTCGTATATATGATTGACAAAAGGCATTGTTTCTGAAAAAATTTAGTTAATGAAAGTTTTGGCAAAAATTTGAGGTGAAGAAAATGATTTCGGATAAAATTAAATTAACGGCGAAAGATATTTTGGAAAAAGAATTTAAAACAGGTATGAGAGGTTATCAACAAGAAGAAGTAGACAAGTTTCTTGATATGATTATTAAAGACTATGAAGCTTTCCACAAAGAATTTGATCAATTGAAGCAACAAAATGTTCGTTTAAAACGAGAATTAGAAGAACAAAAACTAGCTGCAACACAAGCTCCACAACAACCTGTACAAACACCAGTTGCACAACCGGTATATAACAACACGAATACGGATATTTTAAAACGTTTATCCAACTTAGAAAAAGCTGTATTTGGAAGTAAGTTATACGAATAAAATAAGGTGGAAACAAGGTTGAGGCATTGTACATAGAAAAAAACATTGCAAAATCTTTTTGTTTCCACTATACTAATGGATGTCATAACGTTTGGGCAATCGCTGCAACGCCAACGTTGTAGAGGAAAGTCCATGCTCGCACGGCCTGAGATGGCTGTAGTGTTCGTGCCTAGCCAATTCATAAGCTAGGGTATTCTGGCTGTAAGGCTGGTTTAACGGCAGGGAAAAAACCTAAGTCCTTTCGGATATGGTTTGACTACCTTTAAAGTGCCACAGTGACGAAGTCCTTGAAGAAATGATAGGAGTGGAACGAGGTAAACCCCACGAGCGAGAAACCCAAATAATGGTAGGGGAATCTTTTCCAAGGAAATGAACGACGGAAAAGGACAGGTTTTCATAACCTGTAGATAGATGATTGCTACCGGAGTACGAGGCGTGGGCCGTTTGCAGTACAAAGGAACAGAACATGGCTTACAGAACGTTATGAACCAACTATGAAATAACTCAGCTCTCCTTTGTTAGAGGAGGGCTTTTTATTTGTATGAAGTTATAAATTATGAGTTACAATGGTTAATGAGAAAAATTTTCGTAAAATGTAATGATTAATAGGACAAATTGCTATTAATTATTGTTTGAATATACATAAGAGGTGAATGCAAATGGGAAAAGTTACTTTAATTGCAACAGCGGCAATGGGTATTGAAGCGTTAGTTGCCCGAGAAGTTCGCGATCTTGGTTATGAATGTCAAGTAGAAAACAGCAAAGTAACATTTGAAGCAGATGAAAAGGCGATTTGTCGCACGAATTTATGGTTACGTACTGCGGACCGTGTGAAAATTAAAGTTGGTGAATTTAAAGCAACAACATTTGATGAGCTATTTGAAAAAACGAAAGCATTAAACTGGGGAGATTATATTCCAGAGAACGGAGAATTCCCTGTTATCGGTAAATCTCTAAAATCTGAGTTATTCAGTGTTTCGGATTGCCAACGTATCGTTAAAAAAGCTGTCGTTGAAAAATTAAAAACAACATATAAACGTACAACTTGGTTTGAAGAAGATGGTCCGTTATTCCGTATTGAGATTGCAATGTTGAAAGACATTGCAACATTAACAATCGATGCGAGTGGTGTTGGACTTCATAAACGTGGGTACCGCATGGATCAAGGGGAAGCTCCTTTAAAAGAAACATTAGCTGCGTCTCTAATTAAGTTAACGAACTGGAAGCCAGATCGTCCTTTCGTGGATCCTTTCTGTGGATCTGGAACAATTCCGATTGAAGCTGCATTAATTGGACAAAATATCGCACCAGGATTTAACCGAGGCTTTGCATCGGATGAATGGGGCTGGGTTGGTAAACAAAATTGGCGCGAAGCTCGTCAAGAAGCTGAAGATTTAGCAAATTATAATCAACCATTACAAATCATTGGATCTGATATTGACCATCGTATGATTCGAGTTGCACAAGAAAACGCAGAAGAAGTAGGTTTAGGTGATTTAATCACATTTAAGCAAATGCAAGTAAAAGATTTCACAACAAAAGAGGATTATGGCTACGTCGTAACGAATCCTCCATACGGAGAACGTTTAAGTGAAAAAGCACTCGTTGAACAACTGTATAAAGAAATGGGACAAGTATTTCGCCCATTAGATACGTGGTCAGCGTATGTATTAACAAGTTACGAAGCATTTGAGAAGTGTTATGGAAAAGATGCATCGAAGAAACGTAAACTATTTAACGGATTTATCCGTACAGATTACTACCAATACTTCGGAAAACGTCCACCGCGTAATTCATAGTATAAAACTCCTCCAGCACGCATATACTGGCTATTATGTAATGCGTAAAGGAGGCAGTGATATGGATAGTTTTCAATTATCGATGATTCAAAAAGCTATTCACCGTACGTATGATGAGCTCGGAAAAGAAGTGGATAGTCAAGGCGTAATTGTAGATGAAATACAAAAAGCGCAAGAAGAATATTTATCAGCTCTTTCACATGAAACAGCGATTGATAAACGGTATTTAAAGTCATTAATATAGAAGAAAATTTTCCTTTTTCGAAAGGAAAATTTTTTTTCGTGTATTTCTAAGTATTGCAACAGGGGAAAGTGGCTGCACACATATGAGTAGCAGTTACTATATCGTTTTATAGAAAAACTTTTTGGTTGGAGGCTAAGGATGTTTACAGAGAAGAGATTACCATTTGAAGTAGGAAAACAAGATAATTTTTATGATAAGTTGAATGAGTGGATTGGAGATGTATTTTACGACATCCTTCCGGAAAAAGGCTTTGAAGAGCGTGATGAACAAATCTTTATGGCGTTTCAATTAGAGCGTGCTTTCCAAGAGAAAAAAGTTATGTTTGCAGAAGCGGGTGTAGGAACAGGGAAAACGATTGTATACCTTTTATATGCAATTTGTTATGCGCGTTATACAGGAAAACCTGCTATTATCGCCTGTGCAGATGAAACATTAATTGAGCAGCTTGTGAAAGAAGAAGGGGACATTGCTAAGTTATCAGAAGCATTAGGACTATCTGTTGACGTAAGACTTGCGAAATCGATGGATAACTATTTATGTTTACGTAAACTTGAAGATGTTATGAGTGGACGAGCTCCAGAAGTAATTGAAGACGTATATTATGAATTACCACAGTTTGTATTTGATCATGGTACGATGCAAAACTTTACTCACTATGGTGACAGAAAAGAATTTCCACTTTTAAATGATGAGGAATGGTCAAAAGTAAACTGGGATTACTTCCAAGATTGCTTCACTTGTGATTCACGTCATCGTTGTGGACAAACTCTTTCTCGTGAACATTATCGTAAAGCGGCAGATTTAATCATTTGTTCTCAAGATTTTTATATGGATCATATTTGGACGTACGATGCTCGTAAACGTGAAGGACAAATTCCGTTATTACCTGAAAGTAGCTGCGTTGTATTCGATGAAGGACATCTTGTAGAATATGCAGCTCAAAAAGCTTTAACGTACCGTTTAAAGCAAACGATGATGGAGCAGCTTTTAACGAGATTGTTACAGAACGATATTCGTGAAGAGTTTGCACATTTAGTAGAAGAAACAATTTGGCAAACAGAGCGATTCTTTGATGTGTTACAAGAGAATAAAAAGGAAATTGAAGGTTCTGATCGTTTAGAAATTACTGTGACAGAAAAAGTAACCGCAGAAGCGAAAAGACTTTATGCAAAAATCGGTGAAGTCGGTGATGCACTAGTATTTGAAAGTGAAATGCATACAGTAAACACATACGATTTAAATATCGTTGATGAACATTTAGATGTGTTAGAACATTCACTTCGTCTTTTCATGCATGAGAAAAATGTAATTACGTGGGGTGAAGAAGGTGATGGTGCCTTCACGTTAGTTATTATGCCGCGTGCAGTTGAAGAAGTGTTACAAGAAAAAGTATTCTCGAAGAAAATTCCATACATTTTCTCTTCTGCGACATTATCGGACAACGATTCGTTCGCATTTACTGCAAATAGCTTAGGGGTAAAAGATTACTTATCATTCTCAGTTGCCTCACCGTTTAATTATGAAGAGCAAATGGCAGTAAACTTACTATCGCATACGAAAGAAAATGAATGGGAAAGAAAGTGTCAATATACACTTGAAAATATACAGAAAACGAATGGACGTACGCTTGTATTATTCCGTACAACGCAAGAACTTGCAGCGTTCAAAGAATATGTAAGTAAAGAGCAAATGTCAGTTCCGTTCTTATATGAAGGGGATCAAGAAATTAGTCAGCTCGTTTCTCGTTTCCAAAATGAAGAAGAGACTGTACTTTGTGCCGTTCATTTATGGGAAGGTTTAGATATTCCGGGTTCATCATTATCACATGTAATAATTTGGTCATTACCATTCCCTCCAAACGATCCTGTGTTTGAAGCGAAACGTAAGCACGTAAATAATCCATTCTGGGATGTAGATGTGCCATATATGATTTTACGTCTTCGTCAAGGGATTGGACGTTTAATTCGTACGAGCGACGATAAAGGTGCTATATCAATCTTCTTATCAGATACGGAAGATGAAAAAGTGATAGAAGCAGTGAAAAAGGTACTTCCGGTAGAAGGTAAAGTATTGTAAGGAAAAGCTTGGCGCTTGCCAAGCTTTTTTTCTATTATAAAAGGAATTTATGTTTCCGTGTCGAAATAAGTTTGAGGTAGAAAAAGGAGGTCTTTTATACGATGACAGTTGCTACATATGAAGTAGAAAAACAATTTTTAACATATGTGAAGAAGATAGAAAATTACGGAGAAGCATTAAGCTTAATGTTTTGGGATTTAAGAACGGGTGCACCAAAAAAAGGTGTGGATCAGCGTTCAGAAGTCATAGGGATGCTTTCGTCAGAAGTGTTTGCTATGTCGACTTCAGATGAGATGGGGAACTACTTAACTGAGCTTGAAGCTTTAATATCTGAAGATAAACTTTCTGAAACGACGAAGAAAATGGTTGAAGAGTGTCGTAAAGAATATGATAGAAATAAGAAAATTCCACAAGCTGAATACGAAGCGTATGTGAAATTAGAAGCGAAAGCGGAAAGTGTGTGGGAAGAAGCACGCGAAAAATCTGATTTCGAAATGTTCCGTCCGTACTTAGAAAAAATTGTTGAATTCAAAAAGAAATTTATTACATATTGGGGTTACGAAACATATAAATATAATACATTATTAGACATGTATGAGCCTGGTATTACAGTAGAAGTGTTAGATCACGTATTTGGTCAACTTCGTGAGCGTATCGTGCCGCTTGTAAAAGAAATCTCAGAGTCTAAAAAGGGATTAAAAACAAGTGCTTTATCGGAACACTTTTCGAAAGAAAAACAAAAGAACTTTACATTAGAGTTATTAAAGCAATTGAATTATGACTTTGAAGCAGGGCGTCTTGATGAAACGGTACATCCTTTCGAAATTACATTAAATAGAGGGGATGTTCGTATTACAACACGCTATGATGAGAAAGATTTCCGTATGGCTGTGTTTGGAACAATTCATGAATGTGGTCATGCTGTATATGAACAAAATATTGCAGAAAAGTTTGAGGGTACACCGCTATGTAGTGGAACATCTATGGGTATTCATGAATCGCAATCATTATTCTTTGAAAACTTTATCGGTCGTAATAAATCATTCTGGAAGAAAAATTATGATTTATTAAAAGAGTATAGTGACGGTCAATTTAACGATATATCAGTCGATGAGTTTTATGATGCGATTAACGAATCGAAGCCTTCATTCATTCGTATAGAAGCAGATGAGCTTACATATCCGCTTCATGTTATGGTTCGTTATGAGCTTGAGAAAGAATTATTTGATGGTACACTACAAGTGAAGGACTTACCAGCGGCTTGGAATGATAAGATGGAAGCATATTTAGGAATTCGTCCAGAAAATGATGCACAAGGTGTATTACAAGATGTTCACTGGGCTGGTGGCTCATTTGGATACTTCCCATCTTATGCGCTTGGTTACATGTATGCAGCGCAATTTCAGCAAAGAATGCTAAAAGATATTCCGAACTTTGATGCATTATTAGAAGAAGGTAACGTGACGCCAATTCGTGAGTGGTTAACAGAAAACATTCATCAATATGGCAAAACGAAAAAGCCACTTGAAATTTTAGAAGATGTAACAGGTGAAGGGCTAAATGCAAACTACTTAGCTGATTATTTAGAAGCGAAGTATAGAGAGATTTACGAGTTATAAAAAAGAGCTGCTTAATTGCAGCTCTTTTTTTAAAGGGGATGGGAGAATGGATTATACATTTACAGTAATGAACCAAAAGGAAGCAGAGGAAATTGCATACAACTGGCATTATGAAGGGAAATATTCCTTTTATGATATAGAGGCAGATCAAGAAGATTTAGCAGAGTTTTTAAGTACTGAAATGAGAGGAGACGATACGTTTGCTGTGAAGGAAAATGGTACTCTCATTGGTTACTTGAGTTTTTCTAAAATGAATAATCAAACGGTTGATATAGGACTTGGAATGAGACCCGATATAGCTGGCAATGGATTAGGGTTAAAGTTCGTGAAGGCTGGACTAGATTTTAGTGAAGAAAAATACGGCTGCAACTATATAACACTATCAGTAGCGACATTTAATGAGAGAGCGATTAAAGTATATAAAAGGGCAGGATTTGAAGCAGTTGGAACGTTTATCCAGGAGACGAACGGTAGTTGTTTTGAGTTTTTGAAAATGAATTATATATGTAAAAATGACTAAAAAACAGAAGAGAGTTCTTCTGTTTTTTAGTTTAAAGTTTTTTTTGTAACTACATTAACTTTCAGTTGCTAGCATGTGTACAGCTGCTTCATGCATCTCTTTCAAACCTGACACTTGAGCATATTCAGCAACAGTGATACTACTTGTTGTTAGAAGTTCGATAATATGTTCATCCATTCTTGGCCAAGTTTTACCACCAGCATTGTCATAAGAGCTAATTAACTTTGTTAGTCCATCTTTCCCAAAGAGCAGATAATGTGATGTGAAATCTATAGAAACATCAGCTATCCCTACTTCTGTCCAATCGATTAAGCCAGTTACATTATTTTTCTTATCAATCAGGATATGACCTGGATGTATATCCCCATGCGTTACTCCTACATGAGATGGCCAAAAAGAATCTTCAGTTAGCCATGCTTGCCAACGATCCCATAATTTTTGATTGACATAGTATTGTTCCTTCACTCGATTCATCCTTTGTTCCATAGAAGCTCTTAATTCATTAGCAGTAAGAATTTCAATACCGATATTATTAAATTCTTGTTGAGGTAATGAGTGTAAATTCGCTAGAACTTTTCCTAATGAAATATGGTATTCAGATGGTGCGTTTTTTTCATTAAAGCTCCATATATATCCTTGTTGTTCTATATCAATAGTGGCGGCAGGAACGCCACTTAGTTGCTTATAGGCAATTAAGTCTTCAGTGAATATAGACCAATCAGGAACTTGGAATCCTGCATGGTTTTTTATGATTTCCAATGCCTTTTTTTCTTGTAGGACATGTCTCATAGATTCTGGTCTACGAGGAATTCTTAGTATCCATTTATCTCCGTTTTGTTCTTTAGCGTGTGCTACTTGAAAGTCAACACCAGATTCATTGATTTTTATTGAATCTTCTAAGATATTTAGGCCTTCCTTAGTTGCTAATTGTTTAATTTTAAGTGTGTTCATTTTTATTTCCTCCAAATGCTTATTTTAATCTTAATGCTTGAGTACGTTTTCTGTTACCATTTTCCCCTAACTACACCAATAGGATCAAATTAGTGAGATATAAGAAGATGTAATCATAAAAAAACCACAGACGGGCTTCTGTCTGTGGTTAAGAGTAAACGAGGATATAAGAAATAGAGGTCTCTCTTTGTATGAAAAAACATACGACAAAAAGACAGATGTATATCTGCCTTTCTCCATGTAGAAAGTGTACTTTTCCGTTGAAGATTATTAAAAATGTGCAGACTAATCCTGTTTACTCTGCTTTATGAAAACAGAGCCTTTGAACATATTAAGTTACTTAGTGTTCAAAGTTTGCTGACGTAGTCTTCCTGCATGCATCATTTTTAAAAACCCTCCTTTTAATAGTATAGTAACACTATACGTTGTTTATAAGTGAATATCAATAAAAAACACTAAATGAACATCCAAAAAAATGCATATTAAAAAATAAAAATAAAAATAAATGATGTTTGCTTTTGTAATTGGAATTTTTGCTAGAGGGTGTGTATGATTGAACTTTAGTAGCAAATAGCAAGCTTAGCAAGGAGAGGTAGAATGATTACAATTAAAACGAAAAGTGAAATAGATTTGATGCATGAATCTGGGAAATTACTTGCTTCATGTCATAGAGAAATTGGAAAAATGATAAAACCGGGAATAACAACACAAGAAATTGAGACGTTTGTTGAAGTGTATTTAGAAAAGCATGGCGCAACATCTGAGCAGAAAGGTTATAACGGGTATCCATATGCGATATGTGCGTCTGTAAACGATGAAATGTGTCATGGGTTTCCGGCCGATGTTCCTTTAAATGAGGGAGATGTTGTCACAATTGATATGGTAGTAAACTTAAATGGTGCGCTATCAGATTCTGCATGGACATATATAGTAGGGGATGTTTCTGACGAAACAAAAAGGTTATTGCTAGTGGCTGAGAGTGCTTTATATAAAGGAATTGATCAGGCGATAATCGGTAATCATGTAGGGGATATTGGTTTTGCAATTGAAAGTTATGCAAATGCTGAAGGTTTTTCTGTTGCAAGAGATTTTACGGGGCATGGGATTGGTAAAGAGATTCATGAAGAACCAGCAATTTTTCATTTTGGTAAACCGGGACAAGGACCTAAGCTGCAAGAAGGCATGGTAATTACAATTGAGCCGATTGTAAATGTAGGTATGCGCTATTCTAAAGTTGATTTAAATGGATGGACTGCAAGAACGATGGATGGGAAATTATCTGCTCAATACGAGCATACAATTGCGATTACAAAAGATGGGCCAGTCATTTTAACGAAGTTGTAATAGAGAATGTAAGAGTTTGCAAAAATCGAACGAAAATAGTGTTTTTATAAAATTTGTACGTGTTTTATTAATAAATACTTTTCAAAGTATAAAAATTGCGTTATAATCCTTCTATAAAATAAATAGTTAGCTACACTCATATAATCGCGGGGATATGGCCTGCAAGTTTCTACCGAAGTACCGTAAATACTTTGACTATGAGTGAGGACGAATATATTTGCTTGTTAAGCATTCTTTTTTGCGAAACTCCAAAAGCACGTCTCTCACTTGTAACGAGTGGTGGCGGCTTTTGGAGTTTTTTTATTGCATAAGAGGAGGAACAAACATGAAAGTATTACAAGAAAAGATTTTGAACGAAGGAAAGGTTTTATCTGGTGACGTATTAAAGGTAGATGCATTTTTAAATCACCAAATTGATCCGGTACTTATGCAAGAGATTGGAAAAGAATTTGCTAAACGTTTTAAAGAAGAGAACATTACAAAAATCGTGACGATTGAATCTTCTGGCATTGCACCAGCAGTTATGGCTGCATTAGAGCTGGGTGTAAAAGTAATTTTTGCAAGAAAACGTAAATCGTTAACGTTACAAGATAATATGTATGTTGCAAACGTATATTCATTTACAAAACAAGAAACAAATGAAATTTCACTATCTCGCACTCATATTGATGAAAATGATCGTGTATTAATCATTGATGACTTTTTAGCAAACGGTCAGGCTGCTTTGGGTTTAATGAGTTTAGTAGAGCAAGCTGGAGCAAGCATTGCGGGAATTGGAATTGTTATTGAAAAAGCATTTCAAGATGGAGGAAAGAAGCTTCGTGAACAAGGCGTTCGTGTTGAGTCACTAGCAGAAATTGCATCACTTGATAACGGCACAGTTACATTTGTACAGCAAGAAACTGCGGAGGTGAAATAAGCGATGAAGCAACATCCATTTAAAATCGCATCGCTAGGTATGCAGCATATGCTTGCTATGTATGCCGGTGCAATTATCGTTCCACTTATTGTGGGAGGCGGACTTGGCTTAAATCAAAAAGAGTTAACATATTTAGTCTCAATTGATTTATTAATGTGCGGCGTTGCAACAATTTTACAAGCATTATCAAATCGCTTTTTCGGTATTGGACTTCCAGTTGTACTAGGTTGTACATTTACAGCGGTTGGGCCGATGATTGCAATTGGAAAACAATACGGCGTGTCTTCTATTTATGGAGCAATTATTGCTGCCGGTTTGTTTGTTGTTATTTTTGCGAAATTATTTGGAAAGCTTGTAAAATTATTTCCCCCTGTCGTAACAGGGTCTGTTGTTACTGTAATTGGAGTTACACTTGTTCCAGCAGCGATTAATGATATGGCTGGCGGAGTAGGAAGCAAAGATTTCGGAAGTCTTGAAAACTTAGCGTTAGCATTTGGCGTATTATTATTTATCATCATTATGTATCGTTTCTTTGATGGATTTATCCGTTCTATTTCTATTTTATTAGGTCTTTTGTTCGGTACAATCGTTGCAGCGTTTATGGGGAAAGTAAGCTTGCAAGCTGTTGGAGAAGCAGATTGGTTCCACGGTATTCAGCCGTTTTACTTCGGTACACCGACATTTGAATTAACGCCAATTATTACGATGATTCTCGTTGCTTGTGTAGGGATTGTAGAAGCAACAGGTGTATACTTTGCGTTATCTGATATTTGTAATAAAAAGATCGGTGAAAAAGAATTAACAAAAGGCTATCGCGCAGAAGGGTTAGCGATGGTGTTAGGTGGTATTTTTAACGCATTTCCATATACAACTTACTCTCAAAACGTAGGACTTGTTCAATTAACAGGAGTAAGAAATCGCGTTATTATTTATACTTGTGGTGGTATGTTAATCGTTCTTGGGTTCATTCCAAAAATCGCAGCTATTACAACAATCATTCCGAAATCAGTACTTGGTGGTGCGATGTTAGCGATGTTCGGTATGGTTATGGCATATGGTATTAAAATGTTAAGTAGCGTTGATTTTGGAAAGCAAGAAAACTTATTAATTGTTGCATGCTCTGTCGGAATTGGGCTTGGGGTTACAGTCGTTCCTACATTATTCTCACAACTTCCAGAAAATATTCGTATTTTAACAGATAACGGAATTGTGCTAGGAAGTGCATCAGCAGTACTTTTAAATATTGTATTTAATATGGTGCCGCAGCGAAAAGGGAAAGTAAAAGAAGAGCCAGTTTCGATGCAAAATGCAGTAAGAGAAGCATAGAAAAGCAAGGTCTCATTATGAGACCTTGCTTTTCTTTTTAAGTGGCATCATTTTCCCATACGTACCAAGCCGCCAAATGTACTCAAGTGGCCCGTATTGATAATGTGAAAGCCACCAGCGGCTAATAAAGATTTGTAACGTATAAAAACTGATGCAAAATAGAGGTCCTACCCATAATGGAGCAAGATAATCGTTTTTGAACAATAGTCCGAATACAAGTAATGTAACAATTGTATGTGAGATGTAATTTGTTAACGCCATTCGTCCAACGTATTGGAATGGGCGTAATAATGTTTGCCATTTTTCTTTTTGTAATAAACGCATTAGCGTGAAAATGTAGAAGATGAATAATGTTTTTCCACTGAACATTGTAAAGGCCTGCATATAAATTGGTTCATAAAATGGTTTTGATAAGAAGTAACGAACCATGAAGAACCACATTGGTAATGTTAAAATGAACGTAATAATTTGCCATTTTTTAAGTTTTGTATCTACCTCTTTCGTGCGGCGGAAAATATCCTTTTTACCGGCGTATAAACCAAGTAAAAATAGCCCAACTGTTTCTGGGAGCATTGTAATATTTAATACTATTCCATCAGCATAAAATGCATGGAAACGATTTTGTATTTGTGACACCCAGTCTTCAAGTGGCATGACTGGTAAGGAGAATCCAAGTTCAGCCTTTGACATTAAGGCAACACTAATACTAGCAATTAGTATAAGAAATTGAAAAATACTTAATAAAGCAATTGCCCATATTAAAATGGTACGAGGTTCTCTCTTATAAAATAAAAATAAGAAAAATCCAGCGATTGCATAAGTATGTAAAATGTCTCCGTCCCATAAAAGCACATAATGTAAGAAACCAAATAATAATAAAATAAGTAAGCGACGAACAAATAAAGTTTTTGGTCGATCTGTTTTCGCTTCAGCACGAGTCATAAAAATATAAAAGCCTAGTCCGAATAAAAACGAAAAGATAGTATAAAACTTTGTTTGAATAAACATATCGTAAATTAGACGGATATAACTATCTAGTCCCTCATAAACTCCTGAAAGATCACGTGAGTCAATTCCAGCAATAATAGGCCAGTTAACAAGAAAAATACCTAGTACAGCTATTCCCCTAATGATATCAATTGAGTGTATCCTCTCGCCTTGCGTGAGATTTTGTGTCATTATTTTCCTCCTTAATAAGTAATTCCCTTTTATTATACAAAATGTAAGGGGGAGGGGATAGAGGGGATTTCCAATTTTTAAAACTGTTAAGATGTGTATTATGAGATATAATAAGAGTGCACAGCAAGTTTTAAACTTCTTTAAAACAGGCAGTAAAGCTCCTTTTCCCGAAGGAGCTTTCTTTTTTAGAAATTTGTTGATAATGATTCTCTTTAATGATAAAATGTATTCAAAAGTGATAATCATTATCAAAAAAAGGTTGGTGCGCGAGTATGGTATATGCATTAGTAGCAGGTACAGTCGCTGTATATGCAGTTATTGCGAAATATGTTTTAAATGGAGTAGGAACAGCAAAATGAATAAAATGACATAAAATCCCTTTCATTTTTAAAAAGAATGAAAGGGATTTTTTATTTTTAATGAGAATATGCTGAAAATTTAGTATGATAGTAAAGTGAAACTGTAATCAATGGGGAGATGCATCTCTCACTGATTAAGAGCTCGCAAATAGCGGGAAAAAGTATATACATCTTGGATAAAGGGGAACAAGGGGATGACAAACATAGTACAGACAAACGGTATGAAAAAACTTGTTTGTTTTTATGAAGAGTGGCAAAAACACGGCGATGCAGAGAATAGCTTAAAGTTGTTTGAAGTGATTCAAAAATATAAACAAGAGCAGCTTATGATAGCATTCTGCGGCCACTTTTCGGCAGGGAAATCAACGATGATGAATCATCTATATAAAGCGCAGTTGTTACCAACAAGTCCGATTCCGACAAGCGCTAACGTCGTCAAAATTGAAAAGGGATTAGATCGTGTTGTTGTAACGGTCAAATCTGGAGAACAGTACGAATATGACGGTGCATATTCAGCAGAAGAATTAAAACAGATTTGTAAAGATGGCGATGAGGTAATTGGTGTTCATATTTATCGAAATGATGCGCCAATTCCTGAGGGAGTTATGTTAGTTGATACACCAGGAATTGATTCGACAGATGATGCCCATCAACTAGCGACAGAATCGACACTTCATCTAGCAGACGTAATTTTTTATATGATGGATTATAATCACGTCCAATCGGAAGTGAATTTGCAATTTGTTAAAGAATTGAAACAACGTAATAAAACGGTTTATCTCGTTGTAAATCAAATAGATAAACATAAAGAAAATGAATTATCATTTGAGGATTATAAAGATAGTGTGAAACAATCGTTCTCTAACTGGGATATTGAAGTAGATGGAGTTTATTATACGTCATTACGAATGATGAACCATCAACATAATGAAATTGGAAGTTTAGAAACATTAATTACTTCTATTATGAAAGAAAAAGAGCAGTATGTAAGAGAGGGAATGGAGCGAGAAACAGAATATTTAATGGGAGAACATTTCTCGTTTATTGTTTCTGAAAATGAAAAAGCTCTTTTGACATATGAGGAAGAGTTAGCATCACCGCTTTCGATTTCAGAAATAGTTGAAAAGAAAGAAGAGCTAACGGAAACTAAACATCGCGAGGCTAGTAAAGAATCTCATGTGAGAAACGAATTTATAAAAGGTTTACAAGCTATATTAGATAACGCGTATTTAATGCCATTTGAAATGAGAGAATTGGCAAATGCATATTTAGAAACGAAATTAACAAAGTTTAAAGTTGGTTTGCTATTTGCGAAAGGAAAGACGGAGCAAGAAAAACAAAGACGTGTAGAGGCGTTTTATTCTGCCCTTCAAAAGACTGTTGAAACGCAACTTGATTTTCATGTGAAAGAATTTATTGTAGCCTTCTTAAAAGAAGAAGGATTGTTCACGGAGGAAATTGGGAAAGACATATATGCTTTAGAAATTGCTTTTGGACCAGAAATGTTAGCTGAAGTCATTAAACAAGGTGCAGGTTTCACAGGTGATTACTTACTTCTTTATACAGCGGATGTAGCGAATGAACTGAAGAAACGTTATTTTACAAAAGCACAGCAAATTTTTGATAAAAGTGCAGTCGTTTTAAAGCAAAAAGTGAAGGAAGCAGTTGCTCGTATGGAAGAAGAGATTGAAAAATATACGATGTTGCAAACGGCAAAAGAGACGGAATTACAATACAGTAACAATTTAGAGACATATGAAAGTTATTTACAAAATGTTTGGCACGAGCGTGTTGCTACACCAGACGGATTGCAAATAGAGGAGATATTGCAACGTGAAAAACAAATTGTTAGTGAGAAATTCACACTACAAGAGCAGGAAATTGTAAATGATAATGTAGCGGCTCATGAAGAAGAGATAAAAGGAACGGCAGCTTTAAATATTCAGCGTATATTAGAGAAAGTGAAGAAAGCTGAAATGATATTAGAGCCATTGCCAGCGCTGAAACATGTACAGCAAGAGGTGATAGAAAAAAGGCGTCGTGTGGAAACGAAACAATTTACAGTAGCGTTATTCGGAGCTTTTAGTGCTGGGAAATCATCATTTGCCAATGCCTTACTTGGTGAGAAGGTACTTCCTGTATCACCAAATCCGACGACGGCAACGATTAATCAAATTTTGCCGGTTACAGAGGAAAAACCACACGGAACAGTAATGGTTCAATTCAAATCAAAGCAAGCTCTATTAGAAGATATGAAAGCTGTTTATAAGCTGTTTCATTATGAGATTACTACGTTAGATGAGGCGTTAGCACAAATTGATAAAGTTATGAAATATCCTTCACCGACTGGGAAGCAAAAAACAACATTTAGCTTTTTACGAGCGGTACAAAAAGGGTATGATGCAGTTTCTACTTATTTAGGAGAACAAGTACAAGTCACATTAGAAGAGTTCTCTGATTATGTAGCGAATGAAGAAAAATCATGCTTCGTTGAGTATATGGAGCTTTATTATGATTGTGCTTTAACAAGGCAGGGAGTAGCGCTTGTAGACACACCTGGAGCGGATTCTATTAATGCTCGCCATACTGATGTTGCATTCCAGTATATTAAAAACGCAGATGCTATTTTATTTGTAACATATTATAACCATGTATTCTCTCGTGCTGATCGTGAATTTTTAATTCAGCTTGGTCGTGTAAAGGATACTTTTGCTCTTGATAAAATGTTCTTCTTAATTAATGCGGCGGATTTAGCAGAGTCTGAAGAAGAACTTGAAATGGTAAAAGGTTATATCGCAGATCAGCTACTGCAATACGGTATTAGAAATCCGCGTTTATTTGCAATTTCAAGTTTATGTGCGCTTGAAGAGAAACAAGGAAAGAATGTTAAAAAAGAGAAGTATGGTATTTTACAAAACTCTGGAATTACTAAGTTTGAGGAATCATTTACGTCCTTTATGATGAGAGATTTAATGCTTGTTTCTGTGCATGCTCTATATGGTGCGTTGAAAGGGGCAGATCAGCTTTTAGTAAACATGATAAATGGTGCAAAGCAGGGGAATGAAGAGAAAGAGAAGCAAACGAAAAAATATGAAGCAGAGCGTGATCAACTACTTCATATCATTTCATCATATAGTGTACTTGCTGAAGAACAGGCGATGCAAAATGAAGTGAAAGAGTTGCTTTATTACGTGCAACAGCGTCTATTCCTACGTTATAACGATGTGTTTACTGAATTTATTAATCCGGCGTCACTTCGAACGGATGGAAATGTGAAAACACAATTGCAACAGTGTGTTATGGAATTAGTAGCATTTATTCAGCATGATTTATTACAAGAAATGCGTGCGACATCATTACGTCTTGAAAAATGGATAGACGAAGCGATGAAGCGTGCAAAGGACGAAATTGTAGTGAACTGTAAAGTAGAAAATCAATCAATTTCTATGAATGGAACAGTGGAGTATGAATATAAAGATATTACACATAAAGAACCGTTCCCTTCAGTTGAAATAAAAGATTTCAAAAAAGCACTGGCACATTTTAAAAATGAGAAAAGCTTTTTTGAAAAGAATGACAAAGCTTTTATGCAAGAAGACGCTAAATCTGTATTAGAACCGCTTGTATCAAACTATGTAGCCGATGAAAAAGATTTATTTGTTCATCATTATAAGCAAGAATGGGATATGAAGTGGAACTTATTCCAAAAAGTGATGCAACAAGATGTGATGAACTATTATGAAAGTATATTGTTTGCATTGGCTGAAACGATCGATGTATTTCTATATGAACAAAGTAAAGAACAATTGCACAAGCAGTTAGTAGAGATTGAAAAAGAAATTTATGTTATATAGTCGTTATGAGAAAAAGATTCGTTCAATTTTCTTTTGCAGTACAGTATCTAAAGATTTGACAAATCCAGCAAATTCATCGGTAGAAATCATATGAGTAAGAACGAGTCGTCTACCATCTGGTGTTTCACCGCATAAGACGAATGAAGAAAATTCGTATGTTTTATTTTCAACTACTAATTTTGGATAGGAATACGTGTCGCTTTTCTTCTTCTTTCCATCAATAGAGATGACGTTGCATTTTTTCTCATTGTTGTCCATGGTGAATCCCTCCTTTCTATTATTTATGGTAGACAAGGAGGGTTTAGAACAATAGAGATGGGGGGATTTTTTATGTCTTTTGTAATAGAACGTATTTTAAAAGAGGCTATACCGAAGTCTTTATTGCTACTTGCTGATCCAAGTGAACGTCAAATAGCTATATATGTACAAAGAGGGTTAACATACGTAGCAAAGCAAGGGGGCAGTGTCATCGGTGTGTATGTTCTTTTGGAAACAAGGCCGAAGACGATGGAAATCATGAATATTGCGGTTGCAGAGCATTTGCAAGGAAAAGGGATTGGGAAGAAGCTATTAAGGCATGCCGTAGAAACTGCTAAAGGATATGGTATGTCAAAACTTGAAATTGGTACAGGCAATTCTAGTGTTTCACAACTTGCTTTATATCAAAAATGTGGATTTCGTATTTTTTCTATTGATTTTGATTACTTTTCGAAGCATTATGAAGAAGAGATTATTGAAAATGGCATTGTATGCCGTGATATGATTCGGCTTGCAATGGAATTGAATTAGAACGTATAACTTATTTAGGGGGAAGAGAAGATGGAAGTACATAAAGCAATTACAGCACATTCTCGTAAACAAAATGAAAGTGTAAAAGCATGTTTACAATTAGATGCGCAGCGTGAAGCAGCTATTGAAGCAGCCGTATCTCTTGCGTCAAATGGGAAAGAATTTTCGGTTGATGTCATTAATGTTGTAACAAAGCAAATTAATGATCTTGCAAAAAATGGTGTTACCTTACAGCGTAAATATGTTACAGAAGAAATGGTTATGGAGTATGTAAGTCGTTTACAAGAGAAAGAAGGTCGTTAAAGATGATAGTTACAGTCGAATGGTTACGTGAGCATATAGAAGATGAGAACGTCCGTGTAATCGATTGTCGTTTTGATTTAGCGAATCCTAATTGGGGTAGAGAAAAGTATGAAGAAGAACATATTCCTCATGCGTTATATTTTGATTTGAATTTAGATTTATCAAGTCCTATAGCAGAACATGGTGGCCGCCATCCGTTGCCAAGCATTGAAGAGTTTGCGGACAAGCTTTCGGAGGTTGGTATTGATGAACATACGACAGTAATTGCGTATGACAGTCAAGCTGGTGCAAATGCTGCTCGTTTATGGTGGTTATGTAACTATGTAGGACATGAGAAAGTATATATATTAGATGGTGGTTTCCCGGTTTGGAAAGAGAATGGACTACTGACAACAACGGAAATTCCTGTTGTTATACGAAAAACATTCAAAACAAACATACAAGATCATATGCTTGTATCGATGGAAACAGTAAGAGAGAATATCCAGGCAGGTGCAGATGTTACGTTAATTGATTCAAGAGAGCCGAAACGTTATGCTGGTGTAGAGGAACTTGTCGATCATAAAGCAGGACATATTCCGACAGCAGCAAACTATTTTTGGAAGGATGGAATGTTGCAATCAGGACAATTTAAGAATGAAGCTGAGCAACAAGAACGATTCCAAAATCTGTCGAAAGATAAGGAAACCATTGTATATTGTGGTTCTGGTGTTACGGCATGTCCAAATATCATTGCGTTAAAATTGGCTGGATTCCAAAATGTTAAATTGTATGCAGGTAGCTGGAGTGATTGGATTTCTTATCCAGAAAATCAAATTGCAAAAGAAGAAGATTAATCACTTGCATGCAAAAATAATTTGTATTAAAATAAGGTCACAAGCAAGAGATTGCTCGAAAAACTTTGTATTTTACACATTGGAAACAATGTGATAATATAACGACAAGTAAATAATACATCCTGCGGTGTACGTAACTTATTTATGTCTAAAACCGATGTTAGTTATACGGAAGCTCAATATTTAGCGACCATCATCAAGCCTTCCTTGTGGAGGAAGATGTACGGTAACTGTGAGGGCATCCACCTGCGAGTAGCGGGTTTTTGGACATTTACGAGGAGCGGCACGTGCGGGGGTCTTATTTCAACTAACCTTATATAAAATTCCTACGGTGTACGTAGCTTATGCATGTCTTAAACCAATAAGTTTAATATGGAAGTTCAATATTTAAATGTAGCTAACATGCCATCTTTTTAAGAAGGAAGTTACAAACATTTGTGAGAGCATCCACCTGTGAGAGCAGGTTTATGGACATCTAGAGAGAACGGCATATGTGGGGCTATATAAAAACCTTACGTTTTATACGTAAGGTTTTTTTGTTGCATAGATATATCAATATTATCTTGATTCACCTGTGAAGTTTCCGTAATAAATGTAGCACTTTCTGTCTTCATCAATCTCTCTTGAATCCAAGGAGAATTCCATAGACATGCCGTCTCGCTGAATATATATAATATCTGAATGAAGAGATGGTAAAATTTCTTCGTAGTTCCATACATCTTGACTATCTACTAAGCTTGAACTCGTTTCACTTAGTTCTCTAATTTCAAAACCGATGTGGGAGTATGTAGGGTCTGAAGGGTCATTGGCGAAAACTTCTTTTTGAATATAAATAACTGCTGTTCCGTCTGGATCAACCGAAGTTGCAGTAACAACATAAGTATTTTTCTCTTTAATAAAATATTCACAAGTCATGCGTGCGATAATTTCAGAATTAGAAATATTGGCGTAGTTCCATAAAGCAGGATACCCTTTCGTTTCATCATTAAGTCGATATTCTAAGCGCATTTTATCCGATACGATAAACTTAACTAAATCTATATAATTCAATCAAATTTACACAAGTTAGTGCTTCATCGTGTTCTCGCAA
>NZ_JAAMNK010000033.1:0-45251 GCF_011066025.1 Bacillus sp. EKM202B | reverse complement strand
CCTCCATTAAAATCATAACTGATACTTACGATTTAGAGAGGTGTTTTTTATCGTCTCATTCTCAGGGTTCACTCCAAATAGGAAAGGATGGCGTTTTTTGATCTAATCTATTACTACAATTTGCTCACGAAATTTAAAACTTTTTGTCCCCTAACACCTTACGAAATCTTACTAAAAATGTTGAGTTTGTACAACAAACCACATACCTATTAAGCTAAAGAACAAGTTACTCAAAAACTAGAAAAAGAGTGTGTTTCGAAACGGATATTATGTAACTTTACCGAACGAAAAAGCTATATATAGTATGTAAATGAAATGGAATGAGGGGATTTATTTTTTTATGAAAAAAATTTTCTTTTTATAACTTGATAAATGAAAAAATATTTTATATACTAATTCATGTAAACGGTTTACTAGATCGTATTTTGCTAGAAACGAAGGGAAGATTCGCATGGAAACAAGGGGGAGAGTAATCGGGATTGATATCGGTACCACAAGTACAAAAACGGTTGTGTTCACAGAAAAAGGAAAAGTCGTTGCATCACATGCAGTTGATTATCCAATTATTCAACCGAACTTCGGATGGGCTGAGCAAGATCCTGATGTAATATGTGCCGCTGTCTATAAAACTGTAAGCGTTGCTATCGAAAAGGGTAATGTATTACCAGAAGATATTTCTTCAATCGGTATTAGTACAGCAATGCACGCATTAATTGCAGTAGATGAAAACGGTGCGCCGTTAACGCGTTCTATCATTTGGGCAGATAATCGTAGTACGAAACAAGCAGAAAAATTATTACAACATATGAATGGACATGAAATTTATAAACGTACAGGTACACCAATTCATCCAATGTCTCCACTATCTAAGTTGTTATGGATGAAAGAAGAGGAACCAGAATTATATAAAAGTGCTTATAAATTTATTTCTATTAAAGAGTATGTGATTTATCAATTATTTTCACGCTACGTAGTTGATTATTCCATTGCTTCTGCTACTGGGTTTTTCAATTTAGAAAAGCTAAATTGGGATGTTGATGTATTGGAAATATTAAATATTTCTTCAGAACAATTATCGACACCTGTGCCGACTACATATATTTTATCGGGTATGAAACCAGAATTAGCACAAAAGATGGGGATTCGTAAAGATACTCCAGTTGTTATTGGTGCAAGTGATGGGGTTCTTGCAAATGTAGGCGTTGGTGCAATATCGCCTGGCTCAGCTGCAATTACGATTGGAACAAGTGGTGCAGTTCGAACAATTTCATCAAGTGTTAATACGGATGAAAAAGGAAGAACATTTTGTTATGCATTAACAGACGAACACTGGGTTATCGGCGGACCAACGAATAACGGTGGGATATTACTGAGATGGTTACGTGATGAATTTGGTAGCCCGGAACAAGAGGTAGCGAGGAAGCTTGGGATTGATCCTTATGATTTATTAATTAAGTATGCGGAAAGTGTACCAGCTGGAGCAGGTGGATTGCTATTTTTACCGTTTCTTTCTGGAGAACGTGCACCTTACTGGAATGCAAATGCGCGTGGTACATTCTTTGGAATTAACCTTCAGCACAAACGAGAACATTTTATACGAGCAGTTATGGAAGGTGTCTGTATGAGTGTATATTCAGTTGCACTTGCAATCCGTGATTGTACAGGACCACTTACTGAAATACGTGTTTCAGGAGGATTTGCGAAGTCTGCATTTTGGAGACAAATGCTCTCCGATATGATGGGAAAAGAATTGCTTGTTCCTGAAAGTCATGAAGCATCTGCGCTTGGGGCAGCGGCACTTGCTTTATATGCGGTAGGAAAAATTGATTCTCTTGACGAGGTGAAGGATTGGATTGATATTGTCCATCACCATGTACCAAATAAAGAAAATACGGCTATTTATTTAGAAATGTTTTATATGTATGAACGACTTTACAATCGATTGAAAGAAGAATTTGATTGTATAGCTGCTTTCCAACGTAAACAATAGGGGGATTGGGAGAAATGGTAGTTGGGATTGTACTAGCGGCAGTTGTCATACTACTTCTACTTATTACAGTAGTGAAATGGCATCCATTTGTCGCATTAATTTTAACAGCAATCGGAGTTGGGCTAGCAATGGGGATGCCCTTGGTTGCAACTTCACCACAACATCCAGGGATTATTGATTCTATTAAATCGGGTCTTGGAAGTACGTTAGGGTTTTTAGCAATTGTTTTAGCATTAGGAACGATGCTTGGGAAAATGATGGCCGAATCTGGCGGTGCTGAACGAATTGCTAACACATTAATTGATCGTTTTGGGAAGAAACGTGTTCACTGGGCAATGATGTTTGTTGCATTTTTAGTAGGGATTCCGGTGTTTTTCCAAGTTGGATTTGTACTATTAATTCCATTAGTATTTACAATCGCCATAGAAACAGGGGTATCACTTATTACAATCGGTATTCCGCTTGTAGCAGGTCTTTCAGTTGTACATGGACTTGTTCCACCACATCCAGCAGCGATGGCAGCGGTAGGTATTTTTAAAGCAGATGTAGGGAAGACAATTTTATATGCATTAATTGTCGGACTTCCAACTGCAATTATTTCGGGGCCGCTTTACGGAAAATGGATCGGTGCTCGTATACATAAAGAAGTGCCGTTAGATATAGCGGAGCAATTTATTGAAAGAGATAAGAAGAAAGAACTTCCTAGCTTCGGAAATACATTGTTTACTATTTTACTGCCAGTATTTCTTATGCTTGGTGCATCCATTGCTGAAGTAGCGTTACATAAAACGAGTCAACTTGCACAAGTGTTACACTTTATTGGAGATCCAATAGTCGCTTTATTAATTGCAACGATTTATTCTTTCTTTAGTCTTGGTTATGCAAAAGGATTTTCTAAAGATAAAGTATTACAATTTACAAATGATTGCTTAGGGCCAATTGCAAACATACTGTTAGTAATTGGTGCTGGTGGTGCGTTTAATAAGGTGTTATTAGATTCTGGAATTGGTACTACAATTGCTGAAATGGCGAAAGAATCACATATTTCACCAATATTACTTGGATGGGGAATTGCAGCACTTATCCGAGTTGCAACGGGATCAGCTACTGTTTCTATGATGACAGCAGCTGGAATTGTAGCACCGATTGCAGCAAGTACACCTGGGGTAAATGTTGAACTACTAGCACTTGCAACAGGCGCAGGGTCATTAATTTTATCACACGTGAATGATTCTGGATTTTGGATGATTAAAGAGTATTTCGGAATGACTGTGAAAGAAACATTATTAACATGGACCGCAATGGAGACGATACTATCAGTTGTAGCACTTGGATTAATTTCCATATTAAATATATTTGTATAGAATGGGAGATTGATTAATATGAAACTAGGTTTAATTGGATTAGGAAAAATGGGATTCCCATTAGCTGAACACTTACATGAAGACAAGCATGAAGTAGTTGTATACGATGTAAATAAAGAGCTTGTAGAAAAGGCAGGAAAACTAGGGATTACTGCACGTCATACATTAAAAGAAATGATCGCTGAATTAGAAGCTCCTCGTACGATCTGGGTAATGGTGCCTGCAGGAGAAGTTGTAGAGTCAGTATTAAAAGATGTGTATCCGTTATTAGATGAAGGTGATATCGTTATTGAAGGTGGAAATTCATTCTATAAAGATACGTTACGCCGTGCTGAAGAAGCAAAAAGCTTCGGATTACATTATGTAGATATCGGTACATCTGGCGGTGTAGAAGGAGCTAGATACGGTGCTTGTTTAATGGTTGGTGGAGAAAAAGAAATTTATGACCAATTAGAACCTTTATTTAAAGATTTAGCAGTAGAAAATGGCTATTCTTATGCTGGCCGCGTTGGTAGTGGTCATTTCTTAAAAATGGTTCATAACGGTATTGAGTACGGCATGATGCAAGCAATCGCTGAAGGATTTGAAGTACTAGATAAGAGTGACTTTGATTTCAATTATGAAGATGTTGCAAAAGTATGGGCGAACGGATCAGTAATCCGCGGTTGGTTAATGGACTTAACTGAAAAAGCATTTGCAGATGATCCTAAACTTGATGGCATTAAAGGTGTAATGAACTCTTCAGGAGAAGGGAAATGGACTGTTGAAACTGCGCTTGAGTTACAAGCAGCGGCACCAGTAATCGCGATGTCATTATTTATGCGCTATCGTTCTCAGGAAGATGATACATTCCACGGAAAAGTAGTTTCAGCACTACGTAATCAGTTCGGTGGACATGAAGTTGTAAAAAAATAAGGATGTTTTTGAAAAGAAACTTGTGCATAAGCGCAAGTTTCTTTTTTATAGTTTAAGAAATTACTAATTTAAAAATACCAATCAATCATCGTTTTTTTGTCACAAATGACAGCTTCAACATTCATTGATTGAACAATATATTCTATATTTTCTTCTTTAGCTAATAATAAGGTTGTAAAGGAATCGTATATACTCATAAATGCATACTCATTGTCTTCTCCAGTAATAATTAACTCATTATTGCTAATGTCCCAAATATCTAATGGAGTAGTATTATTTACCTGTAATAATCCGTTTGTATCAAGAATTGGTTCAGAGAAATATAGATTTTTTGCACCTTTAGAACCGAGGAGTTTAAGTAATTTGTGTAATAAAAATATAGACGTATAATCTTCTGTTGGATAATAAAGATCTTTTTTTAAGTTTGAATGTAGCTTTTCAGCTAAATCCTCTCTTTTATATTCTTCTGAAAAGGCACTAATGGAAGTCAACATGGCCATTGCTAGGTCTGCGTATGAATGTAATCCACTACAAGACATCATTTCCTTCCAAGAAACGGATTTCCCATTGTGAATGATTTCTTCAGCGCTAGGATAGATGTGCTCATATGGTCTTTTTCTCACAGACTTTTCCCATCCTAAAGGCATTTGGACAAATGGATGTAGCAATATAGCTGCAGATTTAAAATTACTTGGTAGTTGTTCTAAAATTGGTGATTTGTCATCTAGCCAAATGTAATCCAACAAAATATAACCTCCTCTTAGACTTTGAAATGTACGGATTCCCGTATTATGTTTTTTTGTATTGATTGTATCAAATATAAAGCGAAGCATGAAATATGTCCCAACATAAAAGTAAGAATAAATAAAATGAAGTTTTCATAAATAATAAAAGGGTGCTTATGTCATCAGTATAGCTAAGAAATGTTGTTACATATGAGGAGAGCGTGTTAATAAAATATGAGGTGGTTAAATGGGAAATGAGCAAGTGAAGTCTGTAAAGGAAGAAAAAAAGTTATGTCTTTGTATGATCGTCAAAAATGAGTCTAGAATTATAGAAAGATGTTTAAATGCAACGAAATCAATTGTAGATTATGTTTCTATTTGTGATACTGGATCGACGGATAATACGCCTGAAATTATTGAAAATTGGTGTAAGGAAAATGAGATACCTGGGACGGTTCATCATGAGCCGTTTAAAAACTTTGGTTATAACAGAAGCTTAGCTGTTTCATTAGCGCAAAAAACATATCCAGAAGCGGATTATTTATTAATATTAGATGCAGATATGATTTTAGAGGTGGATCCGAATTTTGATAAAACGAGCTTAACGGAAGATCATTATCTTACACTGCAATATGATGTTCATATTAAATATTGGCTTACACGTCTTTTAAAAGCTTCTTTACCATGGAAATCTGTCGGTGTTACTCATGAGTATTGGGATATAGATCGTTCAAAAGTTGGAGCGAATTACAATACGAGGGTAGATCGGTTAGAGACTCTTGTCGTGAATGATCCTGGAGATGGCGGAAGTAAAGCTGATAAATTTGAACGAGATGAGAGGTTGTTGTTACAAGGAATAAACGACCCAGAAACAACGCCAGATTTGCATATAAGATATTTATTTTATTTAGCTCAGACTTATTTTCATTTAAGTCAATTTGAAGATTCGATTAAATGGTATAAAAAACGAGTGGAAGCAGGGGGATGGGTTGAAGAGGTATTCTATTCGTTATTGCGAATAGGATTTTGTTATGAGCAGTTAGCAAATCGTTCAGCAAATAAACAAAATGAAGTGACAGATGCTGATGAAAAAGAAAATGTTAAAGGGCAAGAAGAGCAATATTTAGCATTAGCTGTTTTTTATTTTCAAAAAGCGTGGGAATATAGACCAACTCGGGCTGAACCATTATACCAACTTGCAAGGTTGTATCGATTAAGATCTCAAAACAATATTGCTTTGATGTATGCTCTGCAAGGGAAGGAAATTCCTTTTCCAAAGGATGATCTTCTATTTGTGGATTATCATGTGTATGATTACTTATTTGACTATGAAATTTCTATTAGTGCTTTCTATATACCTCATAAAAAACATTTAGGGGCGGTGTCGCAAAAGTATTTGGAATCGATAAAAGAAGAGATTCCATTTCATATAGCAAATGTGGTAGAAAATAATGCGAAATTTTATTAAATACATTTCCGGTTAAAGGAGTAGTGGAATAATCATGGAATTAATACGATGGGCGATTGAACTAGGGGAATCGGTGCATGGAAATACGTATGAAGAATTGATGCCACTACTAGACTATTATTATGATCGTGATCATTTAAAAGCGTATTGTATCGCAAATCTTCTTTTAAACATGGATGTATTAGATGAAGATCGGGAAAGAATCGAATTAAGAAGATGCATCGCTGCTTATTATGCTGGATTATATAAAGTGGCAAGAAAACATGCAAATGAGTTGGTACTTAAACATCCGGATGTAGATTTATATAAAAATAATTTAAAATTAATGGAAGTTTATTTGAATAAAGAATATGATTATTGTCTTTTTATATGCCCGAAGACGTACGGTAGTTTCATAGATGTTGCGCGAGCTTTGAAATGGAGGCTGGAGCAGGAGGGAAATACAGTAATTATATCAGAAACAATACTGGGAAATGTAAAGAATACAGTTGTTTTTGGAGCGCATACATACGCTTATAACCCGAATCTCCTTCCGCAAGATGCAATTATTTATAATTTAGAACAGCTATATGAAGGAAGTCCATATGCGCACCCGCTTTATTTAATATTATTAAAAAATAGAGTGATTTGGGATTATAGTAAACAAAATATAGAATGGTTAAAACAAAAAGGGGTAGGAAAAGAAATAAAACATGTAGGAATGAACTATGCTCCAACTTTGGAAATAAAAAAAGATATATTTGAAGGTGAGATTACTGAAGATATTGATATTTTGTTTATAGGTGCTCTTAATCCGAGGCGGCAAGCTATTTTTAATCACCTAAAAGCCATTGCACCGAATTTAAATATAGTTTTTAAAAATAATGCGTGGGGAATTGCTAGAAATGAGTTAATTGCTAGGTCTAAAATTATATTAAATATTCACTTTTACTTATCGGGAATTCTTGAAACACCACGTGTTTCTTATGCGGTCGCGAATAAGAAATTTATTATTTCGGAAAATAGTAATCCAGAAGACGAGATAGAGTGGCCAGGAATTGTATTTACTCCATACGAAAAAATAATTGAAAACGTAATGAAATATATAGAATTACCAGAAGAACGAAAAGAATTAGCGGAAAAAGCATATTACCATTTTGAAGCAAATAAAAGCATAGGTACAATAAGTCAGAATGGTGAAACAAAGTAATAGCGCGAAACTCATACGAAAGTATGAGTTCTTTTTTCGTGTATCATACTATTTGATTAAGGAAGTTCCCTCTTTATATTGTGTTTTGTATAGAAATTTCTGATAATATATAAGTAGAATTTGAAAACAAAGGGGAGAATTGTTTATGAAACTAGTCGTTATTAACGGTACACCAAGAAAATTAGGTAGAACTCGCGTTGTGGCAAAATATATTGCAGATCAATTTGAAGGGGAGTTATACGATTTAGCAATAGAGGAATTGCCTTTATATAACGGCGAAGAATCGCAACGTGATTTAGAGGCAGTAAAAAAATTAAAAGCGTTAGTGAAAGCAGCAGACGGTGTAGTACTATGTACACCAGAATATCATAATGCGATGAGCGGAGCGCTGAAAAACTCGTTAGATTACTTAAGTAGTAGTGAGTTTATCCATAAACCTGTCGCATTACTAGCTGTTGCGGGGGGCGGTAAAGGAGGAATTAACGCATTAAATAGTATGCGAACTGTTGCTAGAGGTGTTTACGCAAATGCAATCCCAAAACAAGTAGTGCTTGATGGACTTCACGTACAAGATGGTGAACTTGGGGAAGATGCCAAACCATTAATTCATGATGTAGTTAAAGAATTAAAAGCATATATGAGCGTATATAAAGAGGTGAAAAAGCAACTAGGAGTGGAGTGATATGTCCTCACTTTATCATGATTCTCGCTTGTATTACATTCTAGGGGCCAATAGTCTATCTGCTATTGGTTCCGGAATTGTTATGATAACGATTCCGTGGCTGTTAATTAAAGAGAGTGGAGGAGAGACAACGTTTGGTTATGTTTCTATCATTGCAACCCTCATTATGTTTTTATTAACACCATTCATTGGGCAAAGTATTGATCGTTTTTCAAGAAAATCTTTATTGCTATGTAACGAAGGAATCGGAATTGCCGTAATTGGAATAATGGTTATATGGGGATTTGCGGGGCAACCTTATCATTCTATTCACTATATTCTTATTTATATAGCCGGATCATTCTACTATTTATTATTTTATCCTACAATATTTGCGTTCAACCAAGAGATATTTCAAGCGGAACATTATAAAAGTTTAAGTGGAACGATGGAAATACAAGGACAGTTAACACAAGTTATTTCAGGAGCAGCTGCGAGTTTTTTAATTGAAATTGTTTCTTTGAAATGGATCTTGTTAGTAGATATGTTAACTTTTGCAGGAGCATTTTTTCTTTTCTTATGTATACCGTACGTAAAGAAAAAAGAAGTGAAACGGAAAGTACCGTTTAAGAAGCAATTGTTCGAAGGAATTCACTTTATGAAAAAGTGTCCTAAGCTTTTTTGGTTTTTACTTGCCACTTATATGCCGTTTATCGGTGTTATGATGGCAAATTATTTAATACCAGTTTATATTTCAGATATACTTAAAGCCAATGCTTCTGTATACGCAGTAGAAGGTATGATGTACGGTGTCGGAGCGGTTATTGCGGGAATCAGTATTCCACTCATAATGAAGTATGTCAAAACAGAAGTTTCAATCGTTTTGACGATGATCATTTATGTAATTTCAATTACCATAATGATCATTGAACCGTCCGTAATGCTGTTATATGGACTAGCGATTTTTCATGCGATTGGAAACGCTGGAACAAGAGTGGCGAGAAATGTATTGATGATGGAGGAAATCCCAAACGAAGTAATGGGACGAGTGGACAGCTTATTTCGCTTAATTGGTACAGGAATACGAATAGTATTATTAATGGTGTTTACAGCAGGTGTATCTAAAGTTGGGGTAATGCTCCCATTTTACCTATTAAGCTGTATATTGATCCTATCATTAGGAATCGCTCTTTACTATGTGATATCACAACGTAAAATCAGAGCGGATGTTCCGAATAAATCACTCGTTTAAAAATTACTTCTGCCTCCCTTTCTTTTTCTATATAATAAAAAGAAAGGGAGTGTTAACTTATTTATGAACAAATGGATATTACTTATAATCTTATTACTACCGCCACTATACATTATTTATATGACGTTTCGAATGAATAAAGTTGCTCGTGAAAAATTGAGTAATCACTCTCCATACGTTCTTATATTAGGTGCAAAGTTATTTGGAGATAGACCGTCTTTATCACTTCAAAACCGTTTGGATGTAGCGTTGGAATATTTATATTCTCACCCTGAGGTGAAAGTAATTGTTTCAGGTGGTCAAGGAGAAGATGAAGATATACCGGAAGCTCACAGTATGAGAATCTATTTAATGGTACACGGTATAGATGAGAGTCGTATTTTAATGGAAGACCGTTCGACAAATACGTATGAAAATTTGAAGTTTAGTATGGATTTATTTGATGTAAAACATGCGGTAGTTGTCAGTAATACGTATCATTTATATCGAACAAAAATAATTGCAAGGCGTTTAGGAATAAAGATGGAGGCATTAGCTGCAGAAACGCCAATGCGTTCTAAGAGAAAAATGTATGTGCGTGAATATGCTGCTATTATGAAAACAATATTGTTCGACCGTTAGAGCTCAAATGTGAGCTCTTTTTTATATAGAAATAATGCGTATCATTTGAAATGAATTCCATATTCCATCAAAATAAAGGAAACAACAATAAAGGAGTTGTATTTGTGATTCAATTTAATCATGTGTCAAAAGCGTATGAAGATGGCACAAAAGCAGTGGATTCATTGCATTTAGAAATTAAAAAAGGAGAATTTTTTGTTCTCATTGGTCCGAGTGGTTGCGGGAAAACAACGACAATGAAGATGATTAATCGTTTGATTGAAACGACAGAAGGTTCAATTTTAATCGATGGAAAAGATATTCAACAATATAATATAAATGAATTACGTTGGAATATAGGATACGTGTTGCAGCAAATTGCTTTATTTCCACATATGACAATCGCTGAAAATATTGCAGTTGTTCCTGAAATGAGAAAATGGAGCAAAAAAGAAATAAAAGCACGTGTCGATGACTTGCTACAGATGGTTGGGCTCGATCCAGATGTATATCGTGATCGTATGCCTGATGAATTGTCAGGAGGGCAAAAACAACGTGTCGGTGTCGTACGGGCATTAGCCGCTAATCCGAAAATTGTTCTTATGGACGAACCATTTAGTGCGTTAGATCCGTTAAGCAGGGAGCAACTTCAGAAGGATATCGTACAACTGCAAAAAAAGATTCAAAAAACGATCGTGTTTGTAACGCACGATATGCAAGAGGCATTATCACTTGGTGATCGCATTTGTGTAATGAGAGCAGGAAAAGTTGTTCAATTAGATACACCTGAAGGTATTATACATAATCCGAAAAATGAGTTTGTTGAGGAGTTCATTGGAAATCGTGGGCGACAATGGTATGAGGGAATAATTATAGAAGATGTAATGCCACTAGACGATCATACACGAATAGAAGGAGCTGCTTTATCTTTACATGCTCCTTTACAAGAAGCACTAGTCCGTTTACAAACTGAAGAATCAGTGCCGGTTGAAAAAGATGGTCAATATGTTGGTATGTTAACAAGTCGTCATATTGTCAATTATATTGTTGAACAAATGAAGGAGAGAGGCTAAACAGTGACTGATTTTATTCAAACGTTCCAAGAAAGAAAAATAGAATTGCTAAGTGCATTAAGTGAGCATTTACAAATATCGCTTATTTCACTATTTTTTGCAGTAATTATTGCAGTGCCACTTGGCATTATATTAACGAGAAAAGAACGAATGGCTGAATTTATAATAGGGACTTCTGCTGTTATGCAGACAGTGCCCTCACTTGCTTTACTTGGACTATTAATTCCGTTAGTAGGAATTGGAAAACTGCCAGCTATAATCGCATTAGTTGTGTATGCACTATTACCTATTTTACGAAATACATATACAGGAATACGGGAATTAGATGAATCACTTATAGAAGCGGCGAGAGCTATGGGGATGAATAGCTGGAAAAGGTTATGGAAGGTAGAGCTTCCGCTCGCGTTGCCAATTATTATGGCTGGTATTCGTACAGCGATGGTATTAATTGTTGGAACGGCTACATTAGCTGCTTTAATAGGTGCTGGTGGGCTCGGTAAGCTCATACTACTCGGGATCGATCGAAATGACCATGCGCTTATCATTTTAGGGGCCGTACCAGCTGCGTTACTCGCTTTATTCTTTGATATAGTACTTCGCATACTTGAGAGTCCCAAACGCTCTTCTAAGCGCGTTATATTGACGATATGTATAGTTGTAGTTATGATTGCTACTCCATTTCTATGGAATACACAAAAGAAAGATATAGTTATTGCTGGAAAACTTGGATCGGAGCCAGAAATTTTAATTCAAATGTACAAACAACTTATTGAACAGGATACAGATTTACAAGTAGAATTAAAGCCGGGTCTTGGGAAAACAGCATTTGTATTTGAAGCGTTAAAATCAGGTGAAGTAGATATATACCCAGAATTTTCAGGAACAGCCTTATCTACTTTCGTGAAAGAAGAACCGAAAAGCACAAATCGTGAGGAAGTATATGAACAAGCTCGCGTTGGAATGGAAAAAAAATATAATATGGTTATGTTAAATCCAATGGAGTATAACAATACATATGCACTAGCGATGCCGAAAAAAATAGCAGATCAAAAGAATATAAATACAATTTCTGATTTAGGAAATATTGCACAGGAAGCTAAAGTAGGATTTACATTAGAATTTGCAGATCGTGAAGATGGTTATAAAGGAATGCAAAAGTTATATAACTATAAGTTTTTAAATGTTAAAACGATGGAACCGAAACTGCGTTATAGTGCAATTCAATCTGGTGATGTGAACGTAATCGATGCATATTCAACGGATAGTGAATTGGAGCAATACGGACTTAAAGTGCTAAAAGATGATAAAGGATTATTCCCACCTTATCAAGGTGCGCCGTTATTAAGAAAAGAGACATTACAAAAATATCCTGAACTTGAAAAAGTATTAAATAAATTAGCTGGAAAGATTACAGATGAAGAAATGCGAAAAATGAATTATGAAGTAAATGTGAATGGTAAAAGTAGTGAAGAAGTAGCGAAACAATTTTTACAAAAAGAGAATTTACTTCGTTAATTTTACAAGAAATATACAATTTTATATGTTTAAAATGACCGCTCATTACAAAATGAGCGGTTTTTTTGTGCATACTTATACATTTTTTCAAAAAAGTATTCCATTTTTCTTCATTTTCTTTTAGAATAAGTAATGTTTTCCTGAAAAAATATAAGAGAAACGTCTATTAGAGAAAAAGGTGACTTTAATAGTTGAACGAACATAACACCTAGAATGACAGATGGGGTGGTACAAATAGAAAAGAAGTTAGGATTTTTTCCGTTAATCGCATTAGTAGTTGGAACGATGGTTGGTGGCGGTGTTTTTAGTTTACCGCATGATTTAGCAGTAGGAGCAAATAGTGGTGCAACGATAATTGGTTGGTGTATTACAGCAATGGGAATGATTCCACTTGCGCTCGTATATCAAACGTTAGCAAGACAAAAACCGGAGCTTGAGGGCGGAATTTATAGTTATGCACGAGCTGGATTCGGTGAATATATTGGTTTTAACAGTGCTTGGGGATACTGGCTGGCAGGGATTTTAGGAAATGTTGCAACAATTATGCTACTGTTTAGTACATTAGGTTACTTCTTCCCAATTTTTAAAGGTGGAAATAATGTTGCGTCAATCGTAGGTGCATCACTTTTACTATGGACATTGCATTTTCTAATTTTATTTGGAATTCGTGAAGCTTCCATTATGAATGTTATTGCAACAGTAGGGAAATTAGTTCCGATCTTATTATTTATTGTCGTAATGGTAACAGCGTTTCGCTGGGATACATTTACACATGATTTTTGGGGAGAAGGAACAATCTCACTTTCCGCTATTCTTGGTCAAGTGAAAAATACAATGCTTGTAACGCTATGGGTGTTCATTGGGGTTGAAGGAGCAGTTGTATTATCAGGAAGAGCAAAAAATAGTAGGGACGTTGGAAAAGCGACAGTACTTGGATTAATTTTAGTTATGTCTATTTATATTTTAATTTCTGTTCTGTCAATGGGAGCAATGACGCGAGGAGAACTTTCCGTTTTAGAAACTCCTTCAATGGGACATGTATTAGAACATGTTGTTGGGCCATGGGGTGCAATGGCAATTAATATTGGATTAGTTGCGTCACTTGTAGGTACATTAATTGGCTGGTTTTTACTTGTTTCGGAAATTTCTCACGTAGCAGGAAAAGATGGCGTGTTTCCGAAGGTCTTTACGAAAACCAATAAAAAGCAAACGCCACACATGGCATTATGGATTTCAAATATCGTTGCTCAAATTATATTTATAATTGTTCTGTTTTCAGAATCGACATATCAAATTATGTATTTTATTGCGTCAACATCAATATTATTACCATATTTATTATCAGCGCTATACCAATTCAAATTAGTAATTACAAATGAACTAAAAGATGCAAAAGTAAAAAATGGCTCGTTAGCTTTAATTGCCTCTATTTATTCTGTATGGCTTATTTATGCAGCGGGTTTAAAGAATTTATTACTCGTTTCAATCGTATATGGAATTGGGATTATCGTTTACATGTTTGCACGAAAAGAAAAAGGGAATCGTTGTTTTGTAGGTATAGAGAGATATGTGATGTGGGCAATTGTTGTCGCAGCTATCACATCACTTTATCTGTTGATAACTGGAACGATAAAAATGTAAAAGTCCTTTTCATTTAAAGGGCTTTTTTCTTTGTGTAGAGAATATTTAATACATAAGATATTCAGGAGGGATGAAAATGGAAGAAAAAGAACAGTTGTCTAGAATAATTGATTTAGCTAGTGAGTTAAGGAAAGTATTAGTACAAGAATCTTTTTTTAATCATCATCCTGAACTAAGGGGAGTAATTGAAAATTTAGCGAGTTCTGTTGAGAATTTAGCGGAGTTGCAGCAAAATAAAGATGAAAACGCTGAGGATCGATTACGATATGTACTGGCTAAAATGAAAATTGCTCACAATGCTATTTTACAAGAGAAAAAAGCATTTCCATCTCATTAATATACGTTTTAATTTTGAACCTGGCGGATAACGTCAGGTTTTTTATTTCTAGTTTTTTTTTTCTTTCATACACTAAGAATAGTATGAAAAAAGAAGGTGATTAAGATGAAATTACATAAAGCTCTTCAGCCAAGTTTTATAAAACGAATGTACTATATGAGGTTTATCGGGAAATTTACAAAAGCGGAGAAAGAGAAGAATGGAGAGAATTTTTTTGTACAATGTCTATCGCCAATACCATCTAATTTACAAGAGCAATTTACAAATGAACATTATATATTTGAAGGGTTATGTAGCAATAAAAAGAATGAAAAGATTTTTTCAGAATTAAAGAAGAAGAAATTAGAAAAGCAATTGGTTATGTTTCGTCTTTATTATGAAAGAGGAAATGTATACGTGGAGTTAATATGTACAGAAGAACCTAGAGAAATAGCAACTGGCTATAAAATGATTCCAGCACCTAAAGTTGCAGATAATAAAAAAAGAGAGTCTTTAGAACGAAAGCTTTGTAATGGTTATTTATCATTTCTTATGCCGAAATATCCAAAAGACTTTGAGTCTCCTGAATTACTGTGGCATGATGGAAGGTTATATGGAAATATATTGTTAAAGTCATCAATTAGTTCAATCGCGTATTTTGAACAAAATCGAGAATGTAAATATATAGACTTAAGTGACTGGATGAAGCATGTAGAAATTGCGGTAGAAGAGCAATTGTATTTCGTAAGTGATCAAGTGTATGAGCAATTAAAAAAACGAATAACGGAAGAAGGGAAGCTAGTTGAAGTAGAGGATATAAAAGTACACAAGGAAGTATGGGAATGGGATGAGCGTGAATCATCCTTTTTACAGTATGTACAAAGTACGGTGCGTAATAAAGGGATGTATTTGGACGAAACAGATATTTATAATTTTCATATAAGTGTAAAAACAAATATGTTAACGATTCTTGGTGGTATACCGGGAGTTGGAAAATCACGCTTTGTGCAAGCTTATGCAGAGGCACTTGGATTACAGTATGGAGAAGAATTGGTTTGGATTCCGATTTCTCCATCGTATCAAGAACCACATGATTTACTTGGATATCTTCACCCAAATGGTACTTTTATTGAAAGTGAAACAAAGTTAGTTAGAGCGTTAATGAAGGCAAAAGAAAATCAAAATCAATTGTATATAATCGTTTTTGATGAAATGAACATGTCACATATTGAGCATTGGTTTACTCCATTTCTATCTGTTCTTCAACTTGAAAAGGAAAATCGTATTTTGAATTTGTATGAGGGTGCGCAGAAATTAGAAAACCAAATTCCATCAACAATTGAAATTGGAGAAAATATTATCTTTGTAGGTACTGTGAATTTTGATGAAACAACGAAAGAACTCTCTGATCGATTATTAGACCGAACCAATTTAATTACGTTACAAAAAATTCCGTTTTGTGAGATGTGCATGGTACAAGAGAAAGGTGTATTACAACCACCTCTGAAAGTAACAGCGGGAGAATTTCGGATAAATTGGATCAGAAAGAAATCTATGATTGAAGTGTTTTCTGAAGAAGAGTTAGAGCTATTAGATAAGTTGCATGTTGTATTGTCATCACATGATGCGTCAAAGGGAATTTCTTTTCGATGTGCAAATGCAATTGCTATGTATTTGCAAAATATACCGTTTCAAAATAATCATTCTTATATGATTAGCAGAGAAGAAGGTTTTGATTTACAAATAAAGCAACGTGTACTGACGAAATTAAGAGGTACTGAAATGATGGTTGGGTCATTACTTTCTGAAGAAGTAAAAAGGGGAGCGACTTTAGTACCTCTTTTGCAATCGCCACTTGCAAACAGAGTCTCTACATTTGAACACTCTTTAGCATATATAAGAGAAAAACGTAGAGAACTGGAGTTGTATGGATATGCGAAATGAAGAGCGGTATGAAACAGAAATCGTTGATACGAATGAAACGCTCCCTTTTGTATTAAAGTTAATCATAGGAACAGAGGCAAAAGGGGAGTATATTTTATTAAATCGTCTTTGCACATCTACTACAGCATTAGTTCAATGTATTTACAAAGTACAAGAATTAAAACCGATAAGATTGCATTACCATTATGAAAGTCCAATGAATATTACTTTCATATGGAATAAAGTGTATGAGGGCCAGAAAAATATAAAAGAGTCACAATACGAAATAAATGAAAAAAAACAAAAGGTACTAATTTATGAACATGGAAAAACGGAATTCTTTTATCCATGGCGATGTGGTTTATATCATTTTGAAGTTCGCATAGAAGACACAACGTATTATGGTGCTTTTCAAATCGTTCCAAAAAATTTTTTTGATGACCAATTTGAAATGATTCAAAACTATGTAAAGTCAATTTTAAATGAGTTGATTTTAGATAGAGGTTATTATAAAAAGACTTTCTCTGCCCTTAGTGATATTGAGGATTCTTCTTATTTAGTATTACTTAGAAAGCTGCCGCAAAAAATGAAAAAGATAAAACAAGTTTTTAAAAAGATTGAATCAAGTTCAAAATTTATACATGAATATAAATGGGAAGTGAAGGAACGGAAGGCAACGAGAAAAGGAACAATAATGGCGGAAAGAAAGTCCTATACGAAATATTATAATCGTAAGTTTATTGAACAAAAAAATAGTAGGGAAAATGCATTTCTTAAATTTAAAGCGATGCAATTTTATCATTATTTACTTGAAGCCGAAAGTTTTTTACGTCAAACAATTGAAATATTAGAAAGAGAAAAAAAGAAAAAATTAGAAGAGTTTCAAGCTGTAAAAACGATTATGCAAACAATTGAGCGTAATGGATCTGTGACTGATAGAGAGAAGCAAAAATATAAAAATATACATTTACTAAAAGAAGCCGATTTACGTAAAAGCTCTGTGAAAATACAAGAATATAAAATATTAGCTCATATTGTACGTGAAAGTGTACAATACTTTAAAACTTTAATATATTCCCCCTTTTGGAGAGAAGTTTCTGAAACGGGTAATATGAACTCATACGATTTACCAATTCCACATCAACAATTACTACAGCATTTAAACTTACTTCCACAATATACAGATCAATCTCCATCTTTATTATTTGTATATAAACCAACGTTTTTAGTGTATGAATATTACGCTTTTTTTATCGTTATTTCCATGCTAGAGCAAATTGGTTTTAAAGCTAGAAATCCCATTCGTGAACAAATACAAGAGCATTTTTATGTAGATGGGTTACAAGATGGGACGACAGTAGTTTTACATCAAGATGATATGAAGGTCCACGTTGCATTTAATGACTTAATTGAAACACACCCCCTTATTGCATTAAGTAAAGGGAGTAACTTTTATAATGGCGAGGATACAAAAAAACCAGATATTCGCTTAGACTGTTATGTAAAGGAAGAAGGGAAATACGTATATAAATCTTCTATTATTATTGAAGTGAAGTATAGCCCAATGTACAATATTTTTCAGCACGTTGGAAATACGAAAGCGACTGAGCAAATGTATAAATACTGGTCTATAAAGTATGTAGAAGAACAGAATGGAAAACGTGTTTTTCATCGACGGGCAATTTATGAAGTTATTTGTGTATATCCAGGAAGTCATATGCATAGTAAAAAAATTGAATCTGGGTGCGGTGTCTTTTTGCAATTATATCCATATAAGACGAAACAAGGAGAAGAAAAATTAGCAGGAAAACATGGGATGGTACAAATCTTTGAGAAGTGGTTAAAAAATAATAAGAAGTAAAAGAAATCCTTTTTCATAAAGGATTTCTTTTAGATTAAGAAGAATTATATGCTGTATGGAAGTAAGTAGGATGTAATTTGAAAAGTGATACACATAAGTTATTAGAATAACTGTACATGTGAGGTAAAAGACGACGAAGTTGGAATTTAATTCATTTTGCAGAATATAATAAGTCATAAATATTTTTAGTTGCATACGAAGATTTGTTCTTATATGATAGATAGTGAAAGCGTTATCAAAACAGAGCGACGATGGGAAAGGCGGGGAAATATGTTCCAGCGTGTTCAAACAAAGGAAGAACATTTTTGGTTCGAGCAACTATGGGGAGATTTTTGTGAAGAAAGAAACTTAATGTTCGTAGAACGTAATTTAAATCCAACACGATTTTTATTAATAGAAGATGAGCATCATATAGGTACAGTAGAGTGTATTAAGTATACGGTACCCGAACAATCAAATTCTGAGTTTTTCTATCCGTTTTCTAAAAATGATTTAGTGAAAGATTTGAAAAATGTGTATGAAATAGGCAAGCTAAGTATTGCGAAAACGTCTCGTGGGAGAGGGCATTTCAAAAGGCTAACAGCTATTTTATTTGTGCATGCGTTAGAAACGAAAGCGGAATGGTATATTGCAGCAGTTACAAAAAGAATGTATATGTATCTACTAACACTCGGTTTTCCTATAGAGCCGATAGACAATCCATTTCAGTTTCATGATACTTTACAAGGTGTACCAGTGCGAATTCATGCTCGAAAAGGAGTTACGCATTTGTATTCTTTAAAAGAATTTCGCGATGTGATTCAAGGGAATGCTCATGCACAGGCATTAATCGCGGAATACAGTAAGAATATTATGTTAACAAAATAATTAGAAGTGAATATATATAATATAGAGAATGATATATTAATATGGCAGTATCCTTCATGAAAAAATGACCCTTATTGTTTTAATAAGGGTCTAAAAATCATAATCCAAATATACTAAAAATCATTTTGCGGCGCTTCGGTTTCTTTTCTCTTTCATATGTTGGTTTTGAATCAGGAGTAATATATATGGGCTCTTCTTTTTTGAGGGAAGCTTCTAGCTTTTGGATTCGTTCTAACATTTCCTCCATTTCACGACGGTGTTGCAAAAGTTGGTACGTAACGACATCATTTGCCTTATCTTGCATTTGCTCCTCCATTCGATCTAGCCTTCGTGTAATTGTGTGTAATTGAATAGCTAATTGTTCAAAGTCATTTGATGATGTGTTTTGAAAAATTGTGTTTACTTGAGTTTTTAATTCTTCAACATCATTTGATGATGTTTTTTGAGTAGGTTGAGAGTTTTGCGAATGCTCAATTTGAGAACGATGGTATTCTAACATTTGATCTACATCATCTTGTTTGAAAATAAAGTGACCATATTTATTTTTTTCTATCGTAAGATTTAATTGTTGTGCAATCCGGACAACAGCCTTGGGGCTAACACCTAACTTTTTTGCGATAAATGGTGTTTTATATTCCAAAATAATCCCTCCTATATATATCCTGTTGAATGATTTCGATCTATGAAGTAAGTTCCCTTCCGGTATGACAAAAGAAGTGTGGAATCGGCAAAGAAAGTGTTTTTTCACGAAATTAAGTTGTGAAGAATATATCGTTTATATAAAAATGATTCATCTTAAGATTTAGAATAATTTGATTTGACGAGGGGAAATGAATTAGATTATCATAATGATAAATATCTTTTTTATGTATGCATATAATATATAAAAAGGTGGTTGCTAATGTAGAATTTTGTTAGAGTATTAGAATGCTTACTTCACTTGAATAAAATTAAGTAGGAGGTGGCTTCCTTGCTTACAATGTAAGTAAGGAAAAGTATTTGGACATATATAGTATAAGTATAGTGATTGTTTTAATTGCCTTAACGGCATTTTTCGTTGCAGCAGAATTTGCAATTGTTAAAGTGAGGAGTTCACGAATTGACAATTTAATTGCAGAGGGAAATAATCGTGCAACTTCTGTCAAAACAGTCATTACAAACTTAGACGAATATTTATCGGCTTGCCAGTTAGGAATAACAGTTACAGCTCTTGGAATTGGGTGGTTTGGTAAACCTGCGCTAAAGCAAATATTTGACACGCTTTTTGCAAAGTGGAACATATCTACTCAGCTCGCAGATATTTTTGCTGTAATTTTAGTATTTTTGTTAATTACTTTTTTACATGTTGTAATAGGGGAATTGGCCCCAAAAACAGTTGCAATTCAAAAATCTGAACAAGTGAGTTTGCTTGTTTCTAAGCCGTTAATTTTCTTTTATCGTATTGCATTCCCATTCATTTGGCTATTAAATGGTTCAGCTCGAATCATTACGAAGCTGCTAGGGCTGAAACCGCCGAAAGGGCATGATGAGGTTCATTCGGAAGAAGAATTACGGTTATTAGTTTCAGAAAGTTACAAAAATGGTGAAATTAATCAATCTGAATATAAATATGTAAATAAAATTTTTGAATTTGATGATCGGATTGCAAAAGAAATAATGGTACCTCGAACTGAAATGAATATTATAAGTAAAGAAATGCCCGCTGAAGAAGCTTTGCAAAAAATGTCTCGTGAAAAATATACAAGGTATCCAGTTGTTGATGGCGACAAAGACCACGTAATAGGTTTTGTAAATTTTAAAGATATTTTTACTGAGTTTGTACAGCATAAAGCTGTTAATAAAAAGACAGTAGAGCAATATGTTAGACCAATTATTTTAGTTATTGATTCTATTCCAATTCATGATTTGTTTTTAAAAATGCAAAAAGAAAGAACACATATTGCTATATTGATAGATGAATATGGTGGTACATCTGGACTTGTTACTGTTGAAGATATTTTAGAGGAAATTGTAGGAGATATTCAGGATGAGTTTGATACGGATGAACAGCCAGAAATTCAACAAGTTAGTGAAACAAAGACGATACTAGAGGGAAAAGTACTCGTTAGTGAAGTGAATACGTTATTTGGTCTAGCGATTGATGATGGTGTTGATACAATTGGTGGTTGGATATTAACGAAGAATATAGAGATTGCTGAAGAGGATTCCATTGAAATTGAAAATTATAAGTTTTGTGTGAAAGAATTAGACGGGCGCTATATTAAAAGGTTAGAAGTTACAAAAACAGTAGAATCGATTGTCGTTTTAGAAGATGAAAAACAAATTTCTTTACAAGAGCAAATTAGCTCGTAAACTCTGCTATATAGCAGAGTTTTTTTGAGCATAATGTTTTTGGAGGAATACGGGCTATGATACAATTACATAAGTCAGACCTTTCACTAGGTGAAGTATTATTTTATACATATATTTGGAAGGGGAAGAAAGATGAAAAAGCATTTATATATAAATGGAGATTGGAAGTCAGTAAACACGTATAAACCATTATATGCACCATACTCTGAAGAAACGTTAGCGGAAATTGCACAAGGAACGGAAGAAGATGTTCAAGAGGCTGTTACTTCTGCAAAAAATGCAATGAAAAAAATGAATACATTAACAGCATACGATCGGGCAACTATTTTAGAGAAGGTTGCGCAAATAATGGATGAAAGAAGAGAAGAGTTTGCAGAAATTATTGCAAAAGAGGCTGCAAAACCAATACGTGCTGCAAGGGGAGAAGTAGATCGTACTGTTCTAACATATAAATTTGCAGCAGAAGAAGCGAAGCGTATATATGGTGAAACATTGCCACTTGACGCAGCACCTGGTGCAGATGGGCGGATTGCCTATACGATTCGCAAACCAATTGGGGTTATAGGAGCTATTACGCCATTTAACTTTCCGTTAAATTTAGTAGCGCATAAAGTGGGCCCTGCAATTGCTGCCGGAAACACAGTTGTGTTAAAACCAGCTGATCAAACGCCATTATCTTCTTACGCATTAGTTGAATTATTTGAAGAAGCAGGGTTGCCAAAGGGAGCTTTGAATATCATTTCTGGTCCTGGTGCAACTGTTGGCGAGGCAATTGTTAAAAATGATGATGTTGCGTCCATTACTTTTACCGGAAGTCCGAAAGTCGGAATCGGAATAAAGGAAAAGGCTGGATTAAAACGAGTTACGTTGGAATTAGGATCCAATGCTGCCGTTATTATTGATGAAGATGTAGAGTTAACTGATGAGATAATGGAACGCGTGAAATGGGGCGCATTTGTTAATAATGGACAAGTTTGTATTTCGGTACAACGTGTGTTTGTACACGAAAAGAGAATGGATGAATTTCTTTCGAAGCTAAAGAAAGCGATGGAAACTGTTGTTGTTGGTGATCCAATGAATGAGGAAACGGATGTATCAGCTTTAATTTCGAAAAAAGATGTAAAGCGAATTGAAATGTGGGTGCAAGAAGCAATTAAGGAAGGAGCAACTGTTTTATACGGTGGTAAGAAGCGTGATGAAAGAATTTTCGAACCAACTGTATTAACAAATGTTCCAGAGCATGTATCTGTACAGTGCCAAGAAGTATTTGGTCCAGTTATGACAGTAAATACATTTAAAGAATTTGATGAGGCGATAGAGAAAGTAAATCATTCACGTTACGGTTTACAAGCAGGCGTATTTACAAATAACTTATTTAAAGCGATGCGTGCAATTGATGAGTTAGAGGTTGGTGGGGTTATGATTAATGATATTCCAACGTTTAGAGTAGATCATATGCCTTACGGTGGTGTGAAAGAAAGTGGCACGGGTCGTGAAGGAATTAAATATGCAATTGAAGAAATGACAGAAATGAAATTAGTGTGTATTAAAAAATAAAGCAAAAGGTACACTTGTTTAATTAAGTGTACCTTTTATTTTACTTCATTTCTTGTTTGAAAATAGCATCTTCTACATAAATTTGTTCTTTATCTACAGCTGTGCTATGAGATAATACTAAACCGATTGGTGTTGCTGTATCTTTATTTTGAACAATTGTAAAAGGAATATTTTTTTCGTTTGCTAATTTAATGTATTTTGATAAATGTGGGTAAGCAATGCCACCGTTTAGGAGGATTTGTAATGATTGAGAAGAGCGTATGCTACTTGCTACTTCAGTATATACATTACTTTGCATTACTTGACCGATAGTTAAAGCGATTTCTACGCGCTCACGTAATGTAGTTAAATACATATTACGTTCTTCTGGTTTGTTTTGCTTTTGGCCATAAATGCCTTCTTGGAGATAGTCTTCCACATTTTTATTTACCATATTTTTCACACCTTTCACTTCCTATTGTACGCAAGAATTAAAAATGATGCAAAAAAAGTCGTTTTGAATACGGAAATAATTAAAAAAATGAGAAGGAAAAAGAGAGATTTGAATATAAATAATTAAATAAGAAAGAAAAAAATAATTTTATCAACAGAAATTAACAAAATGTGACAATAATCTATTAACGAAACATATTTTTTGTGTTAATATTCAAAATATAAAGGGTATTCGTCGTATGGAAATGGAGTGAATGGAGGTTTTTCCAATCGATAAGGATATTAAAGAAGTATTTTGTTCACACTTGAAAAACAATAGGCACCAATTCGTAGAGAACTGGAAAAACAAAATGATAATTTCCGAAAAAGATCCATTTAAACTAGAAGTAGTTCAAAATGGAGAGGATTTATTAGAGTTAATAATCGAACTTACTATGGAAGATAAAGATATAAATTATCTTCAACCATTATGCGAGAAAATCGCAATTGAACGAGCAGGAGCAGATGCGAATATTGGAGACTTTGTTTATAATGCAAATGTGGGAAGAAATGAACTTTTTGAAGCGATGTGTGAATTAGATGTTAGCGCTCGTGAATTGAAACCAATTATGGCCAAAATACATACTTGTTTTGACAAATTAATTTATTATACCGTTTTAAAATACTCGGAAATTATATCGAGGAATTTAGAGGAAAAACAGCAATATATTAATGAAACACATAAAGAAAGGCTGACGATTTTAGGCCAAATGTCAGCTAGTTTTGTACATGAATTTCGTAATCCGCTTACTTCAATTATGGGATTTGTCAAATTATTAAAGGCAGACCATCCGAGTTTATCGTATTTAGATATCATTTCGCATGAATTAGATCAATTAAATTTTCGAATCTCGCAATTTTTACTCGTTTCGAAAAAAGAAATGTGGAATGAATCGGAACGTTTTTGGCTTAATGACTTGTTCCAAGATATTATACAGTTCTTATATCCGAGTTTGGTTAATGCAAATGTTTCGATTGAAAAGAATTTGCCGTATCCAATACCACTTGTTGGTTATCGGAGTGAAGTGAGGCAAGTATTTTTAAATATTTTAATGAACTCAATTGACGCTATGGAAGCAATGAAAGAAGAGCGGAAAATTATCATTGATGTTTTTGAAGAAGAGCAAGCTATTCGAATTGTGATAAAAAATAATGGACCGATGATTCCAGCTGAAAATGTAGAAACGATTTTTGAACCATTTGTAACTACTAAAAAATTAGGAACTGGTATTGGGTTATTTGTATGTAAACAAATTGTAGAAAAACATAACGGGTCCATTATGTGTCGTTCAGATAGCGATTGGACAGAATTTCAAATTGCATTTCAAAAGTAAACAGTCTACACCAAATAAATGGTGTAGACTGTTTTAATTTGTAAGTATAACGGCTTCTAATTTAGGGTCTTTAGTTGAATAACCTACTATTGAAATGGTATAAATTATATTCGGTTCAACATCGAATTTAGGTAAAGTTAACAGGATTTTTTTATTATCTGCGAGTGAAACTTCAATATCTGCTGTACCAGGGCTAACTTGTAAAAAATCTGTTATTTGTTTAAAGAGCACATTTTCAAATAAATGATCTCCACCTTTTAAATCTACGTTAACAACAGGGGTATCTGGAGAAAAATGCATAAATCGAATTTTGGCTTGCCCAGATGGTATATGTGTATTATCAAGTATAGGTTGTAATTGTAGGTGATTATCACTATTTATTGCGGCAAGTGTATACGTATGATTTCCCATTATCGGTACTAAAGCTGAAAAAATTGGAGTTTCGTTCCCGACAGGGACGATATCAATGCGATATTTACCTTGCACTAATGATAAATAGGGGCTAAATTGCTTAAATGAAATGTTTTTGATTACCTTTTGTCCATTTACTAAAATGTCAACCGCAGGCGTGTTTGGAGCAGAATGAAAAATTCTTATATGTGACGGTAAAGCAGCTTCTTGTGAATCTCTTTTTTCATATGCCTGTACAAGTTTTGTAAGTGCATCGTAATACTTCATATATAGTTCTACATATTTTTTGGGATTGCTATATTGATAGTAACGGGCGAGCTGATCGTAACGTACAGCTTCTTGTCCATATTTTTCGATTTCAGATTGAGACATGCACATTCCTCCTTTGTCATCATTAAAACTATATGCGAAGTGAGAAAGAGGTTATGCGAAAAACTTGTATTTCTGAATGGGAAAAGTAAAAGATTAAAAACATATTTTGGGAGAAGTATGTCTGAGTATTATTGGCTAGTAAAGTGGTGCTAAAAGAGATGTATATGGAGTTAGTTAAGTTGAATAGAAGCTTATATTTACTAGGAGTAATAAAAATATAAAAAGACTAAATTATAAGGGCATTTCAATCAACGTATCGAATACATGTATAAAAAATTTTTAGTAAAGGGATTTTTTAATTTATAGGCAAACACACATACAAAGGGATAATTGTCCTACATAATTTATAAAGGAAAGGTAGTTTAACTTCGGTGGAAGGAGTGGCACCTTGGGATGGGGATATCCCGATTATGATTGTGAATGAAGTTATGAAGGAATTTGTGTGAAAAATCGTTATATGACTGTTGAATTCGTAAAACGTATGGTTTTTTGATTTATTTTAGCGAGTCCCAGTAATATTGATAAAAGAGCGTCGTGCCGAACTGATTAATGTGGTTAATCGGTTCTTTTTTTATGTATAAACTGAAAATATTAAATGTGGAAAATTAGTTTCTATAAAAAGATTGTTATCATTGCGGCGAGATAATTGTCGAAATTTTTTTGGAAATATGCAATTTAAAGTAGGATAATAGGAAGGAGTTTAAAGGGAGTTCCGTCGAAGTTTACACAATGTCGGCATTTGAGGGAAGCTGGCATTATGTTAGGAAAACATTTAGTAATACGTTACTTTTATATAAGGGAGGGTTATTTGAGCGTATAGATAAGGATTGGTCTTCGTTTTAAGTTCTGAATTTTCTGTTTTCGAAACATTTATTAGCACTCATTTGTATATTTTATAATAGTATTTTGATAAATTCACTGCTTGTGCAGAGGATTCTTTTTTATGAAAGAAACGTCAATTTTCTTCATATACATATACAAATTGAAGAAATGGGGGAGCGCTATGCGCGATTACTTAATTAAACCACTTGTTGGTCAGCCGTATCCAATGATTTCACATGGAAAAGGTGTATATTTGTATGACCAGAACGGAAATAAATATTTTGATGGTTCGTCAGGAGCAATTACGGCAGGTATTGGACATGGCGTAAAGGAGATTGCAGATGTTATTAAAAAGCAAGCAGAGGAGATTGCTTTCGTATATAGATCACAGTTTACGAGTGAACCAGCTGAAAAACTAGCAAAGAAGTTAAGTGATTTAAGTGTAGGAGATTTGAACTGGAGCTTTTTCGTAAATAGTGGTACGGAAGCAAATGAAACAGCTATGAAAATTGCAATTCAGCATTTTCAGGAGCGCGGTATTCAAGGGAAACATAAAATTTTATCACGCTGGATGAGCTATCACGGTATTACGATGGGAGCCTTGTCAATGTCTGGGCATCCGCTGCGCAGACAACGTTTCGTATCTATTTTGGAAGATTATCCAACTATTCCAGCCCCATATTGTTTCAGGTGCCCTGTACAAAAGGTATATCCAACTTGTCAGCTTGCTTGTGCAACTGAACTAGAAAGATCAATTGAAAGAATTGGTGCGGAGCATATTGCAGCTTTTATTGCTGAACCGATTATCGGAGCAGCTGGCGGTGCGGTTGTACCGCCGAAAGAATATTATAAAGTGATTAAAGATATTTGTAGTCATTACGATATTTTATTCATTGCGGATGAAGTAATGACTGGGCTTGGTCGTACTGGTGCATGGTTTGCGATGGAGCATTGGGGTGTAGAACCGGATATTATGACGCTTGGTAAGGGATTAGGAGCGGGATATACACCAATGGCTGCGACGATTGTTAGTGACCGAGTTATGGAGCCAATTTTACGTGGGTCACGTTCTGTTATGAGTGGTCATACGCTAAGTGCAAATCCATTATCTGCAGCAACGGCTCTAGCTGTTATTGAATACATGGAGAAACATAATCTACCTGAAAAAACAGCGGAAAAGGGAGAATATTTAATTAAGGGACTACAGAAAGTTCAGCAACAATCGACAATTATTGCGGATGTGCGTGGAAAAGGGTTGCTGATCGGAATAGAATTGCAACCGTTTACAAAAGCTTCGGAGCTTATTTCGGTTGCAGCTAAAAATGGTCTCCTTTTATACCAAGCTGTTTCAGGGCAAGCAGGAAAAGAAGATAGCGCACTGCTTGTGGCACCGCCAATGACAACTACATATTCCGAGTTAGATGAATTACTTTCAATTTTTGCAAAAAGTGTAGAAGAGATGATGCAAAAAGGAGGGCATAGTATCGTATGACAACAATTACAAATACATTCAATAAATTAAAAGGGATAGAGGAAGTAATTTCTTTGTTCCATGATGATATGACATTAATGTTTGGGGGATTTGGGGGAATTGGATCCCCTCCAACTTTAATACAGGCTATTTTAGAAAAGGGAGTTACAAATTTAAATTTAATAGGAAATGACACTGGCTTTCCTGATGTAGGAATCGGTCGTCTTGTTACAAATGAACGGGTTAAGTCTTTAGTTACTTCCCATATTGGTTCAAATCCAAATGCAGGAAGACAGTTAAATGAAGGACGATTACAAATTGAGTTTTCCCCGCAAGGAACATTAGCAGAGCGTATTCGCGCTGGAGGCGTAGGGCTTGGTGGTGTTTTAGTTGATGTTGGTGTTGATACGATTGTTGAAGATGGAAAACGAACAGTCGAAATGAATGGCAAGACATACTTAGTTGAAACTGCATTAACTGCTGAAGTTGCGATTGTTTATGCGAAAAAAGCTGATCCGTTTGGTAATCTTGTATTCGACAAAAGTGCGCGGAATATGAATCCTCATGTTGCTATGGCTGGGGACATAACGATTGTAGAAGCAGAAGAAATTGTTCCACTTGGAAGTTTAGATCCTGAGGAAATTGTCGTTCCAGGTGTTTTCGTAAATTATATCGTACCGTCGGAAGGAGTGAATTGGAAATGGGTATGGGCGTAGAAGTGAGAGATAAGATTGCTAGGCGTGCGGCGAAAGAAATACAAAATGGCATGATTGTAAATTTAGGTATTGGCATTCCATCGCTTATACCGAATCATTTGCCTGACGATATAAATGTAATGTTTCATGCAGAAAATGGAATCGTCGGTATGGGGCCAACGCCAAGTAAAGGGAATGAAGACGAGAATTTATGTAATGCAGCAGGTTTACCGACTTCTCTTATTACAGGAGCGAGTTATTTTGATAGCTGCACTGCGTTTGGGATGATTCGAAAAGGTTTACTAGATATAACGATTCTTGGGTCATTACAAGTGAGTGAGAATGGAGATTTAGCAAACTGGATTGTACCAGGGAAACGTGTGCCCGGTATTGGGGGAGCGATGGATTTAGCACAAAAAGCGAAGCGTGTCGTTGTTGTGATGAATCATGTTGATAAATACGGAAATGCAAAAATTGTTTCAGAGTGTACATTGCCATTAACGTCAAAGAAATGTGTAGATTTAATTATTACAGATATGGCGGTTATGGAAGTGACTTCGAGTGGACTCATTTTACAAGAATTAATGAGCCCGTATACAGTAGAAGATATAAAGCGACATACGGAAGCTGAGTTTCAAATTGGCTCTAACTTAATAGTTATTGAATGAGGGGAGATATAATATATGAAGCAATTAAAAAAGCAAGTTTGTGATTATATTGAGAGTCATGAAGAGGAAAGTGTGAAATTTTTAACACGGTTAATTCAAGAAAAAAGCGTATCTGGTGATGAAAGTGGTGCGCAGGCAATTGTGATTGAAAAATTACGTGAGCTAGGTTTAGATCTTGATATTTGGGAACCATCTTTTTCTAAAATGAAAGATCATCCTTATTTTGTATCACCACGTACAAGTTTTTCAGACAGCCCGAACATTGTGGCAACTTTAAAAGGAAGCGGCGATGGAAAATCTATGATATTAAATGGGCATATTGATGTAGTACCAGAAGGCGATGTGAATCAATGGGACCATCACCCATATAGTGGTGAGAAAATAGGGAATCGTATATATGGCCGCGGAACGACGGATATGAAAGGCGGCAATGTCGCACTTATGCTTGCGATGGAAGCGATTATTGAATCTGGTGTTGAATTAAAAGGAGATATTTATTTTCAAAGTGTCATAGAAGAAGAAAGTGGCGGGGCAGGGACATTAGCGACTATATTACGAGGATATAAGGCAGATGGTGTCATTATTCCAGAACCGACTAATATGAAGTTTTTCCCGAAGCAACAAGGGTCAATGTGGTTCCGTCTACATGTAAAAGGGAAAGCTGCACACGGTGGTACACGTTATGAAGGAGTAAGTGCAATTGAAAAAAGCATGTTTGTTATAGATCATTTGAGAAAATTAGAAGAGAAGAGAAATGGTCGAATTACTGATCCGTTATTTAAAGGAATTCCGATTCCAATTCCAATTAATATTGGGAAAATTGAAGGTGGTAGCTGGCCAAGTTCTGTTCCTGATTCGTTAATTTTAGAAGGAAGATATGGTATTGCGCCGAATGAGACTATAGAGGCAGCAAAAGAAGAGTTTGAGAGTTGGATCGCTGAATTACATGATGTGGACAATTGGTTTGTTGAAAATCCAGTAGAAGTAGAATGGTTTGGAGCGAGATGGGTTCCTGGTGAACTAGAAGAAAACCATGAGTTAATTACAACACTTCAGCATAACTTTGTTGAAATTGAAGGGAAGGAACCAATGATTGAAGCATCTCCGTGGGGGACTGATGGAGGTTTATTTACACAAATCTCAGGTGTACCAACGATAGTATTTGGTCCGGGAGAGACGAAAGTAGCACACTATCCAAACGAATATATAGAAATTGATAAAATGATAGCTGCCGCAAAAATTATTGCATGTACATTACTAGATTGGTGTGAGGTGAAAAAATGAAATACTATGAATCTTTTAGAGAGCAGACAAATTGCCATACAGTAGAAGGAGTTTTAGATTATTTTAATAAACGTATTCGAATAGATCACTATACAGGAAATGTTGAAAGTATTATACAGACAATTGACGGACTAGCAGAGAAACATTCTTTCACTAAATGTATTATTAAAGGAAAGGGAGAGCATGTTTCAACATGGCTCTCTTTCGGTTTCTTATTGGAAGCGACGATACCTCATTATTTTCAAGGACACGATGCATACTTCTTTGTGAAATATAATAATGATGAAAGACGAAATAGTATTCATTGGTCTGAGGAAGATACTATTTTAAGTGGTGTAAAAGCAAAAGAAGTAAAAGAAAAAGTAGTCCCGGAGAAATTTCTGTTAAGAAAAGCGACTGAAGAAGATGCAGAAGAATTAGCAACTGTCTTTGGAAAAGTATTTGAAGTGTATCCGACACCTTTAAATGAAGCGAGTTATGTATTACAGACGATGAAAGAAGACGATACAATTTACTACGTATATGAATTTGAGGGGAAAATCATTAGTACAGCGTCTGCAGAAATGAACGTAAAGGAAGGCAATGCAGAATTAACGAATTGTGCTACTTTACCTGAATATCGTAAACATGGGTTTATGAAAAGTTTGCTCATTAAGTTAGAAGAAGAGCTTCAAGAAAAATCTATTTTCTGTTCCTATACAATTGCTCGATCGCTATCTTTCGGTATGAATGCTGCCTTTCATCAGTTAGGCTATACATATACAGGAAGACTGGCGAACAATTGCTACATTTTCGATAAGTTGGAAGATATGAATATATGGGTAAAAGATTTATCTAGCTATTCGAAAGCATGAAGGCTCCCGCCTCAAAATTCGGCTGTAAAGTAAAAAAGTTAGGTGGGAATCGGGCTGCTCGTAAAAGCCCGACTAATTAAAGTTTTACTTTATCTAATCAAAAATAAATTTCATCAAAATATTAGAACGGAATCGTCATGCTTATAATCGCACATAGGTATGCCGGAAATTCGGCATAGTATTTGCTGAATTTTCGGCAAAAGGGGGGATGACATTGCTAGCAGTTTCGACACAAGAAGTCATTGAAGCGATTTTGGGCAGTATTGATGAGGCTATACACGCAGTAGATGAAAATGGTATTACAATTTTTTATAATACAGTTGCTGCGAAACACGATGGATCCAAAATTGAAAAAGTGTTAGGAAAGCATTTGTTAGAGGCGTTCCCATCTTTAACTAGGGAAACGAGTACATTGATGAAAGTTTTAGATACAAAAAAACCAATTGTACATCAAGTGCAACATTATCAAAATTTAAATGGAGAAGATGTTTGTACCGTAAATACGACGTTACCTATTTTTATAGATGGGAATATTGCTGGTGCTGTTGAAATTGCGAAAGACTACTCTACAATTCAAAAGCTAACTGATACCATTGTCGATTTACAGTCGAAAATAAAGCGATCGTCTAGAAAAAAAGTGATTAAAAAGCATGCTGCATTTGAGACGATAGTGACAAATGATTCTCGCTTTAAACAGACGAAAGAGTTAGCGCAAAAAGTAGCGCCAACAGATGCAAACGTTTTAATATATGGTGAAACGGGAACAGGAAAAGAACTGTTCGTGCAAGCAATTCATGAAGCTTCTAAAAGAAAAAACAAGCCATTTATTGCACAAAACTGTGCAGCTTTACCAGAATCACTATTAGAAAGCTTACTGTTTGGAACGACAAAAGGTAGCTATACAGGGGCGATTGAACGGGCAGGCTTATTTGAACTTGTAGATGGAGGAACATTATTTTTAGATGAACTGAATTCAATGCCGCTCGATTTACAAGCGAAAATGCTACGTGTATTAGAGGATGGAGTCATTAGACGAATCGGTGATAATAAGACGAGGAAAGTAGATGTTCGCGTGATTACCGCGATGAATCAGCCGCCAGAAGTATGTTTACGAGAAAATAAAATTCGCACTGATTTATATTATAGATTAAATGTGTTTTCATTATATATCCCGCCACTACGTGAAAGAACTGAGGATGTATTACTATTAGCTTCTTATTTCTTGAAAGAATATAATAAAAGCTATAAAAAAGGTGTACTTCAAATTGATAAGGAAGCGAAAGAAAGACTACAAGCTTATCAATGGCCTGGAAATGTTCGTGAATTAAAACATACAATTGAACATGCTGTCATTATTGCGGAAGGAAATGCATTAACCGCAAATTGTTTACCTCGTATATTTAAGAAAGAGAAACTTCCAAAGAAGAAAAGTATATTACCGCTTCGGGAAGCTCTTCATCAAACAGAAAAGGAATTAATAGACCAAGCGTTGATTGAAACGGAAGGAAATATTTTGCAAGCAGCAAAAATGTTAGGTATTCCGCGTCAAACGCTTCAATATAAACTGAGCAAGTACGACAAAACCGCCGAATAATCGGCGGTTTTTGTGTGTTTGCACCAATAAAAGAACGTTTACATATATAAAAGGTAATGAATATGATAGTTAATATTCTGTTATTACTGCACTTGAAAATATTTTTTCTCCTATATAATAGGGTATTTCGCACATTTACTTATCAAGAATATGAAGTTGGCATAACAATTGCTTATATAAAGGATGAGCGTATAAAAAGGGGGAATAGCAATGTTACATGATGTATACAAACCAAATCGTCACTGGAAGGATATCGAATTATGGAAAGATGTTACTGAAGAGCAATGGAATGATTGGGTTTGGCAATTAACGAATACAATCAAAACGTTAGATGACTTAAGGAAAGTGATTAACTTAACACCTGAAGAAGAAGAGGGCGTTAAAATTTCAACGAAAACGATCCCGTTAAATATTACACCGTATTATGCTTGGCTAATGAATCCTGATGACCCACGCTGTCCGATTCGGATGCAATCTGTACCGATCTCGGAAGAGTTATATAAAACGAAATATGATTTAGAAGATCCACTTCATGAAGATGAAGATTCACCAGTTCCAGGGCTAACACATCGTTATCCTGACCGCGTATTATTCTTAGTAACGAATCAATGTTCTATGTATTGTCGTTACTGTACACGCCGTCGTTTTAGTGGACAAATTGGAATGGGTGTACCGAAGAAACAATTAGACGATGCGATTGCTTATATTAGTGAAACACCACAAGTACGTGACGTTTTAATCTCTGGTGGTGACGGTCTTCTAATTAATGATAAAATTTTAGAATACGTATTAAAAAATTTACGAGAGATTCCGCATGTTGAAATTATTCGTATCGGAACGAGAGCACCAGTAGTATTCCCGCAACGTATTACAGAAAACTTATGTAACATTATTAAAAAGTACCATCCAGTATGGTTAAATACACATTTCAACACTTCTATTGAAATTACAGAGGAATCGAAAAAAGCATGTGAAATGCTAGCGAACGCGGGTGTTCCAATTGGAAACCAAGCGGTAATTTTAGCAGGTATTAACGATAGCGTTCCAATTATGAAAAAGCTAATGCATGACTTAGTAAAAATCCGTGTACGTCCATATTACATTTACCAATGTGACTTATCTGAAGGTATTGGACATTTCCGTGCACCAGTTTCTAAAGGTCTTGAAATTATTGAAGGCTTACGTGGACATACTTCTGGCTATGCAGTACCGACATTCGTTGTGGATGCACCGGGCGGAGGCGGAAAAATTGCGCTTCAGCCAAACTATTTAATTTCACAAAGTGCGGATAAAGTTGTACTTCGTAACTTTGAAGGGGTTATTACGACGTATCCAGAACCAGAGAGCTACATTCCAGGAAGAGCTGAAGGTTACTTTAAAGAAATTTATCCGAACTATGAAGAAAAACGTTCAGATGTTGGTATTGCAGGTCTTATGAGCGATAAGAAATTTAACCTTGTTCCAGATGATTTACAGCGTATGAACCGTCGTAAAGACTATGAAGATAATGATACGCATGCATCTTTAAAAGATAAACGTGATAAGCGAGACCAATTAAAAGATAAAAAATATCAATCGCAAATGGCTAAATTAGAAGAAAACGACAAAAAAACTGAGGGTGATGCAGTATGAATTGTATGTGGTGTGACAGTACAGAAGCGAAAGAAAGCTTGAATACTGTGTATTGGGAACTACCAGATGGTACGAAAGCCATTGAAATCCAAAAGACACCATGTATTTCTTGTTCCTCATGTGGAATGGACTATCAAGCAGACCATACTGTAAAAGAAATTGAAGATCAGTTGTTTTTAATTTATACGAAAGATTTGCCAAAACAACTAACATATGAAGAGTTAATGGGAAGACCAAGACTATTAAAAAGAAATTATTTCGACTTTTAACCAGCTTTTATGCTGGTTTTTTTCTTTTTTGCCTTGTATAATGTACCCAAGTTAGAAAGGCAGGGAATATTTTTGAAAAAGACATTTTACCATTATATGATGAAGCATCGCGCAGCTTTATTTAGAAATGAAATTTCAGATTTAGCAGAGGCAATGTATGATGATTTAAGTTTTCCGAAGCAATCTGAAGACTATGATGAAATTAGTTCATACTTAGAGTTAAGTGGAATGCTAGAAAGTATGTCTATATTTGATGAAGCGTGGGATTTATACATACAAGAAGGATAAAAACGATTTGAAAACATACAGAATACATTACTTTTTGAAAGTGAAGTATTCTGTATGTTTTTTTATATGAAATGTCTTGATTTAAAGCTAGTCTATTTACTAGCTTTTTTGCGTTTCACATAAATTTTATGTAGTGATATTTTTTTATCGAAAAAATTTATGAATATAAGCTTCTGTGATAAGCGTTTTTAAGTAGGTTGCATATACTGTTATCAAAATCACGACGTCAAAAAAAGGAGAGATAGAGATGGCAAGAAAAAAACAACCTAAATACAACGTAGGGGACATAGTCGTGATTACGCTATATGGAACCGTTGGTAAAATCACAAATATGAAAGTTTTAGATGGGGTTTATGTATACGAAGTCAATAATCACGATGGATTTTATGTAGAACAAACATTGCAGCACGTTACAGAGCAAGAAATGAAAAAGGGCGATACGGAGTGGATTGAATTAAATTATAATTTCACCTTTGGTGATCTCGTGCAAGTGACTGGATATGATAAAGATGTTTTCCGTATTGTTGGTTTTCGTACAGAGGTATGGAGATACAAAAATGACGCATGGGAAGATACGATATATGAGTTATCACGAATTACGGATGGTGAATGGTTAGAAGCGGATGAATCAGATTTAACTTTACTTGCCAATGCTCAAACGGCAAATGCAATTTTGAAGAAAATGAAACAAGATAAAGCCGGCATGAATAAATTGGATTTAGGAAAATTAAAGTCAATTAACAACTCGAAAAAAGTGAGTGTTAAGACAAATCGTCAAGAAATCATAGACGGGTTACTTGATATTTATAACGATTATCAATTGTTATTTGATACATTTAAAGATGAAGAATATAAAATTGTTATGGATGTTGTTCATAATTATTTAGTTAAATTGACAGAGAAAAAATAGTTAACTAGACAGAGAGAATAAATTGAACAACAACATATGCAGTATAAGGTATGCCTACAATTATTAAAAAAATAAAAAGCCATTTAATAAGAGAGTCTGCCCATTGATCTTCATGCATGAACTCTTCTTTTGTTTGTTCTACTTCGTATTGGTATTCCATTATTATTTCCCCCTTTTGGATAGCTTGTACTACCATCGTATGCACCTCGTCCAAATGATATGACCTATAAAAAAAGAAAAACTATTTTTCTAATCTCATATACATAATTTTGAGATTTTTTCATAAAACAGAAATAAAGGAGTGATGCTCATGAAGGAAATTGAAGTCGTAATTGATACGGAAGAGATTGCGGAGTTTTTTTATGAGCAACTAATTGAAAGGGGATACGTCCCAAAGCGAGAGGAAATTGAAGATCTCGCAGATATTACATTCGAGTATTTATTAGAGAAATGCATGATTGACGAAGTTTTTGATGAAGAGGAAGATTGAAAGTAACGGCGGGCTAAACTCGTCGTTTTTTACTCTTTACAAACTTGTCACAAATGTGCTTATAAATTATTGGTATAATTAAGAGAAAATTTTACTAAAGAGGTGAAGGGATGTTCAAAAAAATTATTGATTCTTTATTAGGAAAGAAAAAAAATCGTTCGTATTCGAGTAGTGATTATCGTCATAGAGGGCGCTCTTATTCAAGTAGTGACTATAAGCGACGTTCTTCTGGTTATGGACACCAACATTATAAAAGAAAACGTAAAAGCCGTAGCTTCTTTTCAAGTAGCTGATGAAATGGCATCGTGTACTAGCTTTATTTGATAGACCACTGCGAAAAAATACAATTGTAGCAGAACGTTATAAAATTCAATCAGTAATTGGAATGGGCAGTTATGGGGTTACATATGTCGTTAATGATTTACAAATAAATAGATATAAAGTCTTAAAACAGTTAAGACAAAGTAAACAAAGATATGAGTCTGGTAGAAAATCATTTGAGCAAGAGAAAATGATTTTACAAACATTGAATCATCAAGCAATTCCTAGTCTCTATGATCAGTTCTTATGGGAGAAAAAAAGCTTTTTTGTGATGGAATATATGCCTGGTGAAAATTTTGAAGATTATATTTTCTCAGATGGGCGTGTATATAAAGAACGTGAAGTTTTTGAAATTTTATATGAAATATTAGGAATTGTTTCAGTTTTTCATAGTAAAGGTATTATTCACCGAGATTTACGTATTCCGAACATATTAATGAAAGAAAATCAAATTAGTATTATTGATTTTGGATTAGCTAAATATAAAGGTGAGGGTGATGAACGAGCTACAACGTATGAAGGTGAACAAGCTTTGATGCGAGAAGTTCACTTTCGTAGCGATTTTTATGCGCTTGGCCATTTCTCGTTATTTTTATTATATGCAGGATATGAATCTATTGAAAAACATGAAAAGCCATGGTATGAAGAGTTAACTTTGAAAAATGATAATCGTGAAATATTGATGCGAATGTTACAAATAAAAACACCGTACTATGAGAATGTACAAGATTTAAAAAAAGATATAGCTTTTGCTTTAGAAAGGATGGAGACTCCATGTTTCAAAAGTTTTTAGCGAGTGTTGGCATTGGTAGTGCAAAAGTAGATACTGTTCTTGAAAAAGAGGAGTATGTAGTTGGAGAAACGATAGTAGGGAAGGTTCGTATAACTGGGGGATCAGTTAGCCAACAAATTGAAAGCATTTACTTAACGTTATCTACATCATATGTAAGAGAAGTGGATGATAAAAAAGTAACAGCAACGTTTGACTTAGAGCGAGTTCGTTTAACAGATCCATTTTCTGTAGAGCCAAATGAAAAGAAAGAAATTCCATTTTCATTTAAGATGCCAATTGAAGCACCACTAACACTTGGAATGAAAACGGTTTGGGTTCATACAGGCCTTGATATTAAAAATAGTATTGATCCAAGTGACCGTGATTACATTCAAGTGTTGCCAAATGCACTATTGAACAGTGTATTAGAGAGTGTAAATCAATTAGGTTTTAAAGCGCGTCATATAGAATGCGAAGAATTACCATATCGATTACGTAAGCAAGTACCATTCGCACAAGAGTTTGAGTTTATTCCTGTTTCAGGACAGTATTATGGGAAATTAGATGAATTAGAATTATTAATCTTACCAAGTTCCCACGATCGGTTAGAAATCATTATGGAAGTAGATAGAAAATCACGTGGATTGGCAGGTTTATTTGCAGAAGCACTTGATCTGGATGAGAAGGTTATTCGCTTTATAGTAACGAATGAAGATATCCCAACGATGCAGCAAAAAATTAACAATTATATTTTTTAATAAACTATGCATAAAAAAGAAATGGAGAGGAAAACTAAAACAACCGCTCCATTTTTTTGCATAGTGAGGTTATGTATGTGAAACGATATCGACATTTATACTTGTTAAGCTTTACTCTACTCATTTGTTTTGTCGCACTATCACTTTCGTATCATACCGCTTGTATTGAGAAATTTGACAATATAGTCGCACACTTTATTCAAAGTTTTCGAAACGATTATTTGACAACCTATTTTACTTGGGTGTCCTTTATCGGTTCCAAAAGAATATATTTTCCGTTACTCATTATTCTTGTAATGTATTTTCTCGTTAGAAAAAAGTTGCTTAGTGCATTACTTCTAACAATTAATTACTACGGATCTCGTTATTTAAACAGTATGCTTAAACTATGGTATGAACGGGCAAGACCTGATGTAACGCAGCTTGTTACTGCAACTGGATATAGTTTTCCGAGCGGTCATACGATGAATGCTACTGCTTTTTTAGGATTTATTGCATACGTCACAATTACTGAAGAGCGTATTTCATTGCATAAAAAACTGTTGATTATTCTTATAGCAAGCTTTGTTGTATTATCTATTTCAGTTAGCCGAATATATCTTGGCGTGCATTTTCCATCTGACATATTAGCAGGATGGGCAGCTGGCGGTAGCTGGCTCGTTTTATGTGTTATATTTCATAAAGCGTTTATAAAAAAAGAACCTATGTCATAATAGGTTCTTTTTCCATTGGTTCAACATGAATGTGGGCATGGTAAATTCCGAATTTTTTTCGAAGCATGGCTTCGATGTTGTCAGTAATACAGTGACTTTCTCCAACATCCATACGAGCGTCTACCTCGATTGTAATATCAACGTACGTTTGATTTCCGTACATACGCGCTCGAATATCTACAATGTTTTCCACACCAGAAATATGCTCAATAGCATCAGCATATTCTTCCATTTTATCAGGATCAATGCCATCTGTTAGCATATGAGAAGCTTCTACGAAAATTTCCCATGCAGTTTTACAAATAATAAGGCCGACAATTAAAGCGGCAATAGGATCTAAAATAGGCATTTGGAACTGTGAGCCGACAATGCCTACAACTGTACCAATACTTACGAGTGCATCTGATAAATTATCCTTCGCGGCAGCTTCTAATGATTTACTCTTTGTTCGAATTGCAATCTTTTTCGTATACCTAAATACACAGTACATAACGACAGCAGAAAATAAAGCTACCCATGCAGCAAGTACATTGGGCGCAGCTTGTTTCGGATTTAAAAATGATTGAATGGCACTAATAACAACTTCTAATCCGACCGTTGCCATAATGAAAGAAGCAACAAGCGAAGCTATTTGTTCTGCACGCGAATGCCCATATGGATGATCTGGATCTCGAGGTTTACGAGAAATTTTTAAACCGATTAATATTGCTAAAGAGGCACCAATATCCGTTAAGTTATTCAAACCGTCAGCACGTAATGCACTAGAGAGGGTAATATAACTGATGATAATTTTCATAGAGGATAAAATTATGTAGGCCATAATGCTGACAATAGCACCTTTATCAGCTTCTTTATGAGAAAGAGTATCCATTTTAATCACGCACCTTTCTTTAAAGGAATTTCTTTCTATACATAGAGTATCAAATGAAACTCGTGTGGGTCTATACAAACATTGTTGACACTTTATAGCTTTTTAAGTAGGGGGTAACAAAGTTTCGTTAAGGAAAAATATGTTGAAAAGTACAAAGTGAGGGTATGAATATAATTGGGGATTATTCACAATGAAAGGGATAAGATGGTAGGTGGATGTAGAAACGAATACTTTTCTTACTATGTATTTTTCTAATAATGACTGGATGTAATTCATCAAATGATGAAATTGTGAAGAAGTATTATATTTCTAAATGATCAATATCTACATGTAAAGGATACGATGGATTAAATGAAAAATATGTAATGAACATAGAAAACAAACAAATAATCAATGGGGTTCATAATTTGTGGATTGAAATGAAAAAACAAAAGGAAAGTGGCGAAATACCACAATACGATATATTAATTACATATGATAGTGGTGATACGAACGTATACATCTATACTTAGGGGATGAAGGGGGAAAGGAGTGTAATTATGTACATTGGTCATGAAGAAAGAGCTACGACAATAATTGTGAAAAAAGATGAGAATCCTCTGAAAAATATTTTTCAGAGGATTTTCATCTTAGTATGCTTCTAAAAACTCAGTAACTTGCTCTTCAGTTTTTGCGTTAGCACTATGTAAGTGGCCTAGCTTCTCACCATTTTGGTATACAAGTAAACTTGGAATACCCATTACTTGATACTCTTCAGCGATACTTGGGAACTCATCTTTATTAATAGAATACCATTCAAACTTATTGAACTCTTCCATTACCTCTCCGATAAAGTTGTCCATGCGTACACAATCTGGGCACCATGTAGTAAAGAACTTAACAACTACTGGCTCCTCACTTGCGATGATGTCTTTGAATTCTTTTTCAGACTTGATTTCTCTCATGTTTTTGACTCCTCTCAATGTTACACGGATAAGCTAGTATTTTTATGCGAAATCCGTAATTGCAAACATTAGTATTTTTGAAATAGATTGTTTGCAAAATCTTCGACTGCTTTTTCTTGTAGGTCTGGTACAACTTGTGAGTAGGTGTCTAATGTGTTGCCTACTCTTTCATATCCTAATCATTCGCTTACGATCTTTAGTTAAATACATTATTGCAACATTAATGTTAAGGGATTGCTTTAGATCAAGAAACCGAATATCAGGAACCTCACTTTTCTTTATAAGCTTTTTCTTCATTTTTTGCAAGTAGCTGGGATGGCATGATTAGAAATTTCTTTAGATATTTATGGGGAAGTATCGTTAATAGAGTGACATTAAAACTAAATGGACTAGATAATTAGAAAGTGAGAGTGATTCATAATGAATTTTTCAAAAGAGAATACAAAAAAGATTCCGTAACTGAAAAAATGGGTTGCGGTTTTTTCTTTACTTGAATTTTATTATATTAAATTCGGTATGCGAAAAGATTTTAGATGAATTGGCGCCTTATTTGTCTGCACTTGGTATGGACTTAGGTATATGGACAGACCATGAGGAAATCTCTGAATATACTAATAAAAAAGGAGATGTTGAGTAATGGCGCGTTATAGTTTACATGGAGGACACAATAGTATTGTACAAGGGGCTAACTGGGGAAATCGGAAAGAGCATGTTTTGGATCGTCAAGTTAAAGATGCGGTTGCGGCCAAGTTAAAAGCTTTAGGACACACAGTCTATGATGATACGGACGAAGTAGGAAGCACTCAAGCTCAAAATTTAAATAATATTATTCGTAATAGTAATTCACATGTTGTAGATTTAGCTATTGCTTTTCACCTTAATGCAAGTGATGGGACTGGGCAGGGTGTTGAAGTGCTGTATTATGATCAGAATGAACTAGCATCTAAAATTTCAGCTCAACTAGCAAAAGATATTGGATGGCGTGATCGTGGTGCGAAACAACGTAAAGATTTAGCAGTATTGAATGGGACTAAAGCACCAGCTATTCTTATCGAATTAGGATTCATTGATAATGATTCCGACATGGCAAAATGGGATGTTGATAAAATCGCTAATTCAATCGTTTTTGCTTTAACTGGACAATCTGGTGGAGGTAGCCAACCACCTCAAAAACGTAATATTGTCGAAGTTGGTGGAATAGGTAAAGAAAACTTGGCTGAATTAGTAAGTGCTTTAAACTCAGTTAAGATGACAGGTAACTTAATTCTTAGAAGTGATGGCTATGTTTATCCTGTAACTGATCCAACTAGCGATACTCAATTAAAAGCATTCACTGATTATCTTGACCGTAAAGGCTGGGCATATACTGTTAAGTAAACATACTATGTAAATGCAAATGAAGCCTATGTAAAGCGAAAAAAGAGGCCTACTCGTATGATGAGTAGGCCTCTTTTTTATTTTATAAAATAAATTAATTTGAATAGAGGTTTTCCTCAAACATTTATTAAAGCTAAGAATATCTATAAGAATATGAGTATGGAAACCGGTCTAATTATGGAATAGCGGAGGAGATTGTTGTGGACATAACTCAAAGTGTGGCAAGAATAGTGGTTAATGGGAAAGACCTTCCGTTCACTGCAGTTCAAACTTCTGCGTGGAATAATGGTCCTGTATATGATGTAACTGTTTCAACAAAGCAGAGAGTGAACGAGCTTTATCAATTTATGTGGTCACAGGTACCAGTTACACTTACGATGTATTTTCTTCAAGGAGCAGACTTAATGCGATTTGTAAGGATTACTGGGATTAATGAAAGTGTAACGGGAGAATATATATATCATTTTTCTTGGGGATAAAAGCAATTTAAAGTAGCCTAAAAGCTACTTTTTTATTTTGTTAAGGAATTATCGGAAAATCGTGAATGAAAAGTCCCTCCAAAATATATGAAGTGACTTTTCATTCACAAATACTAATAAATTAAGAATGTATGAAAAAGGTTGTAAGTTCACCTATATAAGGAGGGCTGATAGAGCTAGCCACATATAGTTTTTTATTTGAGGTACATTTATTTTTGGATCATAAAATCACCTTTAATAGTTAAAGTATTATTAGCAGATGAAGCTTGGAAGTGAAATAGGAAATTAGGAGGGAAATAGAAACGTTTAAAATGAAAAACGTGCTAAAGGCTAGTAGACTAGCTCTTAGCACTCACTGAAATAATTATACATAACATACTTTGTAATAACTTATTCGGAAGTGAGTTGAAATTAATGTTTTATTCATATGTGGATTCTCAAGTTGGCATACGACCAGCGTATGGTACGGCTATAACGTATAGCGGGGCACAAAGTACAGTTCAAGCTGTTCAACAAGCATTGCAAATGCAACAACAAATGCAAATGCAGCAAGGTATACAACCGTATTATTCCTCAATGGAGTATTTTTACCCAACGCAACATTTTACACCATATGGAATTGCTTTTACTTCAATTCCATATGGAACAGTATTCAATTTATAAATATAGAGGAATAAAATGAATACAAAAGGGTGCAAGTAAAAAGCACCCTTTTAAAAATAAGAATAGCTAGTCCAAACCTCTCTAATCAATCTTGCATAATATGTAGTAATAAGCTTGAAAGGGGAACGAGTATGTCTTGTTATTACTACTGTAAGTATTGTAAGGATTATAAAAAGAAGCAACATGATTGTCGTAATAACACTAGTAAGTGTCATGCCAACAAGGATAACCTTGTTAGGGCATCAGCATTTAGAGCTAGAAATACTGTAAATCAAAATGTTCCTGCTAATACTTTTGTGAAAGTGTTATTCCAAAATGAACAATTTGATTTAGCAAATGAGTATAATCCAGCAACGTCTATTTTTATGCCGAAGACGAAAGGCGTATATTCTATTATTGGAACGATTGGTTTCTTTCCAAACGATACAAATTTAAATTATAGAGCTCGTGTAGAAATTCGTGTGAATGGAAATGCAGCAATAGCTATAGATAATGACTTTTTTGGTCCAATAGGTTTTGGAAATGTTGTAAGTGTTTCAACAATCATTCAATTGAATGCAGGAGATACAGTTGAAATTTATGTACAAAGTAGTATAGATGGTGTTTTAAGCCCTTTAGAAGATGGTTCGCACTTTGAAGCGGCAAGATTTCCGTCTCCTACTAAATAAATTAGGTAATTTAAAAATGAATAGAAGTTTAAAAATAGATCCTCACCAAACAGGTGGGGATTCATTTTTAAAAAAATAATAGTAACAGCTCATCCAAGCTTTTCTAATCAATTTTGCATAGTATGTAATAATAAATTTAAAGGGGGACTTACTACGTCTTATTATTACTGTAAGTATTGTAAAGAGTACAAAAAGAAAAGTCATGATTGTTATAGGGAAAGTAGTCAATGTGATGGGAAGTATGTAAAAGTAAATTGTTGTGGTAATAAGAAAGAGGAGCTTGTAAGAGCGTCGGCATTTAGAGCTGTGAATACGGTTAATCAACCTATTCTGGCAAATACGTCTGCTAAAGTGTTATTTCAAAATGAACAATTTGATTTAGCGAATGAATATAATCCAGTAACATCCACTTTTAAGCCGAAGACTAGAGGAGTATATAGTGTATTAGGAAATATAACATTTTCTCCAAATGATTTTAATGTGAATTACAGAGCTAGAGTAGAAATTCGTGTAAATGGAAATGCAGCAATAGCTATAGATAATGATTTCTTTGGGACAGGGGTATTTTTTAATAATGATGTTTCAGTCACTTCTATTCTTCAATTAGAAGCAGGGGATGTAGTTGAAATTTTCGCAGAGAGTAGTATTGATGGCGTTATTGTACAAAACGTTAACGGTTTGAATACTGTTCATTTTGAAGCGGCAAGGTTTCCTTCTCCAATTGAATGAAGCTGATAAGTAGATGTTTTATAGCAAGTTTGTTAAGACCCTCACTAAATGAAGTGCACCCCAATTGTTAGACACATAATTAACAATTGGAGGTGCATTTTTTATGGCTAAATTTTCTTCAA
>NZ_JAAMNK010000032.1:0-45617 GCF_011066025.1 Bacillus sp. EKM202B | reverse complement strand
TGTCACCTATAGCTTATAGGAAACATGTTATCTAGGTGTTTTTTCTTTGTCTCACCAAATGGGGTCAGACCACTGTAAAATCATAGAAAAGAATAGCGTTTTTCATTTTGAAATCGTTTCATTTTGCTACTTGCTAGCTTCACGTTAAGAGTAGCAAAAAAATTGTCCAACAGGATGCCTATATCATTTAAATAAATAGTGTTATGGATAGTTATATAATTTGTTACTGCGAAGTCTAGCAAGTCATCATTTATACTAAACATGCCAATATTGATTTTGTACGATTGTCCGTTACTTCATAATAAATTTCTAATCCTTTTCGAGTACCTGTTACGATTTTAGCAGCCTTTAGTTTGGATAAATGTTGACTAATTGTACTTTGGGGCATTTGTAAATTCCCATACATTGTTGTTACATTCGTAGCGCCTTTTGCAAGCATTATTTTTACTAAGGATAAACGGACAGGATGTGCCAATACCTTTAATACTTCAGCGATTTCTACATACATTTCTTTTTTTTCTTTCATGTTTCTTTCTCCCCTTTTATATAAATATTAATGATATCCATATATATAATTCGAAAGCATATACGTTTTTGTGTCCGTCATTTTAAAAAAATATAAAAAAACTTTAGCCCGAAAACAAAGGAGTGTCTTAACATAACGTTTCACTATCAGTAATGAATAGAAATCTCGTTATGGAAGCAGAAGGTTTTATGTTACTACTCTATATTCAACTAGCTAAAATCAATGAAAAAGAGAGCAGATAATCTGCTCTCTTATGATGCTTCCTTATGTTCCGTGGAATGTTTAACACTCCCCATTCTCTTTAGTTTATTCCACCCTACTGCTACTCCTCGAATCGATGAGAATATAGATTTAATGACAACATACGTCATAAATTGACGATAAATAAAGCGTTGTAAAATTAACCATGCTAATGGTTTTGGATTCTCTTTCTCTAATTTAAATGCAAATAGTGAAGCGAGAAGATCTATGACAAAGAATACAAGATAAAATCCTAATACTTTTAGCGGATTGCTACCAAAAATCCCCATAATCATTAATATATCTGCTAAAGGTGCAATAAATTGCAGAACATATTGGAATAACCACATATTGGGCAATGCAATAAATCCTAATGCTTTATGTTTGGAATGAAACAGCGCTTTTCGATGTTTCCAAAGACATTGGAGTGTACCATATGACCAACGATATCGTTGTTTAATGAGACTTTTCACATCTTCAGGTGACTCCGTAAAAGCATATGCTTTTTCTTCATATACAATTCTATGTCCTTGACGTAAAAATGTAATAGTAAGATCCGTATCTTCTGCCAATGTGTCTTCGCTTAAATAACCAGATTCAACTACATTCTTTTTACGCCATGCTCCAATCGCTCCAGGGACTACTGTAATACAATTTAACTCATCAAAAGCTCTACGTTCTAAGTTAAATCCTGTAATATACTCAACATGTTGCCAAGTAGTCAATAAATTCCGTCTATTTCCAACTTTAACATTCCCTGAAACTGCCGCTACATTATGATCTTCAAAGTGTCTAATCATTAAAGAAATAGCATCTTGTGCAATAATAGTATCCGCATCTAACGTAACAATGATTTCTCCTCGTGATTGCTGAAACCCTAAATTCATTGCCGATGATTTTCCGCCGTTTTCTTTCTGAATTAAACGAACTTTAGGATGCTTATAAAATGTTTCTTCCATTACTTTTGACGTACCATCTTTCGATCCGTCATCCACAACAATAACTTCAAACTCTCTATAATCACTATCCAAAATGGAGCGAATCGTCTTAGCTATCACCTTTTCTTCATTATATGCTGCTATGACAACAGTAACGAAAGGTTGATAAGAAGAATTAGTAAATAAGCGGGCGCTTACTGTCTTTTTCTGCTTGTATGCAAAATAAATTAAAAATAGGAATCGAAAAATACCTAATCCAATAGCAATATAAAAAATCGTTGTTAATATATGCTTTGCATATCCCGCTCCTGAAAAGACAGCTTTATTGTAAAGTAAATATTGCTTACCCTCAGAAGAAACAGGTGGCATAATTTCATCTCGTTCTTTATTCATTAAATCTGAAATTGTTACAAAACTATATCCATGCTTTTTTAGGTCTTTAATAATGATCGGGAGCGCCTCTACTGTATGGGTACGATTCCCTCCCGCATCATGGAGAAGAATAATATTTCCCTCTCCCTTATAAATAGGATTAAGAGCACGTCTTACTAATTCATTTGTTGATGGTGTTGCCCAGTCTTCGGGATCAACTTTTTCCCCTACCATTGTATAGTTCATATTTTGTGCACGTAAAATAGGCAATATTTCATTTGATGAATCCGGGTTAGCATCCGCTTCATATGGTGGTCTAAATAAAACCGTAGAATGTCCAGTTACTTCCTGAATTAAACGTTGCGTCGTATTAAGTTCTACTTTCGTTCGTAGTAAAGACGTATCAGCTATGTTAGGATGCTTGAAAGTATGATTGCCAATTTCATGCCCTTCATCGTATATTCTTTTTACAATATTAGTATTTAGTTGCGCGTTTTCACCAAGTACAAAAAAAGCAGCATTTATTTTATTCTCTTTTAATATATCTAATATTTCTGGCGTATATTTCGGGTCTGGTCCATCATCAAATGTTAATACTACTTGTTTTCCATTTGGTTTTCCATATCGTTGCACTTCATACGCAGATGGTAAGGAGTGATATACTTCATCTGTAAGGTAACCATCTTTGCCTACTTTAAAATCTCTCAATCCATTTTTTCTTTCATTCTCAATCTGTAAAATTTCACCTTGTCCAGAATAATTTACTTCATCTAAACTATTGATTTTATGTAATACATTAGGATTTTTTTGTACCTCAATAGGATTTTTTAAAACCTTCCATATTGTAGGGTCTTCTGCTCCTAGTCTCCATAATGCAAACCCCTTTGCATTGTTGTCCATTGCGATTTTTACTTGATTATAGAGAGTAACACCGTCTAAGAACCAAGCAGTATGTTCTTTCTCTCCTGTTTTATATCTAAAATAAGGGTTTCCACTCATCTTATCCCATTGTATTTTCATATTTGAATCATGAGCCATTGCCATAACTTCTGAGAAAGTTAAAGACTTCGCAGCTACTTTACTATTTACTTCCCAATCATATCCATAGTTACCGAAAGCAACTATAAGCTTATTAGACGGAATATTCAGTTCTTTCAATGTATGTTGGAACCATTTATTTGAAGCAATTGGTCCTGGTTCCCCAGCTCCATAGTGCTCATCGTACATCATTACAATCATTCGATCTATTATTTTTGCTAACGCACTATAATCAAAAGCCTTATCATTAGCTGGAACATCTTGTGTAACGAGTAAATCATGTTCATGAAATTCCGTAGTAAGTTCTTTCATAAAATTTGTTAAGTTTTCTCTATCACTTTCAGGTACAGCCTCAAAGTCAATATTAATACCTGAAAACTGATTCTTTTTAACTTGGCTTACTAAATCATTAATAAACTTTGTCTTTACATCGTTTGAAGAATTCAGTAACTTATGAATTAGCCCACTATCAGGACCAGAAGCTTCCTCAGTATAGTTAGTAAGCAAAGGCATAATCTTCACTTGATTTTTTTCTGCCAACTTTACTATCTCAGGTTTTATCTCACTTCTAATCGTTAAATCTGCTTTTAAATGATACCACTCTGGTACTAACGTAGTTAATGAATCGATATTTTCTTTTAAAGAAGCGGTACTATTTTCATCCCAGTTTACATAAAAACCATACACTTCTTTAGGTTGTTTACTATCCTTCGGCGAATTCACCAAATTTTTATTATCCTTCGTTTCGGTATTTAGTTTAAATTCTTCCTTCTTTAACTGCTGATCACTAAGTTTTTGATTAATTGGTACAAGTTTAGTATCTTGTTGTACAGCGGTATTCATATTTGGAATTTCTGGTGTTGAAAAAATACTTTGAAAGAAAAAATAAAATACAACACTTACACTAACTATTGAGATACATAGAAACCAAATAAAGGCTATGTTTCTCCTTCCTTTCGGATCATAAAAAACAGGTTTTTCTTTATCTTTCTCTTGTTGAATGTTTTTCTCCATTATATTTTTCACATACTCCTTCTTAATAGAACTATAAAATAATAAAGTGCAACTTTAATCAGCCCTCACCAATTGTGCATTTACAAGCAGCCCAACTCCCACCTAACTTCTTTGCCCCAGCCAAATTTTGAGATGGGAGTTTTACTGCCCACAATAGCGAGATACATCCTTTTAGCTTTGAAATGACTCTCTCACTTCCAGATTCTATTGATTCTTCTTTTCATTCCCTTGCTGGTGGCCTCTATTTTCTTGTTGAGACCCCCTACTATTGTTCCCTTGCTCGTTTCCATCATTTTCTTTCTGGGATCCTCTTCCATTGTTCCCTTGCTGATTCCCATTATTTCCTTGTTGAGGATTTCTTCCATTGTTCCCTTGCTGATTTCCATTATTCTCTTGTTGAGATCCTCTTCCGTTGTTCCCTTGCTCATTTCCATTATCCCCTTGTTGGGATCCTCTTCCGTTGTTCCCTTGCTCATTCCCATTATTTCCTTGTTGAGATCCTCTTCCGTTGTTCCCTTGCCCATTTCCATTATTCCCTTGTTGTGATCCTCTTCCGTTGTTCCCTTGCCCATTTCCATTATTCCCTTGTTGTGACCCTCTTCCGTTGTTCCCTTGCTGATTCCCATTATTTCCTTGTTGAGATTCTCTACTGTTATTCTCCTGCTGATTCCCTCTATTTTCTTGCTGAGATCCTCTTCCATTGTTTTCTTTTATTTGCTTCGATGGCTGTTCCTCTGTTTTCTTTTGTTCTTTCTGCTCTTGCTTTTCATATTTTTTTTCGTCTACAGGAGACAAATCCAGTGATGCATTAGGAGATGACTCCGGCTGTGATTGCACCTCTTCTTCATTTTCCACCGGATTAGACGGCATGGCAGGGGGAGTAAGCGATTTGTTCTTTTCATTCTCTTGCTTTATATAGACACCTGTGCCAATTCCAGCTTTTCTAGCATTCTCTCGTACTTGCATCGTGCTACTTTGATATTCAACTGTAATATGTTTTAGCTCATATTCTTTCTTTAATTCTTTCATTGCCTTTTCCAACTGTGGTTCTAGTGCCTTGTCCTTTGCAACAGCTGTTAGCATAACTTGCTTATCATTCGTTAAATACTTATCCTCTTGGCTTTGCTTTATAATAGTACGTATTACTTCTTGCAATTGTTTATTTTCCCATTGCTTCAATTCTTTTAAAATACGCCTTCCATCATCATTACAAGCCTGTAAATCTATAACACGAAAATCCCTCGTTACGCTCACCTCTAAACTTGGATTTATATCAACTGAGACGTAAGCAAATACTTTTTCTTCTGGTTGGTTGTAGAAAAACAACACTGCAAATAGAAAACAAGCAACAAGTATTGATGCAGGCTTTAAAAAGGAAGGAATCGAAAAATGCGATGCTTTTTGTTCTTGCTCATCAAATGAGATTTCCTCCCCGATCATGCAAGAATCCCCTTTTCTTTTACACGTAATAAACTCTCCATTTGGTGTTAAAACAACTACGCTATGCTTTTTTATATCCATCACAATTCCTTTATTCATCATGCTTTTCCCCTCTTATGTAATCCAGAATATATGTATAGTTGTTTGCAAAAATAATACACATTGCAATAATGTATTTTCTATGTCGTTCCAACGTTTTACGACTTACCCTAACACGCGGTTCAATATGTTTAAGCGGTAACTTTTTCTTTCGGAACAGCTCTTCCATCATTTCCTCTTCTTTTATAATAATTTTCACAATTTCTATTAAGTGCTCACGCGTATCACGATGCTTAGGAGATTCTTTAGCAAGCTCTGAGAATGTGATTTTAAACTCAGCTAGCACACTTTGAAAATGAAGAATTTCCTCCTTACGGTTACTATTTTCCATCTCTTTCATATACTCCGTAAGCGACACTTGCATTTCTAACATTTCCTCTTGCTCATCTTCTTTTAAAAAGACAAAGTTATGTTTAGACTCTTTACGTATATAGTCAATTACATCTCTTTTTATAAGAAGATCAGCAAACGCTAAAAAGGATTTTCCTTTTGTATATGAATACTGTTCAATTGCTTCGTTAAACGCAAACAATCCAATGCTATATTCATCATCCTGTTCTGTAATATATCGGCGGCAGACAGATGAAATTGATTTTCTAATAAAAGGCTGATACTGTACGATAAATGCTTCTTTATCTGCTTCGTTGTTTTGTATGTTACATACGATATCTTCTATTTTCGGTTTTCTTAAGATCTTCATTACTAAACTCAACACTTGTAATCTCCCAGCCTCCTTCAAATAGCAAAATGGCCACTACACAAGTGACCATTTAACCAGATTTTCTTGGTACTTTTCTTCGGTCTTGTTTTCTTGCTGTTAGTTATATTTTTAGAGTCTAACTTTTTCCAACGTTTTCTTAATGATTTTCCTTTTCTCTCGGCACTAAAGTTAAGTTTGTATTTTTATCTACTTTCTTATTTTCTACCGTTCGTTTTGCTTATTCTTTTTCTATTTTATCTGCAATCCTTGAATAACTCTCCTCTATACCATTGGTAATTTCATCCTTTTATTTTAGATGCCCACCTAATCTAGTAATTTTATTAATACTTCTATATTCTTTCATAGTCATTTTTCTTCTAATTATTTTCTTCACTATACATATTCGGAGGAATACATAGTTTTATGGGGGTCAAAAAATATTTTTATAAAAAATACATATTTATTTCAAAAATAAAAAACCATCAATTTGAAAAAGGATAATCAAATTGATGGTTTTCTTATAATATCTATTAAATTAAGTTGGATTCTCATTATATCTAAAAAAGTACTAGCTATCCTCTGCCGATTTTCTCCATTTTTATCTTTCTTGGTTATCATAATATGTCTTATCTGCGTATTTTCTATCATTTCCTTTTAGATAAGCTAAAATTACTTTTGGATTTTTAAGTAAAGTCCAGTCTCCATATGTATCAAATCTTCTGCATGAAGTTATCATTCCATTTTTAATAGTACCGAATTTCTTATTATTTTTCTTTCCCCATTCTTTTAACCGTTTAGCGAAATCTGCATCTTCTGCCATAAGCATGTTTTCATTAAATCCGTTGATTGCCATAAAGTCTTTTCTATAGCACCAAAAAATCCCTACAGATATAGCTCCGTACTTAAAAAGTAAGGGAATTATTATTAACATTGCGGAGAGAAATATTCCTAAAGATATTCTTTCAAACTTCCCATTTACCCCACCACCAATGTATTTACCTGAAGTTAAATATTTATCTACATTAGACAACATAGACTCTGTCATTATGGTATCAGCGTCTATAGTGACGATTATTTCTCCATTAGCTATTTTAGCCCCTGCATTTCGAATTTTAGATAAGTTTTTATCGTTATTTTTCAATGTAACACAATTATAAGATTTTGCTATTTCCTCTGTTTTATCTGTGCAACGATTTAAAACAACTATAACTTCCGTTTGCTCTTTATATGCCTCTGATGCCTTTGCAATTGAATCTAAACATTTTCTAATGTACTTTTCTTCATTATGTGCAGGAATTATAATAGAAAATTTCACATCTTTTTTCAAATTGACTCCTGAAAATTTGTTTGTCTCAGTCATAATATTCCCCCCTTATTTTATAAGGTAAATATCTGCTATACATAACTTATATTAATATTTATTAGGTTATATTATAGAAACTGCAGATAAAGAGGCTCTTACTGTCGACGTTCAAAAGCAAGACGTACAGCAAGCCCCGTTAAAACACTTGCCATAAGCCAACGCTGTACTCGTAGCCACGTTGGGCGTGTGCCAAACCATTTTGCAATTTTACTTGCTGTACATACAATTACAAGGTTAACTATAAAGCTAACAGTGATTTGCGTAAGCCCCAAAACTGCACCTTGAAAAAGCAACGATCCCTTCTCTGGATCTTCAAATTGAGGTAGAAGTGATACATACAAAATAGCAATCTTTGGATTCAGAAGATTCGTCATGAGTCCCATCAGAAATAATTTCCTTGGTGGCTCATTAGAAATCATACGAGGTTCCATAATAGATGTAGCACCCGGTTTTATCGAATTCCAGGCGAGCCAGAGCAAGTAAGCAGCACCTGCCCACTTTACTGCTTCATATACAGCGGGAACAGCAACGAATAGAACTGTAAGTCCAAACATAGTTGCGATTATATAGATTACAAATCCGAGCATGATGCCCAATAAAGAAATAAATCCCGCCATACGTCCCTGCGTAACGGAACGGGAAATGAGGTAAATCATATTAGGCCCAGGTGAACAAACCATGCTAAGCGAAACAATTGCAAAAGCTACCAAGGTACTCAAGCTGACCATAAACCTTCCCCCTTTATGTTACATAAAATTTCCTATTGTACATTTTATCATGATTGAGGAGAGAAAAGATTCATACTTCTCGCTCCCTTAAGTAAAACTTTAAAATCTCCTTGAATAAATCTATTTTTTTAAATGAAATATCAACGGCATTTTATGTCTAATTCGTATAGGTGTTAGCAAGTTCGTTTGCAAACTTGTTAGCACTTTTTATTTGATCGAATACCAATGGTTATTTACTACACCGTTTAACTCATCCGCTAATGCATCCAATCTTCCCCCTTCCCCTTCACCAAGTTCTTTCAAATAATTTCCATGGTAATTTCTTTAAATCATTTTATTACATCCTATTCTTGTAAATCTAATTATTTGAATGTGAAATTATAAATAAGTTTTAACATTTTGAATCGAGGTGAAAATCATGAGAAGTTTTGGCTCATTAATGATCTCTACTGTTTGTTCAGTACTTCTTATAATTTGGAATGTCTATTCCTTCTATAACGGATTCACAACAGGACGCACATACTACTGGATTAATGGCATCGCAGCTGTTATCTTCCTTTTATTCTTTTTCCTCAACATGCGTGATTTTAAAAAGAAAAACTACAGAGCCTCATGACAATAAGAGTTGATACATATGTGGAAAAGAATTAAGAATTATAGATTGAGCTTAAAAGATTTAAAGTTCATGTTATGGTTGTTCAGTATAACTTGTTTTATATACAGCTACAATTTCATTACAGGATTAGCTTTTGACCACAAATTCCAAGTCTATTATTTAGGTGGTGCTATAGCTACATACGCCGCATTTATAGATACTAAAAATAGGATTAAAAATAAAATTTATAAGACAGCGTAATTTAAAAGGAATCCTTTATGGTTTCCTTTTTTCTATGCAAAATAAAAAAGAAGCGGATTCGCTACTTTTACTTGTTCCAATCTTTAAAATCGGTATATTTACTATAAGCTGTTTCGGTTGCATTTCCTTGCCAACGATTCTTAGCGTTTTCTCTTTTATCTTTCACATTAAGTTCGCTTATATCTTCATTTTCGCTTAGCCATTCTGGATTATCATAGCGTATTTATTGTTGAACATCCCTGTTTTAACGTTTTGAATCGTTCGCCTAAAATTTATTATACAAAATAAAAATAGCTACTCTTGAAAAGTTTCACATTTTATTTTAAATTAAATGCAATTTAATAAAATACACCTCTCATACATCACTGTTTTTTCGTTTATTGAGTCCGTTTGTTTTGTACAAAAAAAGCACCTAAATGGGCGCTTTTCACCGAATCATCTTTTTTTATATCTTTTTCTTCTGCTTCTTTTTACTTCCTTCATTTCTTCTTGCATAACTAGTTTTTCAAGGTATAAACGTACTAGCTTATAATCACTCTCTTTTCGCTGCTTTTCTTTCTCTTCTTTTTCTCTCTGCTCTCTTCTCTTTTCCTGCTCTTCCTGTTCTTTCTCTTTCTGCTCTCTTCTCTTTTCTTCTTGCTCTTTTTTCTGTTCTTTCTCTTCAATACATATGTCAACCAGTTTACTAAAGAAAATAATCTTACTATGCTTCTTTTTACCAGGTCTCAATACGAAAAGAATAAAAGTTATGATTGTAAAAATCCAGAAACCTGTTACGGTAAATCCACTAATCTGCATAGAATTAGTGGATCCATTAATCATCTTTGCATTAACGAAAAATCCAGTCGCAAGTACAGAAAATAAAACCGTAACAGCTGGTAGAATCATTGAATCCATTTTAAGTGGATCATGGTACTCAGATAAACTTTCTATTCTTGCTTTCACATACTTTAAATCATTTTTTTCTAACTCCATTAATTTATCCTTATTAGATAAACTATCAGTATCATTAGAAAACTCCTTGGTATGTACATAACTATCCACGATAAATTCAACAAATTTCTTATCTTTTTTATAAAGCAGATTTTTTTTAAAATCCTCTTGGTCCTGTTGTGTAAATTTAGACACTAGCATTCACCCTCAATTTCGACATTTAAAATTAATCAAAAGTAATACTATCTTTTTATCTAAATTTTAAAGTAATATTCAAAAAATGAATAGCAAAATCTTCACTATTACACTATCCTTGTATCTAAAGTTAATGAGAAGTAACCTTTTTTATAAATTCCTTTATATCACTTATGAATCTAGTATAGAAAACACTAAACTCAATAAGAAACACAAAAGCCACGACACTCACGCACCGTGGCTAAATATTTAAATGTAATTGGTCTTTTAGTCCTTATTGCGGATTCTTACCGCCCATGCCAGTTCTCCAGTAACATTTTGATAAAGCGGCTATGATCATTGATTATGAGCGCATAGATACGTTATCCCCACGTTATGCTCTTTTCAAAGAACGAGTAACTGTAGGAATATCGTATCATCGATTCCAATGTAAAAAGGCACCTGATTTAGTGCCCAAAATAGTGCCCTAAAGGGCGATACTGGGCCGCCTGGCATTATTTCACTGACATTTAACCAAAGTGATAATACTGCAACTAGCCCAACTACCCTCGTATTACCAGCTATTAGTGTAGGCGTTAATGAAATAGTAAAGTTAGAAGGGGTTTTCCGAACTAATTATACTTCTCTAATTCCTCTCACAGAATTTAGTGTATCTTCAATTCTTATTCTGAAAAGAGATGCCTTTATTATTACGGTTCAGTCAGAATCTCAAGATAATATTCAAAAACCAGCGAATGTTTCAACTAATTGAACACACAATGTTTCAGTAGTCTGGATAGATACCCCTCCCCCGGCACTTATATATACAGTCTAAATCTGAATGCCTCGGGAATTGGTACATCAACTAACACTATTAATGAAAGTAATTTAACTGCTACAGTAATTAACATTTAAAGTTTAATTACAACGTTAATTTATTTTATCTTTTACGACTTTAAGTTGTACCCTTATGCTAGAAGAACTCCTAGCTTTTTTGTTCACCCAACACAATCTTACAGTAATTCCCTTTTATCAGAATATAGTGTGTAGCTGACTATAAATATTATGTTCACAGAAAAAAGGCCAACAATACAAGATCGTTAGCCTCTACTTTCCATATTCGCACCTTTTATCACTTTACTTCCTAACAACCGGAATCCACATTTCACCAAATAATAAGCCATTTCTCTGCCCCATCTCAACCGTTGTATTCGGTCCACCAACATAGGCAAAATCCTTTGCTTCTGGTAAAGCTTGACCGAAGGCGATGCCAGTAAGCTTATTACTTAGCTCTTCAGCCGTCTTACCTTCACCTTTCACTACTACATATTCCCCCTTAGGAAACTGAATCACTCTAGATTCTTCTTCTATTTGTGCTTCTGTCATGACACCCGCATAATACATCATTTTGTTATTCACCGCTTCGCTCACGGAAAAAATGTATTCATTTGTAGCTAAAGCTTTTAAAGTGTCCAGCCTTCCATCTTCTTTAACAGCCGACCAAAAGTCTTCCTTTTCTTTATTTATTCCAGCAAAGTCTGTGTATTCACTCTTAATTTCAGTTCCAATACCTAACACAATAAAGCTATCTTTTTCTTCTATAGTATAATTTTTCATATACAAAACCTGCCTCTTTTTTTATTAATCAAACGATTTATCTTTTCATCTGATACGTTTATAATACCTTTAAACCATGTCAAAAAATGATACTGTTTAGGAGACCAAAATGAAAAAAGTCGAACGGATTAATACAATTATGCGGTATATCAACAACCGCTCCCACTTTACAATTTCTGAAATCATACGAGAATTTAACATCTCACGATCGACAGCTATTAGAGACATTAGAGAAATTGAAGCTATGGGGATGCCACTTGTCGCTGAAGTTGGAAGGACCGGAGGATATTTTGTTATGCATAACTCTATCCTGCCCGTTGTTCGCTTTACTGATAATGAAGTGAAAGCTCTTTTTATTGCCTTTATGGCTACGAGGAATCAACAACTTCCCTATCTAAAAAGTCGTCAGTCATTAGCAGAAAAACTACTAGGACTCATTTCAGAAACCCAGCAAGATGACCTTGTTCTTTTAAATCAACTCTTGCTGTTTGAAGGGACTAACCCTCATAATCCCGATCTACTTGAGCTTTCTGACCTCCCCCATCCTATGTTAGAAAAACTCATTCAACTCCTTCTTTTGGATAACCATTTATTGATTACCATCAAAGAAGAAAAGGAAATCAAATCTTATCCAATTTATCTACTACACCTTTATCAAGAAAAAAGCCATTGGATCATTGAAGGGTTTGACTTAAAAGAAGAAAAGAAGATAATGTTTCCTGTCGATGACCTCACCAATATCGAACCATACACGACGAAAAAAAGGCTAAATAAGAAAAAGATTTTAGAAAAACTAAGTAAGAAGGACGAAATAATCAACTTGGTACTTGAACTTGGACCAAAAGCGATTGCCCAGTTCAAAAAATACCATCCTTTAAAAGGATCAATATCTTATACAAATCCTTACCAGTCTACAGCCATTTTAAAAACTTTTATCAATGTTAACAATCCCGATGAAGTGACGGAAATAACAAATTGGCTACTTTTCCTAGGGAAGGATATTAAAATCAGGGAAATACCCGATGAAGTATTAGCAGATTTACAAAAACGAGTGTGCTTATATATTCCATAAGCAGTGAGCCTCAAATATTAAGCTTTATCACTGGACAATCATCCTATTTTTAAATACCATTTCATTTACTACAATGAGAGCATGAAAAATAATAAAAGCACGGAAAATCTCCCGTGCTTTTCTAAACGTATATATTATTCCTGAAGGTTTCGTTTATCTCGTTTCTTACCCTAACTGACGTTTAAATGCTTTACTAGCAAAGAAGTAAGCAATAACCATGATTCCGACGCACCAAGCGAGGGCAATCCAAATATCGTTTCCAACAGTTCCTTCATATAATAGAGCACGAATCGCATTCACAATTGAAGTCACAGGCTGGTTCTCAGCGAACGCGCGAACAATTTTTGGCATCGTTTCGGTAGGGACAAAGGCCGAACTAATAAATGGAAGAAAAACTAGCGGGTACGAGTAAGCAGTCGCCCCTTCCATAGACTTCGCTTTCAATCCTGGAATGATAGCTAGCCATGTTAGCGCCAACGTAAACATCCCTAGTATCCCAGCTACTGCAAGCCAATCTAGAATATTAGCGCTGGAACGAAAGCCCATTAAGAGTGCAACAAGAATAACCACCACGATAGTAAGTACATTAGCAACAAGAGAGGTTAAAACGTGGGCCCACAATATAGATGAGCGCTTAATAGGCATCGTAATGAAACGTGCCATCAGCCCACTCTTTACATCCGTAAATAGTCGCACGGAAGTGTAAGCTACACCGGATGCGATAGCCATTAGCAAAATTCCCGGCAATAAATAATTGACGTAATTTTCCGTTCCTGTTTTTATTGCGCCGCCAAACACGTAGACAAATAATAGCATCATCATAATCGGTGTAATCGCTACCGTAATAATTGCATCCGGACTGCGCATAATGTTACGCATTAAACGACCTAGTAATACACCAGTTTTACTTTTCATTTACATCTCCTCCTTTTTACCGATAATCGCAAGGAAGATTTCTTCCAATGTCGGTTGCTTTTCGATATACTCCACTTTTGCCGCTGGGAACATCTCTTTTAGTTCAGCAAGAGTACCTGTCGTAATAATTTTTCCGCCATGCAAAATAGCGATACGGTCTGCCAGTTGTTCTGCTTCCTCCAAGTACTGAGTCGTAAGCAAAATAGTTGTACCGCTACTGGCAAGTTCCTTAACTGTATCCCACACTTCGATTCGCGCTTCAGGATCAAGTCCAGTCGTTGGTTCGTCAAGAAAAATAATTGCTGGCGCTCCAATCAAACTCATCGCGATATCAAGCCGGCGCTTCATTCCGCCTGAATACTGATCTGCCCTTTGGTTTGCCGCATCAGTCAGGCTAAATCTTGCAAGTAGATTGTCAGCAACTTGAGCGGGATTGGAAACACCACGTAACTTGGCGATCATTATCAAGTTTTCCCTCCCAGTAAGCATACCGTCTAAAGCTGCGAACTGCCCTGTCAAACTGATACTTTGACGAACATGATCTGGTTGACGCTGTACATCAAATCCGCAAATGCTTACTTCACCGCCATCTTGCTTCATTAGCGTCGAAAGGATGTTGACCGTTGTTGTCTTTCCCGCTCCATTTGAGCCTAGCAGCGCGAAAATTTCTCCACGCTGCACCTCAAAATCTACCCCTTTTAAAACTTCCTTGTCTTTAAAGGATTTTTTCAAGCCTTTTATAGAAATCGCTGCATTACTCATACTTTTTTCCTCCCTATAAAGTGAAACTTTAATCAGTGGGGGTTTTGTTCATCCCCCACTGATTATTAGTTGAATCAATCGGACTTTTACGGGCAATTGATCCCCGACCTAACTTCTTTGCTTACGCTGAATTTTGAGGTGGGGGTCTTACTGCCCGTTAATGCGGGATAAAAATGTTTTGCGAAGATAATTTATTTACCTCTACCTATTTAGTATCACTGATATTCTGTATTACTTAGTACTGAGTTAAAAATATAACTGAATAGCTATGGTGGCAATTCATATGTGTAACCAGCTAATCAGTCGGTATTACTTATTCCATTTATTTTTTTCTCAATTTCGTCATAATACTTTCATTCAAATCTTCACGATACTTGGAGACGTAAGTTTTAGCGTTTGCCACTAGTTCGTCAGCAAAGGATGCCACGTCATCCCCAGTAATGTCAAGCACTTGTCTTCCTTCCGCTGCACCCGCTTCGAACAAATCGATTAATTCATACTGTATGTGTAACATATCCATCCCGTTACCCGCTGAGAAATTCCACATGTAGTTTTGAATTTTCTTAAATACAAATTGGTAGTCCTCTGGCAGAGCCTCAACTCGTGCCATCATCATTTTGTACTCTTTTTTATCACCAATTAACTTTTTAAACATTTCTAACATCTTATTTTCCTCCTTTTTTATAAAACCGAGCAAGAAATTCCCAAAGTATCGGCCGGAACATTTTATCTTATGAACCTATTTTGACTTCAAGACGTTAATTTTTGACGATACAAAATCCCATTTTTTCCAAAACAATTCAAGCTCCTGGCGGCCTTCTTCATTTAATGAATAAAACTTACGAGGCGGTCCCATATCTGATGGTTTCTTTTCAATATTCACAAGCTTTTTCTTCTCTAATCGTACGAGGATGGTATACACCGTACCTTCCACAACTTCGGTAAACCCAAGATCATTCAGGTGGCGGGTAATCTCATAGCCATACGTTTCACGGCGACTAATGATTTCCAGTACACACCCTTCCAGTGAACCTTTCAGCATTTCAGTTAAATTTTCCATGTCCTGATCCTCCTTTACCCCCTATTCTGTCTGACTTATATTCAGTATTACAGAGTACTAAGGCGAATTTTTTACTGAGTAGTTTTTTTGAATTCATACTATTCAGTATCACTTATTACATCTACATTGTATGACTAAGTAGTGATAGATGTCAACTGATTTTCAAATTTTTTCTAAAATCCGCTATTACCTATTGTCTACTGCAAATATTTTGAGAAACAACACTACTCAGTATTGCTTATTACAAGTACATTGTATGACTAAGTAGCGATGAATGTCAACTCGATTTTTATATTTTTTCTAAAATCAACTATTACCTATTCGATACAGCCTATTTTCTTTTTTTATTTTGCCCCATACCTATCCCACTAAGAAAAGAAAATACCCCAAAACAAAAATTCTACATTTTTATTTTGGGGCGCTATACTATACCAAAGTTAATGAATATGGCTAGCTCTTCTTATTAATAAGACAGATCATTTTTTATTACGATAACATCATAGCCATATCTTCTGCTGCATTTGTAATCAGTTTTAAACCGAATGTTTCTTGTAATACATCAAGTACGCCAGGTGAAATAAATTCAGGAGCCTTTGGACCGATGCGAATATCTTGAATTCCAAGACTAAATAGCCCGAGCAAAATGGCAACTGCTTTTTGTTCAAACCATGATAGGACAATACTTACTGGCAATTCGTTCACTTCACATTGAAAAGCATCTGCTAAAGCAGCCGCTATTTTCACTGTAGAAATGGAGTTGTTACATTGTCCTAAGTCAATGTAACGCGGAATTTCCGTGCCAGGTACAACACCGTAATCCACATCATTAAAGCGGAATTTCCCACAAGAAGTTGTTAAAATAACCGTTTCTGGCGGAAGTGACGTTGCTAATTCACGATAATATTCTCCGCCTTTTCCCGGTGCATCACAACCGGCGATAACAAAGAAACGCTTTATTTTCCCTTCTTTTACTGCATCAATAATTTCTGGAGCTAATGATAATACTGTATTATGATGAAACCCTGTAACTAACTGTTCATCCGACTCCATATGTACTTCTGGAAGTTCTAGCGTTTTTTGAATTAATGGTGTAAAATCATCATTTTCAATTTTTTGTATACCCTCTAAACCTGCAATGTCATATGAAAAGAATCGATCAGAGTACGAGCCTTTAATTGGCATAACACAGTTCGTTGTAGCTAATATGGCACCAGTAAATTTTTCAAAAAGGCGTCTTTGATCATACCATGCCTTACCGATGTTTCCTTTTAAATGTTTATATTTTTTCAGCTGCGGGTATCCGTGTGCTGGTAGCATTTCAGAATGCGTATAAATATTAATGTCTTTTCCTTCTGTTTGCTTTAATAGTTCTTCTAATGCAAATAAATTATGACCCGTAACTACAATTGCTTTACCTTCTACACGATTTTGTGTAATTTGTACAGGCTCTGGCACACCAAAATGATTCGTATGTGCCTCATCCAATAACTCCATCACCCGTAAAGCTGATTTCCCAACTTTCATAGCCATATCAATATGCTCTTGTTCGTTAAAATTAGAATTTGTTAATGTCATATATAAAGCTTCTTGTGTTGTAGCATCTACAAATGCATCCGTATACCCTAGCTGAGCAGCATGAGTACGATAAGCCGCAATTCCTTTTAGCCCAAACACAATCGTGTCTTGTAAACTAGCAATCGTTTCATTCTTTCCACAAACACCCATTACTTTACATCCGCCTGTTGGCGTTTGTTCACATTGATAACAAAACATATCATCCCACCCTCTCCCAATCATTCATTACACCTTAAGCATAATACCCATTGAAAAAAAGTGATGTGATATCAATCACAATAATATATAAAGATTTGTGACAGTTCATATTGTTGACATAATATTTTTATTGACACTAAAAAATATACATTAGTGTGTCCACATCTTTCGATACTTTTAAATAGCTAAATAATTAATTTGGAGAAATATATACAACGAAAAAAATTTTTGAATCCCTTGTACAAATAGTTGCAATTCATCACATATGAAAATAGACATAAAAATACGCTCTTCTTTCTATCATTCAATAGAAAGAAGAGCGTATTTTTAATTTTAAGGAACTGTCATTTTTTATTAAAATCTTTATTGTAAACCTTTTTATTTACAATACATTTACACTATCTTAACATTATTTACATTATTTATATGATATATTTAAATAGAACCTACTTAAGAAATTTCATGTATATTGTATCTTTGTGATCTCTTATCTGATTGATAAAAAGATCATGTTATATTTTTATAGCAGGGGTGAATTAGGATGACTGAAACTTTAAAAACACTTATAATGCTTGATGCTACTTACGTTGTTATTGCAATTATGACGGTACTAGTATTTGTATACTTGGAATTAAAATCTCAGTAATATATGCTGGCATAATCGACAAATTCAGCATTTAAATATAGTTAGAAGAAAGAGAGGAGAAAATTATTTCTCCTCTCTTTCTTCTAACAATGTCTTATTTTAGTAAATCCAATGTATGTAAAAGTAACCCTTTGTCCCCTACATCACCATGACCAGGTACGACAGAATTCATATTTTTATATCGTTTCAATACATTTCCAATCGATACAGACCATTCATTTACGTACGCATCCGCCACATTTCCTAAATCTTTTGCTTCCGCAGATTTTACTAAACAGCCTCCAGCTAAAATTTGATATTGTGGCAACCAAACAACAATATTATCTTCTGTATGTCCTTTCCCTGGATAGAACGTTTCTACTTTTGTATTGCCAAACTTCAAACTCGTAATTGTTTGTAAATCTCCAAGTGGCTCTTCATATCCACTTTTCTTTGCTAGTTCCGCAGTTAATGCTGTACTATGTGCTTTAATGCCTCTTTCTTTCAACGTTGTTATTCCGCCAATTCGATCAGCGTGCGCATGTGTAATAATGACATCCGTTACCCGCTTCTTAAATTTCTTTTCTACCATCTCGATCAATTCCTTCGTTAATTTGTCATCCCAAGAAGAATCAACAAGTACTAATCCTTTAGAAGTAGTAAGAACTAGACCGTTCGAAGGAACCGCTTCTCCATTAAAATAACCTAACTCCGTATGAACCCATACATTTTTGTTTAACTGAGATATTGAAATAGTTCCCGTCTCATTTTTTATTACTTTTTGCTCTAGCTTTTGTTCTGCTTTCACAGAAGAAATTGTACTAATAAATTGAGTTATTCCTAGTAAACTAACACATACCCCTAATTTTAATAATGTATTCTTTTTCATTTTCTCCATCCTTCCTTTCAAACTAAATAGTTATTACCTATATTAGACAATTCATCTCCAATCTTTGTTCCATCATGTCTTACATATTTTTTTAGAAATAATAAAAAAGCGTACAAAATGTTGTACGCTTTAAAACTTAACCTTTCACTCCATAATTCTCAAACTCTTCCTCATTCCCATAAAATACATTCAAATCAATATACTTTTCTTTTCCATTATAACCGCTTAATTTCCCACGATTCGTGTATTGCCAAAACGTCCATTTTCTCTCATCAGATAAACTTGTTTTTGTAAGAACACTACGAATCCATATATCACATTTGGGATACCCATCCTTTATATACAAATCATATGCCTCTTGAGTTGCATACAATATTACTTTCTTACCGTAATGTTTTTCTAGCATTTCAATCATGACCGACAACTCTTTCGCAACATCTTCACGCTTAGGCGGATTATCTTTTTTGTTAGCGTAAAACTCAACATCAATTACGGGTGGCAGTGCTTGTTTATATTTTGGAACAGTTCGTATAAATTGCTCTGCTTGTGTTTCACCCTTACTATCGAAACTAAAAAAATGATACGCTCCGATGCGCATATCTGTCTTATTCGCATTCGTCCAATTTTTCGAAAAGTACTCATCCACAAACGAGCTTCCTTCAGTCGCCTTTATAAACGCAAACTTCATATTTTGCTTTTCCAACTCTCTCCAATCTATATCCCCTTGATACGATGCGACATCTACACCTTTTATTTCATACTTATCAGCACTTATTTGATTCGGAATGAATATGCCTTGAAAAACTAAGTAAACGACAACACTTATTACACTAATTAAAGTAAAGATTCCTCCTATAAAAAGCTTCTTTTTCATTCATATCACCCATCTTTACAAATTAAAATTCTACTTACCATTCACGCTTTTTATTAATTTTCATTTTTTCTTCAAACGCCTTCTCTAAATCAACATTTAATTTATTTGCTAAATCACATACATTCCAAATTACATCAAACATTTCTAAACCGATCTCTCTTTTCGCATCTTGTATTGTATCACGCTTTAATATGACTTCCGCTAATTCACCTAATTCCGCCATCGTATATATGGTGCGCTCTTCAATTGTTGTATCTTGAAATCCTTTTTCTTTACTGAAATTTGATACATACCTCTGAAACTCCACAATATTCATACTTAATCTCCCCTCATTACCAATACTCCATTTTTCTATTACACTTAAAACCAAAATTATATTTTGTTAAATTATAACATTCGGACTATAATTTATTTATAGCCCATTAACGGAGGTGTTTGCAATGACTCTCTTCGCTTCCCCATCATTATTCATAGTGGCAATCCTTTCATTTGCACTAGCTTATTTCATTGGAGTAAAACAATACACTTGGCTCTTATCAGGATTCAACGAACGCCGCGTGCCTGATAAAGTGAAGTTATCAAAAATAGTTGGTCTTTATAATTTAGTTGCTGGTGTCATTGCCACAATCGGTAGTGTCTTCACTACTCCTAATGTCACGATCGTTATTCCTATCATTATAATTGGACACTTTATTATCGCCGCTTATGTAAATACACGCATGGTGCAGTGAAAAAAGATCACCCAAATGGATGATCTTTTTTATAATTTATCAACATATTGCTTCGCTTCTAGTAAGGAAAAACCAAAAGCTTCTCTTACTCTCTTAACTGCTGTAATTTTTTTGCCTTCTTCTACAGGCTGGCGTAGTTCTTTATTAATTTCAGGTTCTCTTTCTATAATTCCCATTTCTTTCGTAATTAATTGTAATCTATCTTCAATTCTCTTTAAACGCGCATCATTTTTCTTTTCAATTGTAGTTAATTTTTCAGCGATATAAATGAAACCAAAGGCTACTATCGGTATAACCATCCAGAATTCCATGAATGTTCCCCCTTACTAACTTTCATTTGTTTTATTTCACTAACTTATGTAAATTTTACCACATCAAACATTTAATGTATAATACTACTATATCAAACTGTTAATAAAACCTATTATTTTAGGGGGACACTTTATGAAAAGATTTTTAAATACGTTACTTCAATTTGTAGTTCTTTCAATCGTGCTACATTTATTATTTGATATAGTTGGTTGGCTTGTTTTCAATGCACCAATTAAAAACAAACAAATCATTATTTCTTTAATAACAATCTCATGGGTTATGTACATGTACCGAGACAAATTTTTTCAAAAGTTCACTTCAAACTAACTAAAAAAGAAAACACTTCATTGGTGAATGACGAAGTGTTTTCTTTTTTTTTACTACTGTATAATAAAAATAATATTCTGTCTTTAAAGAAAGGAGTCACCATGAACTTAAAAAGTAGCAATATATACGAAAAAATGAATCAATATTCCGTTGCAGGTTTAAGCCTCGCTGTTATACGTAATGGCAAACTAGATGAAGCGACTGCCTTTGGAACACTTGAAGCTGGAACAACTAGAGCTGTTACTACAAATTCTCTCTTTAATTCTTGCTCTATCAGCAAATTCATCACTACAATGCTCGTACTAACATTATCAGAGCAAGGTATCGTATATTTAGATGAAGACGTAAATGATAAACTCACATCTTGGAACATTCCTACCAATCTATTTACTTCACAAAAAAGCATCACTTCGAGAAACTTATTAAGCCATCAATCTGGACTCATTGATCCACCTAATAGTTTTGAACATTATACACCTGCAAAAGGATTACCTAATATGTCTGAGCTCCTTTCCGGTAAAACACTATATTGCCCCGTACCTATAGAAGTAGCTTATAAACCAGAAAGTGAATTTCATTACTCGGACGCAAACTTTTGTATAATCGAGCTACTACTAGAAGATATTACAGGAAAATCATTTAATCAGTTATTAGAAGAACATATCTTCCAGCCACTACCAATGAAAAATAGTACACTCTTCTCTCCAAAAGACATAGATAAAACTGATGTTTTTGCTTGCGGCCATAATAAAGATGGAACTGTAGCAAATGAGAGATTTCCATTTTATCCATTCGCAGCTGCTTCAGGCATTTGGACAACACCAACTGACTTATCAGCTTTAGTTATTGAAATCATTCATTCCTTACAAGGAAAGGGCAAACTAAAACTTTCTCAAAAATTAGTAATAGACATGATTTCTCCTCAAGGTTGCTCAAAATGGACTGGATTAGGTGTTTTTCTAGATGATTCTAATGGAAAATTACAGGTTTATTCACTCGGATGGGGCGTTGGATTTCAATGTATGATGGTTTGTTATCCATACTGCGGGAATGGTGCTGTTATTATGACTAATTCCGATTTAGGTGTTCATCAAATGGAAGGGATCATTGGTGAGGTTGTGAAAACGTTATCCTTATAATGAAAATAAAGAAGCTGTTCCTTCCAGCTTCTTTATCTATATAACATTTTTCGCAACAATTTTTATATGTTCTGGTGCGATAATCTCCGTTATACTTTCTTGGAAATCTTCCCGCAACATTTCTTCCAAATGTTCTAACTGCACTTCAACATGTGTGCATTCTAAATTATGTATATTTAACAGTGCATAATGATCTTTTTTCTTAATTACTAAATATTGATTTTCCTCTGTCACAAGTACAGAACCTAATCGGACTCCTAGTAAGCGTTGATCATCAAACTTCATAATTACTTCTCCTTCCCTCATATAAACAAAACTAAAATGAAAATAATTACATTTATGGAAAAACACGCTTATTTAGACTATATCATAATTTACTAAAATAGAAATATCTTTTTCTGTTTTAATAAAAATCCCTATTTTTTCATATATTTCGATACAAAAAACTTTCTCAACATTAAATTTGAATTTTCAGTTTTTAATTCTATGAAAATCTATTATAATAAAGTTAATAAATGTTTGACCTCTCCTAATTCATGTACATATGGATGATCAGTAGTTGCTGCTACTGATCTATTTTTTTGATTTCAGAAAGTACATACGCTGCATCCTTTCCTACACCACAAATAAGTGCGGACCCCCTTTGAGATTGCCATGGTAAACCGATATAATACAATCCTTTTACTGGACTGATTCCCTTTATATGATTAGGAAATCCTTTCTCATTCACTGCCTGTTCAATTTCAATCCAATTATAATTTTGTACAAAACCAGTTGACCATATAACGCTTTCTGCACTATAAGTATCACCATTCTGAAACATAATGTTATTTCCTGATGCACTTACTACTTTTTCTTGCAGTTTGATTGCTCCATTACGAATAAGTTTCTTACCTTCAAAACCGAAAATAGGGTCCTTTCTCTTCTGAAACCATCTTCCCCTCTTTGTATTTATTTCAGCGTACAATAAACCCACTTTTTCTAGCAGATTAAAAATACTTTTTCCAAAAAGTTGTAACGGTAAAAACGTTATAGGATGACTAATAGATACCGTAACTTCATGCGTTTTTGCAAGTTCTACTGCTATTTGCATTCCTGAATTTCCGCCACCTACTACAAGTGCCTTCCCCTGTGGAATTTGCGATGATGATCTATATTGTGATGAATGTATTTGAAAAATATGTGATGATAGATTTGCTGAAACTGAGGGAATAAATGGTTGCTGAAAACCACCTGATGCAATAATAACTTTTTTCGTTTGTAAAATTTCTGTAGGAGTATGTAATTCAAATATTTCTTTTTCTTTCTTTATTTTTAGAACTTCCGTTTGTAATTGTACCGGTAATTGAAAATGTCTTGCATATTCTTCTAAATAAGTTGCAATTTCATCTTTACATGGAAATTCATTTTTTTCACCTATTAACGTCATACCCGGCAAGCTACTGTAAGACCTTGAGGTAAAAAGCTGCAAAGAATCATATCGATTTCTCCATGAATCACCAACTCGTTTTCCTGCCTCAAGTAATAAAAAATTATACCCTTCTTGCTTCAAGTAATATCCCATTGTTAATCCAGCTTGACCCGCCCCAATAATAATTAGATCTTTCATTCTAATCCCTCCTCTCCTTAAACATATGAATACTTGTTCATATATTCATACGTTTCCATAATCATAACATTTTCTTTTTATATGATTCAATATCTACTCAAAATAAAAAAGAGCAGTTCACTGCTCTATGAACTACTCTTCATTCCATTTCTACAATTTTTCCTCGTACAGTGTAATTCTATTTGAAAACGGATCAATTACAGTTAATTCAATTGTACCCCAAGGTGTTTTTTCTATATTCGGCTTCGAATAAGCATATTCTTTACTTAATAATACAGAATGATAATCCTTTACATCATCTATTTTGATCCGAATCGCACCACCTGGTGAGGCATCACCATGATGTTCTGATAAATGTATCACAGCATCCTGTAACGAAATTTGCAAATATAATGGCCTATTTTCCTCATACCGATGTTCCCAATCCAGTTTAAATCCTAAAAAACCTAAGTAAAATAGTTTTGCTTTTTCAATATCAAAAATTCTAAATATAGGTGTTATCATTTATACTCTCCTCCTATTTATAAACATCTGCTGCCAATTCTCTCAAAACATCCACGTTTACTACTTCATAGCATCCATCGTTCTTCTTTATTATCTCTTTATCACAAAAAATATTTAATGTTCGCAACAAATGCCGATAGCTCGTTCCTAACAATTCCGCTATTTCCGTTAAATTCCCACTAAATACAATTCTATTTTCATGCTGAACTGCTCGTTCCCCTGCTGCTAACATGTAACTCGCAAGTCTATTTTCAAGCGGATACAATAAATTAATTGTACTATTTTTTGAAAGTCGATTTAACTTATGTGCTAACGATCCACAAATACATCTTAAAAATTTCGCATCATGAAATAGCTGATTTCTCACTTTTCCTAATGGTAAACCAACACAATATGAATCTGCCATTACTTGTACATTTGAAGTAATCCTTTGGGAATGAATTAACTCCACATCTCCAAGTAACTGCAAACTATCGTAAAAACATAATAATACGGATTTCCCGTTACTTAATGTGTTAAACGCTTTCGCTTTTCCTTCAACAAAGAAATATAAATAATCTATCTCTTCATTTTCTCTACAAATAAACTCATTCTTTTTAAAAAATATAAGTTCCATATATGGCTTCATATCATGACTAAAAAATGAATCAATATTATTTTTCTTCATATACTCTGCTAATTTAATAGAATTACATACTTTCTTCATAGTTCCCCACCTTTACAACTCATCCCCATTGTAATCAAAATTTTCTTCTTCCACTATGACATATGTCATAACAATACACAATTTCAGCATGATACAGTCATTACAAATATGAAATACAAAGGGGATATTACATTGTATAACTTTCTTTCTGTCTTTATTGGTGTGCTCATCGCCGTTATGCTTCCACTGAATGGGATTTTATCTGAGTTAATTGGCAAGTACACAGCAAGCGTTGTCATTCACCTTGTCGGTTTAATTGCAGTTATCTTCATTTTAATCATAAACAAAAATAAAATTCGTTTCGATAAAAGTATTCCACTTTTTTTATATAGCGCTGGAGCGATTGGAGTATTCACTGTTCTTTTTAACAATATAAGTTTCTCCGTCCTTGGTGCTTCTATTACGATCGCATTAAGTTTACTCGGTCAATCTATTGCTTCCATCATTATCGATCATTTCGGCTTATTAGGAATGAAAGTTGCAAAGTTTGAAAAGAAAAAACTAATTGGATTATGTTTCATCTCTTCTGGAATTATAATCATGACAATTTATTAATGGGGGCAAGAAAATGTTATATATTACGATCGCTATTTTAGCTGGTGTTTCTATCGTTGTTGCTAGAATTATTAACGCGAATTTAGCAGCGAAAATCGGAAATTGGGAAGGCACGTTTTTTAATTATATTACTGGATTATTTTTCTCTATGTTATTTTTAATTTTCAGTTCAGATTCATTGTATATTCCAATGCAGACGTTACAATCTATTCCTATTGCTGTGTACTTAGGCGGATTAGTAGGCGTTATCGTTATTTCATTATCCAACTATATTACTCCTAAAATATCAGCCTTTTATTTAACATTACTCATCTTTATCGGACAATTATTTGCGGGGACTATTATTGATTTCTTCCTGACAAATGAACTCTCAATCGGTAAAGTTATCGGTGGCATTTTCGTATTAATTGGGCTCACTTACAATTTACTCATAGATCGCCCGATAAAAACTGTGAAGCATAACCAAGTTCAACTATAATACTTTACGCTTACCTATCATATATTAATAGAAAAGCTCTTCACACGAAATAATAGAGAGGAGAAAACCCTATTAAAAAAATTATTTTATTGCTAGGTAGCGTATTAATTATTTGTGGAATTGTATGGTTTATAAACTCGGGGAAATCTATTCAAGATCTCTATACTGCAAATAAACCGAAAAAGAAAGCTACTATTATTTCAAGCTCGCGAGATCCAAATGAGCCTCCTGTTTTTTTAGGTAAACAGGAAATAAAAGATATACATGTAGAATCAATTAAAACAAAAAAGGATATCTTTCTCACAAAAACAGATGAATTAAAAACGTTTATTAACAGTATGAATACCGCAAAAAAAGGCAAATTAACATTAGATGAAGAAGGATCAGACTTAATAGATTGTGATATGTGGATTACTTTCGAAGATGGAACTTATAAAAAATATTTCATATGGGTAGTTGATCATCACAGCAGCGAAGTGATGATTGCTCAGCAAGATACTCCTGATGATGTAAACCTTACGTACTATCAGTTAAACGAAGATAGTTCAAAAAAAGTTTATAATTTATTTAAAAAAATTATTTAAACAAAAAAGTCATGAGCACGTAAGCTCATGACTTTTTGCACTATATATATTCCGGGAACACTTTACAGCTCTTTTCCTGCTCTATATCATGTCCAAAGAAAACAATTGGGTTCTCTTTCCTAACAATTTCTTTTAAACGCTTAATTGAAGATAAAGCTAATTCCGAATCAACCCCCGCGAACGGCACTTCATCTTCAAAATTCTCTTTCGTATACGATGCATCGATCGTTAATAACACTGGGCCAGAGTTTTCCGTCTCAATGAATAGTGACTGATGTCCTGGAGTATGTCCTGGTGTATACAATAATTGAACACCTGGTACGACTTCATAATCCCCTTCAATGATTTTGTAGTTTAAATTCGGCAATATACATTCTTTCAAATATTCTTCACTATGTTGTGCCGTCTCATATTCAGCACGCTGCACAAGAATCGGTGTATTTGTAAAAGTACCATTTCCCCCTGCATGATCAAAATGCAAGTGAGAACTAATAATATAAAGAAGGTCTTCCGGCTCATAACCAACGCGTTTTAAAATATTTACGATCCTATCTTCTTCAGTCATTTTCGGTAAAATCTGCCCTTCAACAAATGTACCGTCAAATAAATTTTCATTATTAACCGCACTTTCTGGCATACCTGTATCTACTAAAATTGGCCCTTCTTCTGTCTCCAATAAATAACACCATACTGGTAAGTTTAATAAATTCCCCGGTGTGAGCGTACTATTAACAGAAGAATGATCTAACATACAACGACCAGCTGGCACGAAATAAAGCTTCTTTACCGTCATTATGTATCCACCTTTACATTTCGTTTTGAATAAAACAATACAGTAAAAAATTCTACTTTTTAGAAATAAACTCCTTCTACTCTTTCATTCCAGCATACAAAAAAATGTACTTTTTACATAACAGCATTTCACCATCTATAATAAAGGAGTAAATGATTCTTACTTTAATGGAGGGACTACAAATGAAAGCAATTGGTTTACATGAATACTTACCTATTGAAGAAGAAAACAGTTTAATTGATATTGAAGTTGAAAGACCTGTTGCCGTAGGAAGAGATATACTTGTTAAAATTAACGCGATTTCCGTTAATCCAGTTGATGCAAAAGTTCGCTCTCCGAAAGATAAAAAAGAAGATGTAGCGAAAATACTTGGCTGGGATGCTAGTGGTGTTGTCGTACAAACTGGCGAAAGTTGTACGTTATTTAAAGAAGGCGATGAAGTGTTTTACGCTGGAAGTATTACGAGACAAGGTACATATAGTGAATACCACCTAGTTGATGAAAGAATCGTTGGTAAAAAACCTAAAACTTTAAGTGATACTGAATCTGCAGCAATTCCTTTAACAGCTATTACGGCGTGGGAAGGTTTATTCGAGCGTTTAGGCATTAATTACGCTAAGAAAAGCGAAAATACATTTAAAAACATTTTAATTATCGGCGGAGCTGGTGGTGTCGGTTCAATCGCAATTCAGCTTGCGAAATGGGCTGGATTAAATGTAATCGCAACTGCGTCTCGCGATGAAACGATAGCATGGGTGAAAAACTTTGGAGCTGACCATACAATTAACCATCATAAACCTTTAAAAGAGCAACTACAAAGCCTTGGATTCAACGATGTAGATTATATTTTCTGCTTAAATAATACAGATCAGCATTGGCATGGTATAGGTGAAGTAATTAAACCACAAGGTAAAATTTGCTCTATCGTAGAAAATGAACATCCTCTTGAAATGGGCATTCTAAAAAGTAAAAGTGCGACCTTTGTTTGGGAGTTTATGTTCACAAAGCCGATGTATGAAACTGGTGATATGATTACGCAGCATGAACTATTAAATAAAGTGAGCGAATTATTAGATGAAGGTATGTTAAAGACCACTTTACATGAAACATTAGCACCAATTAACGCTGAAAACTTAAAGAAAGCACATGGACTACTTGAAAGCGGGCACACCATTGGAAAAATCGTATTAGAGAAATTTTAATCATGATAGTGACAGATAGTATGTGAAATTATATCAACGATTTTTCCAATATATCTATCACAAATCAAATTATATCAATAATTCGACAAGATATATCGATTTATCGACAAATAACAACAATAAGAAAAGGCTGTTCCAGATGAACAGCCTCTTCTTTATTTACTTGAAATCTCTTGATCATTTTGAGTATCTAATGGCGCTCGCTTCCCTATTCCGAAAGCATAGAAACTAATTGTAACGATAGCTAAGAAAACAATACCTACAACTAGTGAGATACGAGTATCATCGTTAAACCACATTCCGATTAATACCATAATTAAAAAGGCAATCGTTAAATAGTTTGTAACAGGAGCAAATGGCATTTTGAACGGATGATCTTTCATCTCTGCCCCTTTTTCTTTTCTAAAACGAATTTGACTAATTAAAATGACGAACCATGGTACCATACCTGGAAGTACACTCGCACTATACACATATACAAATAAGTTTTTTGGCGCAATATAACTTAAAACTACACCAACCGCTAAACCAATTATTACACCAACTGTACCAAATAATGGAACACCGTTACTAGAAATTTTCGTAAAGTATTTCGGTGCTTGTCCATTTACACCTAACGTATACAGCATACGTCCAGCACTATAAATACCACTATTACAGCCAGACATCGCCGCTGTAATAACAACGAAGTTAATAAGTCCAGCCGCTGCCGTAATACCAACCTTCGCAAAAGTTGCCACGAACGGACTACCAATTGTACTTAATTGATCCCACGGATACACAGTTACTATAACGAAAATAGCACCAATATAGAATATTAAAATACGCCAAATTGTACTTTGAATCGCTCTTGTAAGTGTCTTCTTCGGATCTTTCGCTTCACCAGCAGTGATCCCAATTAATTCCACACCTTGATATGCTCCAACTACAAGTGATAATGCAAAGAAGAATCCTGAAAAACCACCTGTAAAGAAACCGCCATTTGACCAAAGATTAGATATGCCAATCGCTTCTCCGCCGTTACCAATTCCGAAGAAAATAAGGCCAAATCCAGCAATAATCATTAATAAAATCGTAACGATTTTAATCATCGCAAACCAAAATTCAAATTCACCAAATGACTTAACAGAAATTAAGTTAGCTGCACCAAGAATAACCATTGCAATCACACCTGGTATCCAAGCCGGTAGACCTGGGAACCAATATTGCATATACGCTCCAACTGCGATAATCTCTGACATCCCAACGATAACCCACTGGAACCAGTTACTCCACGCTGTCATATAACCAGCTAACGGGTGAATATACTTATGACCGAACGTCGCAAATGAACCTGTACTTGGCTCCATATACAACATTTCTCCCATGGCACGCATGATGAAGAAGATAAAAATACCTGCAATTGCATAGGCAAGCATTACTGACGGACCTGTCCACTTAATCGTGCTAGCTGAACCCATAAACAAACCAACACCAATTGTTCCGCCTAAAGCAATCATTTGAATATGACGTGCTTCTAAACCTCTTTTCAATTCTTTGTTTGCCACTTCACTTCCCCCTCTTAGATGATTCATAGCCGCATTTTAAAATAAGATGCTTTCCCCTAATTCCTTTTGGCCTGAAAATGATGAAGCAAACGTCATTTTACACTAGCTTTAAAGCTATCCTAAAATCGTTTTTTGCCTCTTACAAAATTCTCAAAACCTTTCATCTTCCAATATTCTATAAATCTTAAAATTACTTATTTTATATTAATTCATTTATCTGAAAAATTCAATTATTTTTTCAATAAATTAATATGCATAATTATGTTTAATTTTTAACTGAATTAGCAATAAAATACATCTATTCAAAATGGTTCCGATATGAATATTATTACAATATAAATAACCGAGGAGAGCATATCTTCCTCGGTTTCACATCTCATGTACTTCAATCTTTATAGTTGATAACGTATTTTAAAAGAATTTCATTCCTATTGCTACTACCATTTTCAAAATTTATTTTCATACTTTTTAAACACTCTATTAACATCTCAAACAAGAATACAATATATTAGTAAAGTTACATACCATATACACCCTTAGCAAGGACCTCCTTATCAAAGCGAACAAATTTACTCTGTACTTCCATTCCAGCTGCTTCATATACGCGAGGTGCGCCTGTAATATTTTCAGAATCTACATTCAGTTGAACTTTTAAAATCCCTTCTTCGTACAATTGACTAAATGCATGGTGTAATAGTGATAATCCTAACCCTTGTTTCCGCTTAGAACATCTTACACCTAGGTGCGTAATTTCAGCTTTATTATCAGTACCCTTTTTACTAAATATAAAACCAACTACCTCATCCCCAGCCATTGCTAGTGACCATAATGTAGGATGAAACCCATCTCTTTCAGTACGTTGCAAAAACTCTTCTAACGTAGAAGGTTGCGAATTCCAGTGGTCCGCAAAGGCTTCATTAAAAGCTTGATGTAATCTCCCATCATCCACACCCTGTGTGTAATGTCGCACTGTAACCCCATTTGGCCATATTGGTGATGGAACATTCCCCTGCAATTCAATCCCCATCCCCCACCAAATACGAGTTGGAATAAAACCAGCTTCTTCTAACATTTTTTCCTCATAAAAATTATTTGCTTGTGTTACAATCTTGCCATTCAAGCGAGACGAATTACTAACAAGCTCCTTAGCCCACCCTTCAAGCTTTGACCATATTATTTGTTCAATACCTTGATTCATATAATTAGAATGAATAAGTACAGCAGATGGAAACTGTCTTTCACTCCCTGTCAAAATACCATAAGCAATTATTTCTTCTTCATTCATAACAACGTAAGAACTTTTACTAACATCAATACCTTTCCATGAGTTCGTAATATCCTCTACCGTTGTATCAACTTCACCGTAAATGGCTTGATCATAAATTGTACATAGTTTTAAAATTTGTTGTAAATCTTCTTGTGTAGTTGCTTTAACATTTAGACCGTTCATATTGTACCTTCTTTCTTTTTAATTAATTTAATTTTAACACTATTCTAATAACTTATTAAAAAATAATAAAAAAGAGCCTCATTTTCCAATGAGACTCTTTTCCTAATACATAATTAAACTGCTTTTTCAACTCGTTTACCAACAATAAACACCTTAGTAAACACCAACATGATAGCTACAATAGCTAGAAAATAAAGTGGCATCACCAGTAACGAGCCCGTATGAAGTTGACTCATTCCCCAAATTGTCACCGTCACTATTATATAGTACCCTAAGCTAAACAATGCTCCAGCTGTACCAATGACATCTTGAAAATCTACTAATGCTAAACTTAAACAGTTAGGTAATGCTACCCCAATTCCTAATAGCAATATAAACATCGCTACTAAAAATCCAATCATATATATTATGTTTGGATTTGATCCAACTGAAGTAATAATAGATAAAGCGACTGCTCCACCTGTCATTACAAAACAACCAATATATATAATTTTCTCTGGTTTATAAGTGGTAAGTAACCGCTTTGAAAATTTCGCCCCAATAATAGAAGCGGAAGCAACAACAATTCCTAGAAATCCGTACATACTAGGCGATAACTTAAAGTATTCAATAAAGATAAACGGCGCTTCTGCATAATAGCTAAATAAAACGCCATTCGCTCCTCCAATTAATAGCCCATATGTTACTACTTTCGGATTTGTAATCAACTGTTTTAAAACAGAAAACACATTTATTTTATCCGTTACTGCACCCGTTTTTGTTTCTGGAAGAGAAACAAACGTATACAGCAAAATTCCGATACTCATAACTACTAAACTTAAAAATACTATTTTAAATCCAAACATTTGATCAAGAAAGCCACCAATTAACGGTCCTATTGCTGGTGTAAAAGCAATGACTGCCGAAATTTGAGCAAACATAACGTGACGTTTATGCCCTTCTACACTTTCACGAAGAATCGTTTGCGTCACAACTGATCCTGCACTTGCTCCAAACGCCTGAATAAAACGACTTAACAATAAAAATTCAATGGAACTTGCAATAAAGCATAAGAAGCTCCCCGCGCCATATATGACAATTCCAAGTAACATCGCCGGGCGACGACCAATTATATCGGATAACCATCCAATAAAAAATACACCTAAAGCAAATCCAGCAAAATAAACACTAAGCGTTAACTGCACCTCATTATTACTTACATGTAACGCCTTTGAAATGTCTGGTAAAGACGGTGTATAAATTGTTTCACTAATTTGCGGAAATGCCACAAGAATAATCATTAACCAAAGTGATGGTACTGAGACTTTTTTCATTTTTCATACCCTCCTATAACTTTGAAAATCTCAGAAATAAAAAGACTTTCCTAAGCTACGGAACAGGAGGGGCCATTATAGAAATCCGATCATAAAACAACAAAGAAAACACCTCAATTACGTATGTTAATACTTATAGGAGGGTAATATTAACATTGATTTTTAAATATACTTTTTCAATTATATTACATATTATCTCTACTTTTCTAGTGTTGATGCCTTGATTATTTGTTAGAAGATTATCATTTTTATATTATCTGAAAACTAATTCATTTCAAAAAACAGTAAAAAGAGCTGATTCAAAATATAGTTTAAGTCAGCTCTTTTCTCACTTTTTTAGTACTTTTATGCTGATCTATTTTGTTTTTCTCGTGTTGCAAATTGTTTTTCACTACGATTCCCCATAAATCTAAAACATAAAGATAGGTGCAATCAGAGAAAATTTAACAAAAATAATTTATGAAGCATTTGAAGATAAACTTTTATCTGGAGTAAGACCTTTCCGTTAAATATAGCGTTTATAAAAGGGATTAGCCGTACATAATACGAGCGCCTAAAATACAATTCTGTTAGAAAATTTTGCGCTATATTCTCTTTTATTTTATTTATGATAGCTGATTAATAACACATTCTAAAAATTTGTCTACCTTTTCTTTCGATGTCTCCGGCGCATGATAACCAATCGTAAATGTAAGTCTTCCATTATAAGTGCTTGCTCCCATTGAAAAGAATGGTGCATACATAATGGGTGATGTCATATACCCGTCCTCAGCTTGAATTTCACCAAACTGAATAGGTTCATCAGCGATCACCCCGAAATTTGTCATTAATGGCAACGCCATCCCCATCTGTACAGCCTGCTCGTATTGCTGATTATACATTTCCTTCACCGTAGATAGCTTCATACCTGCCAGTATCTCCATTCCTGCCGCTGAAGAAAGACCTGGATTTTGGCCCTTTATTTTATCCATTGATTGTTTAACTCGAACAAGAGTCTGATTAAATGATTCACCATCTTCCATTTTAATCACTGGCATTTCCATTCCGGATAAGTTGCAAATAGCACCAGTCGTATAATTAGGCAGATATCGACGTAAATCAATTGTCAAACCGATCATTTTTTCTGCGGTGCGAGGTTCTGCATACACAGTGAAATGTGATAAAGCACGGAAGTATGCAGTCATGATTACATCATTCAAGGTAGCCTGTTGTGCTTTTGTCCATTTGGTTAGACATAGAGTTTGTTCACGGCTCAACCGCCCTACAGACATTTTGGGGGATTTATTTTTGTTGGGTTGAGATGGAAAAGACCATAACGATGCCTGCTGTTCTTGGTTAGGACGATACGCACTTTTTACGTCCGATATTCCAGCATATTTGAATACATGTGATTGATCTCGAAAACTCTCATTTCCCTCACCAAATTCCTTTATAATTTGATCCTTAGATCCTCCTAAGGAAAGGTGCGTATAAATTGCTCCAAGCAAATTAATATATTCCTTGACTCCTGCACCATCTGAACATAGATGAGATAATTTCACAACTAACATATCTGTTGTAGTGCCTCGTAATAATATTGTTTGAACCATAGGCCCCTGAATACGATCACCAGGTTCCTTAATAAAATCTATTGCCATTATTTCAAGTTCTTGATCATTTCCTTCTGCAAAAAAGCAAATAGATGAGTTAGTGCCAGATGAATGTTCCTCCCAGTAAGGAGTATCATTTTCTACAAATCGACTATTCAAAACTGGCTGCAATTGTAATGTTATCCTTACTGATTGTTCAAGTATTTCCTTTGATAGACCTACAGGAAAATAAAGAACCGCATTAATTTGTTGATCTGCAGAATAAAGACCTAATAAATAATTCATTCGATCTTGAGGTGTTACTGAATACTTTCCTTGTTCCATAATTTTGTCCCCCTTTTAAGATTTTTTGTATAACCTTATGCTCCATCTAGTTGTAACTTTTCTAGTCATTTTTCTTCAAGAGCTAATACTGCTTATTTTTCGAATTTTTTCACGAAAGCACCTTTTCCATACTGCTTCCATTCCTTTTGCAGCTTTTTGTAGGTGATATACCCATTATTTTATTGTTATCGATATCCCCCATCTTTTAATATAATCAAACAAAAACACTTTTAGTCTACTCATATACAAACATATTATAATAATGTTTACTAATTATCAATAAAACAAATAAATCATTTTTTATATCTGTTAATTAAAAACAATAATATAATACGTTTAGGGATTACTTCATAAACAACAAACAAGACGCCACCCAAATCATGGGAACGCCTAGAATAATGCTACAAACTTAATGAAATCTATTTATCCTCACGTCATTTATTTCTTTGCTTCCATACCCCATTCTCTTTACGATAAGTATGCTTTCCATTCATGAATCCAGCTGTATTACCAGGAATGCTATATTTCTTATTTTTAGCCTTCTTCTTCATCCTCTTCTCTTCTTGAATAGCCTGTAAATCCACCTTCCATTGTTTCAACAAATCCTTTTTACGTCGCATCGAATTTGTACCCCTCAGATTCAAATATAAATCTATTAATTATATTATATACATTTTATTATTCCTTCGATAAAAAGAGAGCACCCTCGCCCAGGTGCCAAGAGATACATATATATTGAGATAACTAACACGCTAGAAAAGACTTCAACCGAATCACACGGCAACACCTATTGATAATTGCTATTAATTTAATCATTAACAAATATATCTGGCCCCTTCTTCAACATGTACGAGAAGCCCGAAATAAATACAACACTAAATATAATAATAGAAGACCACATATTAAAATGATACTCTTTACCTGCAACCAAATTATATATGTTATGGACCAAGAAATTAGCACCTATAATAATTCCACCTAACATTGAACTAATTAAAATGCTCATTAAATAAAACTTAAGCTTTTGAAACATTTCCCCTCTACCTCTTTTCTAAAATAAACTTTATTTAGGTTATCCTAGAAAATCATACCATTTAATTCCCAAATGTTATTAAAGCTATATTTTAATTAAGGTTATTTTAAGGAAGGCATCATTTATTCCAATATCTAGTTTGTTCAAATTTTCGTTTAACATGTACCAAATTATGTTTTTCCTTCTAAATAGACCAACAATATATTAAAATACTTTATATATCAAGGAGGTTTATCATGATCAACTTTCATAAAACATTCCCCATCTTAGGATTCTTTTTATTTTTATACAGTTTTATCAGCATCATTTTTTTATTACTATTCCTTAGCGTTTAGTAACAACACGTATAAATATATGTTTAATGTGTAATTTCTATATTAAAAAAGAAAAAACAATAGTTTTGGATGCTTTTCTAGTTTTATTTTAAGATACCTCTTTGTAATCTGTAATAATTTGCTGACTCTCATCATCATCATTATCAATTTCTTTTCTTAAGTATTCAAAGGTAATTTCGATTTCTTCCTTACTCTCATAATAAATCCCTTTTGTACTTTTAATTTCTTGGTCTAGTTGTTTTCCTCTGTCTTGAAGCGGGTTTATTTCTGCTCTTACGAAAAGGCTTTTTAGAATTTCAAAAGCCAGAAAAAAAGTTTTGGATTACACTCAAATCTTTAATTCTAATCGGAATAGCCTGAATGTTAATAGGACTTTTTATGTAACCTACATAATCAGTAAATCCCCTGAATAAAACTCCATATTCCGTCAACACTGTAGATGACATTAGATTTTTCTCCTTGCTCCCCCTTGGAGATGAGCAGTTAGCTTTTGCTAACTGCTCCTTTATTTATAACAAAAAGTAAGGTAAAAGTTACTCTTTACCATTTTAATTAAACAACTTACTATCAATCCCCCTTTCTTTAAACCCTTGTTGCTAATGTAGTCATTCTTTTCTTATAAATTAAGCTTGCCACTGTTAAGTAATATTTGGTCATTGAGAAAAAATAAAAAGATGATGAATCGTAATTTTTTTACAAATCATCATCTTTTATTTTCCGTATTTTAACATTCTGTAAATGCATTAGCCCCAAAATAACGTACTTTTATAATTTGCCGATGATGAAGCTCATGACCAGCAATAATGTTTGCTAATGCACGAACCGTGACTTCAGAATTGTTCGCAATTCCCCTTTGCAACCAGGCATCTTTATCTAAACTTTTAAGTAAATGCACAGTAGATTGGCGAACAACTGTTAAATTCGTAAGAAGATCTTGCATAGATTGCTTATCAAAAGCTGCTCTAAGAACATACATATCGTCATTATAGCCAGGAAGTTCTGCTGTCTCACCTCTTGCTATGGACAGCAAACGATATGCCATAATACGTTCAGTATCTGCAATATGACCGATTACTTCTTTTATACTCCATTTATTAGGGGCATATCGAAAATGTCCTTCACTATCAGAAATATCCTTCAATAAAAGATTCGTTTCCTTCATTTGTTGCTCTAGAATATGTATGATATCTCCATCTGGTACTAATTTTATGTACGTTGAGTAGTATGGATTATATTCATTTGTTCCTGGTCTCTTTTGCATACTTATCCTCCTCAGTATTTCATTTACACCCTACCTCAAAATGTTATCACATTAATCTAATTATTTAAATTACAAAACAAACGGTCTCCATATATGTTCATCAACTTAAGGTAAGCGGTTTGATTCTATTACAAAGTTTTCTACATGAGGCTACAATCTAGAACATTTTTCAATAGATCCATATTGTTCTAGTAGTAATTAAAAATTTTAAAACTAAAAAAGGACTCTATTTATGTAGGTCTATTTTTCAGTATTTATAATTGATTTGTATCTAAAAATAAACATTTTATACGTATACATGCATAGTATGTTTTATCTAACTGCTATATGCTTTGTGCCAAGTATAATGTGAAGGACCTAAATACTCTTTTCGTTGACAAATAATGCTCGGTTCTTATAGTATCCATTCCTAATTGGATTCAGTTTATAAAACTCGTTTAGCACATTGTTTCAGTTTTTTTGCAAAAAATAGGTTCGTCCTCCACCTTCATTTAACGCTTGGAGGAAAGCCATTTCTCATTCGTATAATAAAAAGAGGGAGAATTGCCCCTCTTTCGTTTATATTGAGCCATTTTACAAGGTTAAATAATCCCTTTTAATATCAATCCTAAAACTGACATTACTATCGCACTAATAATAATTCGCAAAATCCAAGTTGTGTTTGTACTTATTTTCTCTAATTGCTTATTGATTGTTGCTATGTCTTTCTCATTAATAGTGGTACGCGTTTCTAAAGTACGAATGTCTCTCATAATTTCTTTTTGCTCTGCTTTTAGGCTGTCAATTTTCGCGTAAACATCTTCCATATATTCACACCCTCTGTTCATCTTAATAGAAAAATCTATATATATATTATGAGACAACCCTTTTACCCGTGAATACATTCCGTATATTCGCGCACCAAATTATTTGTACAATCTAATTGAATTATTTACACATTTCCATTTTTCTGTATAAACAAGCATTTAAATAACATGCGATATGAATAAGCATTGAATTATTCTACTTTCATAACGTATCCTGAACACTCTTTATATGCCGTTTCATAAAGACTTTCATCTTATTTAAAGGCTTTTTTATTTCTTTAATAACAAACAAGGTGCAATCCAACATACGGGAGCACCTACAATAATTACTATTATTTAAATCACCATTCTCATATTTACAACTCATTATAGTCAGTATAATTTTCTGAAGAAATTCTCTTTTTTAGCTGCTTAATGTAAACTAATATTAATTTGAAATAACTGTAATGATAAACTTTCTAGAACAATAAATATACTAGCTGAAACGGACCTATAGCCGATATTTTTTCCAGTAACATTAATGGTGATTTCAGCTAAATTCGTTTGAATATTATTTCCCTCAAAAATCTTATCTTCAACCTTTACAATATCTGCTTCAAAATCTACTTCTTTAAAGGTTTTCAATAATTTTGTTTCTAATAAACTAAAATCAAAGTTTTCATCTTTTATTACGGCAAATTTAATCTTCATATTGATTTCCTCATTTTTAATAAATTAAAATCATTAAATCAATATAAATATATATTATTCTATTAGTTAATTCAAAATATACGCTTCATATGTATCATTACTAGATATCATTTCTAATGAATTAAGTGAAAAAGAAACGAAATAAACAAAGTCTCTCTTTCAACCACTTAACCAATTAATATAGAATCCCCCTTGTGTCCAATGACTAAAATTTTTTCATTTTAAACCCGTAGATTCTGAGAATTTCTTGTTTTAACATTACTAAACCACTTCACGCATTCTGTAGCATTGGTAATAACAATATAATGAAGCAGATTAATATTAGAAGTACCACTTATGTTTAATATAATGCGGCTCTAAATTATTTTGCTCATTGCTGCTTTTTTATTTCTCACTTGAAAATTATGTAATATATTTCAAATAAATTATCATCTTCCCCGTATTTTTATGATTGATTTTTTGTTCATAAATTCGTAACACATATACATGAGTTATCATGCTAAAATTAGTTTATTCGAAAAAGTTATTCTTAATGAATCGATAATTTTTAATACCCTGTTTAAAGCCTCGCCCCCCTGCGAGGCTTTTCCTATTTAACTAGAGTAGTAGTTGTGCTGTTACGCATTCCTATCTTTAGCTATATACTATAAATAACACTGCATGTTCATTTTAACTTTTCAGCATCAGCACACGTAAAATTCTCTCCTGCATCATTTGATTTACAAATTTTATTTATCGATTTTTCGGTTATTTTTTCATTTTCATTAGAAACTCGGTCTAAATCCATTCGAAATACTTGTTCCGGATTCTCCTTTGAATTTCCTTCAATATGAATTGTACGATCGAACATCTCAGCCGTGAAGCTGCTAGATGTATTTATCATTTCCACTCCATTATTTTCACCTACATAGCGTTCAACTACTTTTTCGGCTGCCTTTAATTGCTGAGATGTAGGATACGGTATAGATTCCGCTAAAATAACTACACCTACTAAATAAGTAATATACAAACCACCTGCAAACAAGATAACTTTTTTTACTTTTTTATTAATCATGCTCTAACTCCTTTTTCTTCTTTTGCTATTAAGATATATAACTTTCCTAATTTCTATCAATTTCTTTTTAGTACATAACATTCGTTTTACATTTTATAAAAAGCACCTCTCTTACTAATTTTCAATTTGATATTAACACGATATTTATCGTTTTTCAATAAATAATTATTATATAACATTTTATTTTTACTGTTTTTTAGTTTTAGTTAATCTAAAAACAACCCATTTATTTAATTGCACTACATCATCAGCAAGTTTAAAAATTTGTTAATTACTAAAATAAAAAAGAGAAACTATATGTAAATACCCCTCGTTATATCTATGTAGGTTAGTCGTTAAACTTCAGCAGTCACTTTATTCGAGAACGCTTTACCGAATATTCAATCTAATGATAAAATTGACCCAATTAATATTTTCGTTCATCACTGTATAAAAAAGTACAATAAAGAAAAATTCAGTACTTTCACAGTTAAGTAAACGCGAACTTTTTCTTCTATCTACTTACTATTTAAGGTTAATAGTGACATAACCAGCTCAAAAAATTCGACTTAAATTCATTAATGAATGGAGAGGTTTATATGAAATTAAAAGACAAAGTAGCAATCATAACTGGTGGTGCAAGCGGGATTGGCGAATCCACCGTTCGTCTTTTTATTGAAGAAGGTGCAAAAGTAGTTATCGCTGACTTTTCTGAACGTGGAAAAGACCTATCAGATGAATTGAACGCAAATGGATATGATACGTTATTTATTAAAACTGATGTAACAAAAGAGGCAGATATTAAACAGCTCATTCATGAGACAGTAAGTACATACGGTAAATTAGATATTATGTATGCAAATGCCGGCGTTGCTGATGATGCACCGGCAAACGAATTATCCTATGAAAAGTGGAAAAGAACTATTGATATTAATTTGTCTGGGGTATTCCTTTCTGATAAATATTCGATTGAACAATTTCTTAAACAAGGTACAGGTGGTGTCATCGTTAACGCTGGTTCGATTCATAGTTTTGTTTCATTACCTACCCCAACAGCATACTCCTCTGCAAAAGGTGGTGTGAAACTATTAACTCAAAATTTATGTACTGCCTACGCTAAATATGGAATACGTATTAATGCGGTGTGCCCTGGTTATATTGACACCCCTTTACTAGGTAGTGTTAATCCTCAACAGAAAGAATATTTAGCTTCCCTTCATCCACAAGGCAGACTTGGAACACCAGAAGAAGTGGCTAAAGCTGTCTTATTTTTAGCAAGTGATGATGCTAGTTTTGTTAATGGTACAACACTTCTTGTTGACGGAGGCTATACTGCACGTTAATGAAAAAATTTCAATGCACATCTCTAAGAAATATAGTCTTTAACAAGAAAAAGCGCCATCACAAGTGACGGCGCTTTTTCTATGTAAGAGCAACTAGAAGATATACTTCTAGCCTACTCCCATTTATAGGTCCAAAATTGTTCAAGTTGCAGCCATTTCAATGTTGCTGCATCTTTGTTTTTTATTTTTGCATGTGTTTCTTCAAGCATTGCTTCTGTTTGTGAACGATGCGCGCCTAGTGCAGCTAATTTATGTTCAAATACTTCACTAATATTATTTACAACATCCGGTTCACCGAGCACTGCTTCACGATTTCTCGTAATCGCAACCGCATGAATAACTGGACGTTCTTCTTTTGGCATACGTGATACAGCGCGAACGACAGCGCGGCCAAATGCATCATGATCTGGATGTACGCCGTGTTCTGGATAAAATGTAATAATTCGAGATGGATTTACTTCTTGAATTATCGCTTCGATTTTATCTGCAACGAAATCAACATCTTCAAATTCTAACGTTTTATCATGGAAACCGAGCATTCTTAAATCTTGAATCCCCATCGCTTCACATGCATCTTTTAATTCTTTTTCACGGATATTTGGAATCGTTTCACGGTTAGCGAATACATTCTTCCCCATGTTACGTCCCATTTGTCCAAGAGTACCACATGCATACGTTACAGGTACTCCTTGATCTGTTAATAAGCGAATTGTCCCTCCCGCAGCAAATGCTTCATCATCTGGATGCGGAAATACAACAAGTACATGTCTCTCCATAAGTTTCCCTCCTTCTTACTTAAATGGCGTTAAGCTTAACTCAAGTGCTACCGCTAAGCGACCTTGGTTATCATGCCCTGCTAGTAATAAACGCTCTTTATCGTCTACTTCCCAGTGCGTAATACCTTCTGCATATACCCAGCCATGATCCATTTTCAAACCAACTCGGTATGGGTTTGTTCCAGTTATTTTCCCGCGCTCAAAGCGAATAATTGCATTTCGAATGAATGCTCCAACTGTCATCATCTTTTCATTAAAGTGTGACGCATACGCTCCGTTCGTTGTTTCTAAATGAATATATACATCTTTATTTACAAAACGTTCAATTTCATTTTGAATAAGAGAACTATCTTTTACTATTTCCATCGGAATTCACCTCTTTAAACCATTTTACGCAAAAATAATGTAAATTGCTATCTCTATATTAGAGGACAACGCTCACTTTTCCTAATAATTTGCACTGTGTTTTGTTATTTTTTTTATCATATGTGGAATTCAGAACTTTTCCTTCACTTCGTTAAATAGTTTTCTTTCTTTTTTGAATTTGCTACAATATATTTTATCCCGTATGAATGCATCGGGATACGTTTTGACGATTGAATACATATTTTAAAGAAGGTGACTCGCTTGGAACAATCAGCACATGAAGTAGCAAATTGGCAATATTATTTTGCAATTGCCGTATTTTTAGTCACGTATGGTTTTATTATTTCTGAAAAATTGAATCGTGCTGTAATTGCACTATTCGGTGCTGCTATTATGATTATTTTTGGAATTGTAGATTTACACACTGCTTTCACATCACATATTCAATGGGAAACGATCACCCTTTTAATCGGGATGATGATTCTCGTACATATTACGAGTCAATCAGGCGTATTTGAATTTGTAGCTATTAAAGCAGCAAAAGCAGCTGACGGAAAACCGATTCGCATTTTATTATTACTATCCTTATTAACCGCCGTCGGTTCTGCATTTTTGGATAATGTAACGACTGTTTTATTAATCGTTCCTGTTACACTATCCATTACACGTATTTTAAAAGTTAACCCTGTTCCTTATTTGATTTCAGAAGTACTGTTTTCAAATATAGGTGGAACAGCAACTTTAATCGGTGATCCACCTAACATTATGATTGGATCAGCTAATAAGCATTTAGACTTTAATGCCTTTTTACTAAATTTAGCTCCAATCGTAATTATTATTTCTATCGTTACACTTGGCATTATTTACTTCATGTATCGTAACAAATTAAAAACAACGCCTGAACAAATCGAAAAACTAATGGCGTTAAACGAAAAAGATTATATTAAAGATCAAAGCCTCCTTTTAAAATCGATTACAATTTTAGGACTAACTATTTTAGGCTTTGTACTTCATTCTATTATTCATGTAGATGCTGCCGTTATCGCAATGACAGGCGCTACACTTCTTATGTTAATCGGCGTAAAAGAACATGAAATAGAAGATATATTTGCCCACGTTGAATGGGTAACCATTTTCTTCTTCGCCGGACTATTCGTTCTCGTTGGCGGATTAATTGATATCGGACTTATTTCTTCACTCGCAAAAGAAGTAATCGACGTAACAAATGGTGATATCGGTTTCGCTGCGATACTTATTTTATGGGTATCTGGCATCGCATCTGCGACAATTGACAATATTCCATTTGTCGCAACGATGATTCCTCTTATTCAAGATTTAGCTACTGGCCTCGGATTATCTGTTGATTCGCCGCAAATCGAAGTGCTATGGTGGGCGTTATCTCTTGGAGCTTGCTTAGGAGGAAACGGAACATTAATCGGAGCATCAGCAAACGTAGTTGTTGCTGGTATTGCAAAACGTGAAGGACATGGATTTTCTTATATGGACTTCTTAAAAATCGGTTTACCGTTAACAATCATTGCACTATTGTTATCACATGCTTACATTTATTTACGTTATTTAATGTAGAAGTTGTACTGTATGAAATTCTATCGTCAAATACAAAAGGTTTGCAGCATAGTGCTGCAAACCTTTTTTCATCACCAAAATATACCGATAATTGCTAATCCACCTAAAATCATACCACCAATTTGCCCGACAATTGTCGGTGATAGTTGAACACCTTTTCTCACTTCAACAACTGGTCTTTCGTGCCTTAGTTGCTGCACCTCACTTTCAAGTTGGTGCACACTTCCGTGTAACTCTTTAATAAGTTCTTTTAATTCGGCGACCTCTTCATTTACTGGTTTTGCCTTTTCCAAATTCATTTTGCATGACTCCTTATAAATTCAATCAGTACACTGTAAATTTTCGCCAATTACAATTATATCTCCTGCATACTACATATATAATTTCGAATGTACTTTCTAACCTTGCAGCTCTATCCATTCATCCCGCAATATCCCCATAATGATACGATCAAAATACTTTCCATCTCTTTGAACCGCTTCTCTCATACAGCCTTCCATTTGAAAACCTATCTTTTTATACAATGCAATGGCAGGTTTATTATACGAAATAACATCGAGACCGATGCGGTGTAAATTCAATTCATAGAAAGCATACTTTAGAATAAGATGTATTGTTTCTTTTCCATATCCTTTTCCTCTATCATTCGCATCTCCTATACCAATAGCTAATACACCTGTTCTGTTATTCCACTCTATACCATGAATCGCCACAAAACCAATTAAGCGATCTTCTTGAACTGTCCTTACCATGAAAGAAACACTATTCGATCTCCGTCCTTTTAATAGCCCATCACTTGCTATTTCATTTAAAGATTGCGGGAATGCTACATCTGTATCTACATTTCTTAAATACTCACTATCTTCTTGCCACATAGCCATTACTTCAACATCTTTTTCTCTACTAGCTGATAATTTGATCGTTTTATTTTGAAAAAGATTCATTGTCATTTCAAACTCCCCCTTTTTAAGTAACGGGGATACTTATTTTAGCCTATTTATCCCCTTGTTCCATAAACAGCTTTATAAACGGGATACTTACAATAAGCGCTGACATTGGCACATCTCCTCTATACTAAATTAACTTCATTGTATAATTTTTCATTTATTCTAACAATAAGAATTACAAAAAGACCCTCCAAATTGAACTGAACCCAAAAAATTAGACAAATATATTAAGCAGCTACTAAGGATTGAACTCTGTATTGCACAGGGGA
>NZ_JAAMNK010000031.1:0-48501 GCF_011066025.1 Bacillus sp. EKM202B | reverse complement strand
GTTAGTTTGTCTAGCATCTAAAAATAAAAATTGACGTTTCACGTTGTTTGTTTCGTTCAGTTTTCAAAGAACTACTTCGTCGCTCAGAAGCGACTTTATCAATATAACATTTTGTCATATTTTCGTCAACAACTTTTTTTAAATAAGTTGTTTTTCGTTTGTTTCTTTTGTTACCTCTCGTGGCAACGAATATAAATATACCAGTTCGCTTATTAAAATGCAATAGTTTTTCTAATAAAATTTTTAACTTAGTAAAAAAGCATAAAAATAGCATGTTTCTTCTATATAAATATAATTTCTAAACGATCCCTATCAAAACCCACTTCCTTCAAATCACTCATAGTAAAATAAAAAAAGCTTTGGAGAAATCTCCAAAGCTTAGTCTTGCTTATGACGCATAGCAGGGAATAATAGTACATCGCGAATAGATGGTGCATTTGTTAATAACATAACTAAACGATCAATACCGATTCCTAATCCGCCCGTAGGAGGCATACCGTACTCAAGAGCTTCGATATAATCATCATCCATCATGTGAGCTTCATCATTACCTTGCTCGCGCTCTTTTAATTGAGCTTCAAAACGTTCTTTTTGATCGATTGGATCGTTTAACTCAGTGAATGCATTTGCATGTTCACGTGCAACGATAAATAACTCGAAACGATCTGTGAATCGTGGATCCTCGTCATTCTTTTTCGCAAGTGGCGAAATTTCTACCGGATGACCATAAATAAATGTTGGTTGGATTAATTTATCTTCTACTTTTTGTTCGAAGAACTCATTAATAATATGACCAACTTCCATTGTATCCTTAATTTCTACATTATGTTCTTTTGCAAGTTCACGCGCTTCTTCTACACTCATTGGATTCCAGAAATCTGCTCCAGAGTGTTGCTTAATTGCATCTACCATATGAAGACGTGTCCATTCTGGTTCTAGATTAATTTCATAATCACCATATTGGATCGTTGTTGTACCCAATACTTTTTTCGCAATATGAGCAACCATATTTTCTGTTAGTTTCATAATATCATTATAATCAGCATATGCTTCATATAATTCAATCATCGTAAACTCAGGGTTATGACGAGTTGATACACCCTCATTACGGAATACACGGCCGATCTCATAAACTTTTTCTAATCCACCCACAATAAGACGTTTTAAATGAAGTTCAATTGCGATACGCATATATAATTCCATATCTAACGCATTATGGTGCGTTGTGAAAGGACGAGCAGATGCTCCACCTGCAATCGCGTGCATCATAGGCGTTTCTACTTCAAGATAACCGTTGTCATCTAAATATCTTCTCATCTCACGAATGATTTTACTACGAGTAACAAATGTTTCACGACTTTCCATACTTGTAATTAAGTCTAAGTAACGTTGACGGTAACGTTGTTCAACATCTTTTAATCCATGGTATTTATCCGGTAATGGACGAAGGGATTTCGTTAAAAGTGTAAATCCTGTTGCTTTTACTGAAAGTTCTCCAACGTTCGTTTTGAACACTTTACCTTCAATACCTACTAAGTCACCTAAATCTGCTGTCGTAAATAATTCGTACTCTTCATCTCCAACAGTATCTTTACGAACGTAAATTTGAACTTGTCCGTGTAAATCTTGAATGTGCGCGAATCCAGCTTTTCCTTTACCGCGTTTTGTCATAATACGACCAGCGATAGAAACAGTGATTTCTTTCTCTTCTAATTCTTCTTTAGAGAATTCTCCATATAGACTTACTAAGTCCGTTGTTGAATTTGTGCGTTCAAATCGTTTACCGAACGGATCGATTCCTTGCTCACGTAAATTATGTAGCTTTTCACGACGAACAAGCAATTGGTCGTTTAATTCTTCGTGGTTCATGTTATCCATGATATTGATATCACTCCAGCTCTATTAATTTTTACAATATATACAGTATAGCATTTTCTACTCAACTAGAAAAACTGCCAGCAACTAACTGGCAGTTCTTCTTTCTTTCACGTAATTATAGGAAGTGTGTAGAAGAATGTCAATCTTCTACATTCCCTTATTAACCAACATAAATTGTTTGTTGTTTCGCTTCTACTTCTTCTACAAATGCACCTAATACATTCGCAAGGTCTTGACGTGTGTTGCAAGTATTGATGCCATTACGCACACTCGCATTACCACGAACACCTTTTAAATACCAAGCCGCATGCTTTCTCATCTCTCTTACAGCAACATTTTCATTCTTTAAATCGATAAGACGATCTAGATGCAACATACATACATCAATTTTCTCGCGCACTGTTGGTTCCGGCATTAATTCACCCGTCTCTAAATACTTTACCGTACGATAAATCATCCACGGATCCCCAAGAGCAGCACGACCAATCATAACACCATCTACACCAATTTCATCAAGCATACGCTTCGCATCTTGCGGTGTTTCAACATCACCATTTCCAATAACCGGGATATTCACAGCTTGCTTTACTTGTTTAATAATATCCCAATCTGCTTTTCCTTCATACATTTGCACTCGTGTACGTCCATGAACTGCCACTGCCTGTCCACCAGCACGCTCAACAGCTCTAGCATTTTCTATTGCGAAAATATGTTCTTCATCCCAACCAATACGCATTTTAACTGTAACTGGCTTTTCAACAGCATCTACAACTGCCGCTACCATTTCATATATTTTATTTGGATCTAAAAGCCATTTTGCTCCTGCATCACACTTAGTGATTTTCGGTACTGGACAACCCATATTAATATCAATAATGTCTGCTGTCGTATATTTATCTACATATTTCGCAGCATCTACAAGCGTTTCTTTCTCTCCACCAAAAATTTGTAAACTTAATGGCTTTTCTCTCTCGTCGATATATAACATATCTAACGTTCTCTTATTATTAAGTAATATCGCCTTATCACTTACCATTTCAGCACAAACTAAGCCTGCACCAAATTCTTTTACTGTTAAACGGAATGCAGAGTTACACACTCCCGCCATCGGTGCTAGTACAACCGGATTTTTCATCTCAATATTTGCAATCTTTAACACTCGATTTACTCCTTCCTTCATAATTACTTTGGCATTAGTTCCTCTATCGAGACCTTTAATGCTTTAGCAACTTCTACTACAAAATCTTGGGAAGGCGATCGATTCCCTCTCTCAACTTCACCTAAAACAGATACAGATACCCCTAATTCTTTAGCAAAACCTTCTTGTGTATAGCCTTTCAGCTTTCGAAAAGCACGAATGCGTCTTCCCCATTTTTCTGCTTCCATACCGTTACTCCCTCTCGCCTTTTCATTTCTTCTACTTGTGAACGTGAAATGTCTTGTTTTATATCTTGATTAATTTCTAACAACGGAACGATAACAAAAGCTCTTTCGAACATCCGCGGATGCGGAACAATAAGATTCTCTGCTTCAATATTTTCTTGATTATAGAGTAAGATGTCAAGGTCGATGGTTCTCGGACCCCATCTAATTTCCCTTTTTCTTCCTAGGTCATTCTCTACTTTTTGCGTTACTTTCAATAATTCTTGTGGTGATAAATTGGTAGAAATTTTTATAACTAAATTTAAAAAGCAACTTTGGTCAGTATAGCCAACTGGATCAGTTTCATACACTGATGAAACATCATCAACTTGGATATACGGACTTTTATTTAAAAACTGAATCGCTTCAGTTAAATACGTATAACGCTCTCCAATATTCGAACCTAATGCAATGTACGCTATATTATTCATGAACGTTCTCTCGTAATTTCTACCGCTACAGCTCGATAATGCCCTGGTATCGGCGGATCTGGTTTAATTACCTTAATTGTACATCGTGAAATACTCTCATATTGTTTCAATATATTTGTAGCGATATTTTCAGCGATGCTCTCTACAAGCTTATACGTTCTATCTTCGACAACTTTCCTACACAATTCAAAAAGCTCTCCATAATTGACAGAATGCTCTAAGTCATCACTTTCTCCTGCACGTTTCAAATCCAATTCTACCGTTAAATCAACTTTAAACCTCTGACCTAATTTATTTTCCTCTGGGAATACACCATGATAACCGTAAAACTCCATATCATGGATATAAATTTTATCCAATTACTTTACCCCCTTACCAATCATCGCATCCATCATTTTAGCCATACGCGCCATTTCTTTCACATCATGAACACGAACAAATTCACAGCCCTTTTCAATACCGAGACAAACGGTAGCTCCAGTTCCCTCAAGACGTTCCTCTACCGGTAAATCTAGTACATGTCCAATAAAGGACTTTCTTGAAGTGCCTAAAAGAACTGGATAACCTAGTACATTTAACTGTTCTAAATTACGCATCGCTTCCAAATTTTGTTCAGGCGTCTTAGCAAAACCAATACCTGGGTCTAAAATAATATTCTCATCTCGTACACCAGCAGCTTTAGCAATTTTAATACTGTCATACAAATCAGCAATCATATCCGCCATTAAATTACGATAACTCATATTGTCACGGTTATGCATTAAGATGATAGGTACATCATAATGAGCTGCAACTTCAGCAATTTCCGGTTCCGCCTTCGCCCCCCAAATATCATTAATAATGTGAGCACCAGCTTCAATTGCTTGTTTCGCAACTTCTGCTTTATACGTATCGATAGAAATAGGCAATTCCACTTCCTTCGAAACCGTCTGGATCATCGGAACAACTCGTTTAATTTCTTCTTCCACCGAAACTTTAGCGAAACCTGGGCGAGTAGATTCACCACCAATATCAATAATATGAGCACCTTCATTTTTCATTTCTTTCGCATGGCGCACCGCAGCATCCACTTCGTTGTAACTCCCACCATCAGAAAATGAATCTGGCGTTACATTTAAAATCCCCATAATTAATGTCTTTTCATTTAAATTCAATGTATATTCGCCGCAGCGCAAATCATAATCCCACTTCAAATTACACATCTCCTCTTCGCAATTCATTTCTACTCCACAATTTCTCTCTCTGCATTTCATAAAGATGCATAAACCTTTTTGTAATCATTCCGACTTTACCCGGGAAATCTCGTCCCTCTATATGATAAAGCGGAACAATTTCTTGAATGGAATTCGTTACAAAAACTTCATCTGCTGAAAGCAATTCATCTTTCGTAAAGAAACCTTCCTTTATTTCTATACGAAGCTCCTCTGCAACCTTTATAATAAATGCACGAGTGATACCATTTAAAATCCCTGTTTTTAGCGAAGGCGTATACAAAACATTGTCTTTCACAAAAAAGAGATTCGAAACAATACCCTCTGCAACATAACCTGCTTCAGTAAGGAAAACACCTTCCTTATCCACAACATTTCCAATTTCGCGTTTCCCTAAAATGTTATTTAAATAATGATGAGACTTCAAGCGAAACGCACCCTCTGGTGTATTTCGCACTTGTTTTAAAACAACCCCTTCTTTTTCCACTATATCCCCTGGGGCTGGTAAAGGTTTTATAAAAACAATAACCGACGGCTCTTCATACATTTCCGTTTGCAATCCTATTTCATCTACACCCGCCGATACATTGAAACGAACATATGCATGCTCCAATTCATTCTTAACGAGGAGATTTTTCAAAATAAGCATTACATCATCTTTTGTCATTGTCCATTTGATTTGCAATGTATCTAGCGCATCTATTAAACGTTTATAATGATCATCCAACAAGAAAGGATGACCATTATAAATACGAAACGTCTCAAAAACTCCAAGTCCGTATAAATAACCATGGTCATAAGGAGAAATTTTCGCTTCATTCGCTTCTACATATTCACCATTTACGTAAATTAACATGATGCCACGCTTGGACTATATTTGCGAATGAAATTCTGTAATAATTCTTTCCCATGAGAAGTCATAATAGATTCCGGATGGAACTGCACACCTTCAATCGGTAATGTTGTATGACGAAGCGCCATAATTTCCCCTTCCTCTGTCCAAGATGTTACCTCTAAGCAATCAGGTAACGTCTCTTTCTTAACAATAAGGGAATGATAACGCGTTGCAGTAAATGGATTAGGAATGTCCGAGAAAATCGTCTTTCCATCATGATGCATAGGCGACGTTTTCCCATGCATTAATCGCTCTGCTCGAACAACTTCTCCACCAAAGACTTGCGCAATAGATTGATGCCCAAGACAAACTCCAAAAATCGGAAGCTTTCCTGCAAAGTATTTAATAGCTTCCATACTAATTCCCGCTTCATTCGGACTACATGGACCTGGTGAAATCATTAAGAAATCTGGTTTCATATTCTCAATATCTGCAATAGTCACTTCATCATTACGCTTAATAACAAGCTCTTGTCCAAGTTCTCCAAGAAATTGCACTAAATTAAATGTAAAAGAATCATAATTATCAATCATTAATATCATTTCTCTCACCTAACCGTTTCTTCGCTACTTTCTTTTGCACGCCATAAAGCAATTGCCTTTTTTAACGACTCTTTATATTCATTTTTCGGATTTGAATCAATTACAATTCCCGCTCCTGCTTGCACATGCGCTTGCCCATCTTTAGCAAGAAGCGTTCTAATTACAATATTCAATTCCGTATCTCCAGAATAACCAATCCAACCAATTGAACCTGTATAAATCCCTCGTCGAACAGGTTCTAATTCTTCAATAATTTCCATCGTACGTATTTTCGGGGCACCGGTAATTGTTCCACCAGGGAATACAGCTTTCACTAAATCGAAAGCATCCTTATCTTCTTCCACCTCACCACGCACATTAGAAACGATATGCATAACATGTGAGTACTTTTCAATTACCATAAATTCATCTACTTCTACAGTGCCATATTTACAAACGCGCCCTAAATCATTTCGTTCTAAATCTACAAGCATTACATGCTCCGCTCGTTCCTTTTCGTTCTCAATTAATTCCCTCGCTAATTCTTCATCCTCTTGTTCATTCGCACCGCGGGATCTTGTACCAGCAATTGGTCTTGTACTTACTTCTTGCCCTTGTTTTTTAATTAGCAATTCAGGCGAAGCACTAACAATTTGAAAATCCCCAAGCTCCAAGTATCCCATATATGGAGATGGATTAATTTTACGAAGACTTGTATAAATTTCTAGCGGATGCGTTTGTAAAGTTCTTTCTTGCCTTGTCGACAAGTTTACTTGAAACACATCACCATTTCCAATATATTCTTGAATACGTTCAACAGCCTTCATAAAGCCTTCTTCTGTAAAAGCAACCGCTTCATTTTTCTTTTCAGGACGTTCAAACGGCATAGTCACTTCAGGTACTTCTGCCGCCCAAAGATTCTTCCATTCATGTAATCGTTCTTCCGCCTCTGCATGCTTATCTACATAATGTGTAATAATCCACAATACTTTTTCTTCTTGATCATAGACAAACACATCGTCAAATAATAAAAAGAATATATCGGGTATATTCAGATCATCCTCTGCAAGAGAAGGGAGTTTTTCGATATAACGGATACAATCATAACTAAAGTAGCCAATCGCACCACCTTGAAACGGCGTGTACTCTGGATTGTAGTCTGTTTTCCATTTTTCCATATATTCTTGCATTAAATCTAATGGATTCCCTCGCTTTATTGTTTCCTTACCACTTTCGCTAATATGTAACGTTTCACCCTTCCCTTGGATTACCGCTACTGGGTTTAACCCCACTATGTTATAACGACCGCCACGTCCGCTTTCTAGCAAAATATGTTGCGGCTTATCCTGAGAAAGAAATTTATATTGCTTAAAGAAATCTAACTGATATGGAATAGAAAGCGCTAAAGATTTTCTTCGTTGCATATCAACACCCCGTCTTCTTTTATCCCACCCTCTTAGATTAACCACCTCAAACTACATAAGCTCTTTATATAGAAAATGATTATACTCGAAGGTTAGTGAAAATAAATTAATTATACTACCTCTTATTTTACATGAAGTTTTCTAGTCAATCACTCTTTTCCTATTTCCAATCCAAAAAGAAAAAAGCATCCTTTTTCAAGGATGCTTTTCAATCACATTCAATTATGATTCAAATTGATAAAGCGGTGTACTTAAATAACGTTCACCGTTACTTGGAATAATAACAAGTACTTTTTTCCCTTTACCTAATTTTTTCGCAACTTCTGTCGCTGCATAAATAACTGCTCCTGAAGAGATACCAACTAAAATACCTTCCTCTTTAGCCACTCTTCTCGCATATTCAAACGCTTGCTCTGTTTTTACTTGAATAATTTCATCATATACCTTTACATCCAATGTCTCTGGGATGAATCCCGCCCCAATTCCTTGGATTTTATGTGGACCCGGCTTCCCACCAGATAATACTGGTGAGTCCGCAGGTTCTACTGCATAAATTTTAATATCTTTATACGCTTCCTTCAGCACTTCACCAGCACCAGTAATTGTTCCACCTGTACCAATACCTGCAATAAACGCATCTAATTGATCACCCATTTGTTCAACAATTTCTGGACCTGTTGTTAAACGATGAATTTCTGGATTTGATTGATTTTGGAACTGTTGCGGTATAAAGTAGCCATGCTCTTTCGCTAATTCAGTCGCTTTACGAATTGCCCCACCCATTCCTTCAGGACCTGGAGTCAATACTAATTCAGCACCGTAAGCACGTAATAAATTACGACGCTCAATACTCATTGTTTCTGGCATTACTAAAATCGCCTTATATCCTTTAGCGGCCGCTACCATCGCTAAACCAATTCCTGTGTTACCACTTGTTGGCTCAATGATTGTATCGCCTTCTTTTAATAATCCTTTCTTTTCAGCATCTTCAATCATAGCTAATGCAATACGATCTTTAACACTGCTCCCAGGATTCATAAATTCTAATTTTAAGTATACATCTGCGCTGTCTGATTCTACGATGCGGTTCAACTTAACGATCGGCGTTTTCCCGATTAATTCTGAAACTGATTGTGCCACTCGCATTCCTGTCACTCCTAACACCGAGTATTTTTATTGGTTTTATCTATATTTAGATTTTGTCAGAAAATTCCCTGTTTGTCAATCTATCCGAGCGAACAATTCTCCACCCAAACTTCCTTATTACAAGTTCACAATTATGCTTGTAATATCTTCTTTAGAGAATTTATATCGTTCATTACAGAAATGACAGTGCACTTCCGTCTCTTCTTCTTCTTCACGAATTTGCTCTAATTCTGTTTTACCTAAACTAATTAACACACTCTCAATACGTTCACGTGAGCAAGTGCAATTAAATTGAACATCCATAGTTTCTAATACTTTTACTTTATCTTCCCCAAGAACTGCATATAGTAGCTCTTCTGGAGAAAGACCTTGTTCGATCAATGTTGATACAGGAGGGATTTTTTGCAAACGATCTTCAATGAATGAAATTGTTTCTTCCTGTGCGCCCGGCATAATTTGAAGGATAAATCCACCCGCCGCTAATACGCTGTCATCTCCATTTACAAGAACACCAACACCAACAGAAGAAGGCGTCTGTTCAGAAACTGCAAAATAGTACGTGAAGTCTTCTCCTAATTCACCTGAAACAATTGGAGATTGACCAATAAACGGCTCGCGCATACCAATATCTTTAATTACAGTTACAAATCCTTCTGTTCCCACCGCTTGATATACACGTAGTTTTCCTTGTTCTGTTCCTTCAAAATCAACATGCGGATTCGTTACATAACCACGTACATCCCCATTTGCATGAGCATCCACTAAGATTGGACCAATCGGACCGTTACCCTCTACCTTAATTGTTAACTTTTGATTACCTTTTAACATCGCACCCATCATTGTACCCGCAGTTAAAGAACGGCCAAGCGCTGCTGAAGCAGTTCTCCACGTGTCGTGACGTCTTTGCGCTTCACTTACTGTATTTGTTGTACGCACACTATACGCACGTACTTCTCCATCAAATGCTAAAGCTTTTACTAAATAATCTTTCATACTTATTTATTCACCTTTCTCATACTGTAAATTTGCATTACGTTCATATAACATATACAAACCTTTTAACGTTAAAAACGGATCTACGATATCAATTACATTTGATTCTTCTGAAATTAATTTCGCTAATCCACCTGTTGCAATAACTTTTGGTTCCTGTTTAGCTTCCTCTTTCATACGCTTAACAATACCTTCCACTTGTCCAACATATCCGTAAAGAATACCAGATTGCATCGCACTTACTGTATTCTTCCCAATAACACTACTTGGTTTTGTAATTTCAATACGAGGAAGTTTTGCCGCTCTACTATATAAGGCTTCCGCTGAAATCATAATTCCCGGTGTAATAACTCCACCCATGTAATGCTTCTCTTCGTTAATATAACAATATGTGGTAGCCGTACCGAAATCGACAATAATAAGCGGACTTCCATATAAATGGATTCCCGCTACTGCATTTACAATTCGGTCTGCGCCTACTTCACGCGGATTTTCATATTTAATATTTAGCCCTGTTTTTATCCCGGGCCCTACTACAAGCGGTTTAATTTTAAAATACTTTTCACACATGCGCTCTAAAGCAAACATAATTGGTGGTACAACTGAAGACACAATAATACCTTTCACATCTTCAAATGAAAGACCCTCATGCTCAAGTAACTGCTTTACAAGCATTCCATATTCATCTTCCGTCTTGTGACGATCTGTTTCCATACGCCAATGCTGACGAAGTTCCCCATCTTGAAATACGCCTAGTACAGCATTTGTGTTCCCTACATCCAATACAAAAATCATATTCTCACCACTTATCTTATTTAATCTATATTTATGTAGTATGTATAAAACTTATAAAAACATCATATCACACATACTTATATAATCAGCTTTTCTATCCTCATCATTTTACAAAAAGATTACTCTCTATTTCAATTTTTAATACTAATTTTATTAAAAATTTTTCCGACTTAGTATTTTTCTACAAATAAAAAAGGAGTGACAATTGTCACTCCTTTATCTCTTACTTATCTTCTACGTCTTCATCGTCCTTCTTCATATTGATGTTTACTTTTACATCATCTGAAGATGTTGGACGCTCTGGCAATCTGCCGTAATCATATAAATGATTGATTTGCTCTGCATCTAACGTTTCTACTTCAAGTAACGTTTTCGCAATAATATCTAGCTTATCACGTTTTTCAGTAAGAATTTGTTTCGCGCGGGCATAACATTCTTTTATAATCGTTTGCATTTCCACATCGATTTCATGTGCAATTGCATCACTGTAGTTTTGTTCTGAATGGAAGTCTCTTCCTAAGAACACTTGACCACCTTGCGAGCTACCGAATTGCATCGGTCCAAGCTTATCACTCATACCGAACTCCGTAACCATACGTCTTGCAATACCAGTCGCACGTTGGAAGTCGTTGTGAGCACCTGTGCTTGCTTCACCAAACACAATCTCTTCAGCTACTCGACCACCAAGTAAACCAGTGATTTTATCAAGTAACTCTGGTTTTGTCATGAAGTAACGATCTTCTTTCGGAAGCATTACTGCATATCCACCAGCTTGACCACGAGGGACAATTGTTACTTTATGAACGATATCTGCTTCATCAAGGACAACACCAATTACAGTATGGCCAGCTTCATGGAATGCAACGATATTACGTTCTTTTTCAGAGATAACACGACTTTTCTTAGCTGGACCTGCAATAACACGATCCGTCGCTTCATCAATGTCACTCATATCAATTTTCTTCTTATCTTGACGCGCAGCTACTAAAGCAGCTTCGTTTAATAAGTTTTCAAGATCGGCACCAGAGAACCCTGGTGTACGAGTTGCAATTGCTCTTAAGTTGATATGATCATCAAGCGGTTTATTACGAGCATGTACTTTAAGTACAGCTTCACGACCATTTACATCTGGACGATCTACTGTAATTTGACGGTCAAAACGACCTGGACGTAATAATGCTGGATCAAGAATATCGGGACGGTTTGTTGCAGCGATGATAATAATACCTTCGTTTGCACCGAATCCATCCATTTCAACAAGTAATTGGTTCAGCGTTTGCTCACGCTCATCATGGCCACCACCAAGACCTGCGCCACGTTGACGTCCTACTGCATCAATTTCATCAATGAAAATGATACAAGGAGCATTTTTCTTTGCATTTTCGAACAAATCACGTACACGGGATGCACCGACACCGACAAACATCTCTACGAAGTCAGAACCACTGATAGAGAAGAACGGAACGCCAGCTTCACCTGCAACAGCACGTGCTAATAAAGTTTTACCTGTACCTGGAGGTCCCACTAACAGAACACCCTTAGGAATACGGGCACCAACTTCAGCAAACTTACGAGGATCTTTCAAGAATTCAACTACCTCAACAAGCTCTTGTTTCTCTTCATCCGCTCCAGCAACATCTCTGAAACGAACTTTTTTCTTTTCGTCATTATATAACTTCGCCTTACTTTTCCCGAAGTTCATAACACGGCTACCGCCGCCTTGAGCTTGGTTTAATAAGAAGAAGAATAAAATGAAGATAATGACAAACGGAATGATAGAAGTAAAGAAGGTTACCCAAGCACTTGTTTCTTCTGCTGGTTGATACTTAACTTCAGCACCTTGCGCTTTATCATTAATTTTCTTTTGTAATTCCTCAGTATTTGGTGCATAAGTAACAAATTGTTCTCCTTGGCTAGAAGTATTAAATTGTCCTTTTACCTCAAACACACCATTTTTCGGTTGAAGTTGCACATTGCGCACTTCACCTTTTTCTAGTTTAGTAATGAATTTATCGTAGCTAACTGATGTCGTTTTTTGCGTTGAACCATTAAAATAGCTCACGATTCCAATTACTACTAGGAATATCAGTAAATAAAAGATGGTATTACGGAAGATACGATTCATTCCTAACCTCCTCTCACGGCATAAACACTATTGTAAATCGTAACATAGAAAAACTTTCCTATACAATTGTAACGCCTGTATTTAATTAATTTGAGTAAACGCTTGGTTTTAATACTCCTACATAAGGAAGATTACGGTACTGCTCTTTATAATCTAATCCATATCCTACAACAAACTCATGTGGGACAGTAAATCCAACATAATCCGCTTTCAAAGCTACCTTGCGGCCTGTTGGTTTGTCTAATAACGTAACAATTTTTACAGACTTCGCTTTACGATATTTAAATAGGTCCACTAAGTAACTTAGCGTAAGACCGCTATCAATAATATCCTCAACGATTAAAATATCGCGACCTTCTACAGAAGTATCAAGATCTTTTAAAATTTTCACTTCGCCTGTTGAAACAGTAGAGTGACCGTAACTAGATACAGCCATAAAATCCATTTCAAGATATGTATCTGTTCTCTTTAATAAATCTGCCATGAATGGCATTGCGCCTTTTAATACACCAATTGCAAGAGGTACTGTGTTTTTATAATCCTCTGCAATAATTGCACCTAATTCGCGCACCTTTTCTTGTATTTGTTCTTCAGAAATTAATACTTTTTCGATATCTTGATTCATCATTTCATTATCCTCCCGGAAGACTCCTTGCTTTTGTAGTGAATAATCATATATTTATCCTTCTTTGCCATCTCTTTCGAAACAGCAAATGCAGATCGCTTCAACAAGGGTATCCAAATAATATTCCCACTTGCATCACAAACGACCGGCCATGCTTCTCTTTTTTCTCTTGGTACTTTTGCTTCGATAAAAATAGTTTTTATCTTTTTTGTGCCATTCATACCTTGTATTGACATGCGATCTCCATTTTCCCTAGAACGAATACGAAGTGGATATGATATATCATTATACTTAGCAACAAATACTGTTTCATTCATGTTACTTGGTATATCTTCGCTCACCTCTATTACAAGTTCATCCCCGTTCGATAGCGTAATTGTCCCGGGTACTGATAAATCTTGCGAAAAAGGAGAAACAATTTCTTGTTTAAATCCAAAGCTACACTCCTCGTATGTGCGAACAATTTTTAAATCACCTGGGAAATCAAGTGAACCCGAAGGTTGTGTCCGCTTAAAAAACTCAATCACTTTGTCAATATGTATAGAGGAAAGAGAAGATGGAATCTTATATTCATAAAGATAGTTTAATATTAGTTGAATCCCTCTTCTTTGTAAAGGCATAGACATGGATTCAAAGGCAGGAATTGATAAGCTAATTTGTTTATCACTTTTTTTTGTAATTACTTTATTCATTTTCTCAAAAGCTAATTCCTGCAAATAAGCCTCATCCTCTTGCATCTGCACGCTAAATTTTTGAAATTTCTCATGCACTTGTGGATTTTCTTCTTTCAAATGAGGAAGGACATATTTACGTAATCGATTCCTTGTATATACTTCCTTTTTATTACTCGGATCTATACGGGGAATTAAATTTAGCTCATTACAGTAATTAACAATTTCTTCCTTCGTTACTCCAAGTAAAGGCCTAATTAAATATCCATTATGAAAAGGACGCTTCACTGCAATTCCTGCATACCCTTTCGGAGTACTCCCTCGTACAAGGCGCATTAAAATCGTTTCTACTTGATCATCTCCATGATGCCCAAGAGCTACATATCTCGCATCATATTTCTTCATTATTCTTTCCAAAAATGCATATCTGCATTCTCTAGCAGCAACCTGCGCATTCATTCCGTATTGCTGTTGATATTGCGACACGTTAACCCTTATCGTTTCGCAAGTAACTCCCAGTCCTTTGCAAAGATCCTGCACAAACTGTAGATCCTCATGAGATTCATCGCCTCTAAACATATGATCCACATGCGCTACTACAATTTCCAACTGTTTTTCTGCCCTTTTTTCTAACAAATAATATAGAAGAGCTAAAGAGTCAGGGCCACCCGAAACTCCTACAACAATTGTTGAACATTCCTTTAATACATCATGCTGCTTTACAAAGTCATCTACCTTTTCAACAAATGTATCTTTCAACTTCGTAATCACCTTTCATTAAACAAGAACAGCAACGTTAGTTACCTTGTCTATAATGGTACAACTTTTACAAACATTGTGCAAAAAAAAGATATACAAAAATTACATTTTTATCTTACATCCTCCGCACATATTCAAAAAAATAATAACATTACCTTTTAAAGCAAAAAAACCTAGGAATTCGCCTAGGTTTTTCAGAATAGACTATATGAATCAGTAGCAGATAAAAAGCCCGATTGGTACGGGCTTTTTATCTGCGGGGATGGAGACCCCCCACTGATTAAAGTTTCACTTTATTGCGCCTGCATTCCTACAATTGGAATCGTAGCCCACTTCGGCATATTCTTCTTTACTTTCGCCACAACAATTGTCATATCGTCATTTATATAACCATCACAAGAACGAATCACTTCTTCCATAATGATATCAGCAATTTCTTGCGGGTCCTCGGTTTGCAGTTCCTTAATTTTTCGTTTCATCCATAATTCATGGTTCTCCACATGCTGCGCTCCTTCAAAAATACCATCGCTCATCATAATAAGAATATCGCCCGTTTTTAATTGCTCACCCACTACATCAACCTCAACATCTTCAATGATCCCCATTGGCAAATTACTTGCTTCAATTTTCAAAATATTATTTGCGCGTTTAACAAAACTCGGCGTCGATCCGATCTTTAAAAATTTCGCATTCGCATCCCGTAAATCTACCATCGCCAAATCCAGCGTTGTAAACATCTCTTCTGTCGTTCTTAAAGAAAGAATTGAATTGATCGATTTAATTGCTATTTCCTCATCAATACCTGATTGAAGTATCTTTTGTAATAATTTTACCGTTTCCTTACTCTCCATATGAGCTCGTTGCCCATTTCCCATACCGTCACTAATCGCAAGTGCATATTTACCCACACTCAAATCCATCATCGCATAAGAATCCCCCGAAACAAACCCACCGCCTTTTGCAGCTGTAGCCAATCCCGTATCAAGAGAATACGTCTTTGCTGAACCAAATGATATTAAACTGTGACCATTTGGATAAGAAGACTTTTCTTCATGTTTAACGACAATATTTTCTTTTAGAATATCCGAAAGCATCGGCGCAACTAATTTTTCGCACTCACCATGCTCATTAGATGCAGCCGGAATTAACATCTCAATATCAATGCTCCCTCTATCTAAACAATAAATATCAACATGCTCCACTTCGACGCCAAAATCACGAAACGCTTGCAAAATTTGTTCTTCCTGTACTTGATGATTTTCTCGCTCTCTTTGTATTTCCTGTGCGAAATCCTCCATAACTTTTGATACGCCTAATAATTGCTCCGCTACTATTCTGCGATTTTCTTTCATTTGTTTTCGTAATTTTTGTCCCTCATAAAAGTGATCTAATTCACCGGCTACTAAATCTGTTACTTTCTTACCTCTCACACAATGCTTGTCCCATTCACGAACTAACTTCCGATTATGCTGCAGTGTTCCTTCTTCCGTTTCACTCATTATTTGTTTCATATAATCATACGTTTTGTCGAAATTAACCACCCAGCATTGATCCTTTTTAAAGCACGTTTGACATGTTTTCGCAGTAATTGTACTTAAAAATAAATCTGCCTCTGTTTCTTTATCTTCCTCTTCCACATAACCATATACAGAAAAGCTATTAGATAAAGCCGCAAACACATTTGCAAATTGATTAATTTTGTTCGCTGTAACATCGCGCATTCTTCTTAAATATTGTTGTTGATCTTGTGAATGCTCTTGTGTTCCCGGCATAAATTTAGCAATGCGATCCAGAACAAGTTTCGGTGTTAATAAAAAGAAAACAATTGCCACACCTGATTCAATTAAAGTTGTTACAATGTTCGTTTGCTTATCTACATATAATGTAATTAAGCTTGTCCCAATTAACAAACCTAAACTAACGCCTAGACGCTTCCCTTCTTTCAATAACCCTCCAAGCAATCCAGAAAAAGCAAGAAGGCTAAGCTGAGACAAACTGGACACATTCGCTAAACTTAATATTAAGCCGGTGACAACCCCAACTGTGGATCCTGTAGCAGCGCCGGCGATGAAGGCAAATACTAACACTAAATATCTAGTGAAAATATGTTGAATAGAAGCGTCATATACAAACCAATCCGTCGTACCTGTTAAAACAGATGCTAGTAATATAATTAAACAAACAATTTCTTCTGTCTCTAATGCTTGTTGTTTCCCTTTCCTTTCTACTAAGAGCGGAACACTTTGTAAAAATATCATCGTTAATACGAAACTAAGCCCCGCTTCAATCGTGCTAACGAGCAAATCGTACATGGTGATAGTTTGCTGTGCAAAATATACAACAACTAAATGTGCGGTTAATGCGGAGATAAATACTTGGAATGGTACAAGTCCAACAGTTTTACGTGTAAACCGACTAAAGAAGATATTATAAATGAAGAAAGTAAAGATAGACGCGAAAGTAAAAAATAAATTATCTATCGAAACTGAAAGTGCTCCTCCCATTAAAGCTAGGAATGCGAGCGGCATTTTATCTCGCTTCATAACATAAACGGCAGCGAAAAACGGTAATGCAAACGGTAAAATGTTTGTTAATATATATGCTCTTCCCAAAAGAAAACCAATAACAACAATAATAAATCCCCATCTAAAGAAAACTTGTTCAAACTTCATTCGCAACTTACTCGTCCACTTTATTCCTCCAAGCTGACTTTCATTCATTGCCAATGCACTTGTATTCATAGTATTCCTTCCTGCTTTAGGCATATTTTTAACACCACCTGCATAGTTTAATTACTGTCATTATAAAAGATGCTTATTGGGATTTTTGTCAAAACAACAGTTTTCACTTTTATAATCGTTCGACTTTTTATTCGAAATAACTCTACATATATACATAGTATGTAATTTATCTCCCTTTATTATATTGAAGATTCAGAAAATTTAAGGTGATTTTGTAGAAGTATTGTATGTCTTACTTTTTTATTTAACAAAAAAAGATCATGCAAGTTTGCATGATCTTTTTAGATGACCCGTACGGGATTCGAACCCGTGTTACCGCCGTGAAAGGGCGGTGTCTTAACCACTTGACCAACGGGCCGTTAAATTAAATATAGCGGCGGAGGGGATCGAACCCCCGACCTCACGGGTATGAACCGTACGCTCTAGCCAGCTGAGCTACACCGCCATGTCGTCTTATTTAACGGACAATTAGTATCTTACATCAGATATCATTTAAAGTCAACACATCTCAAAAACTTTTTAAAAAAATATATTTTCGCATATAAAAAAGCACCCTGAGCCATCACTCTGGGTACCTCTCTATATGTTAAAAACTAAACGTTCTTATTATCCGCGACGTGCGCCACGGCCACCACGTTTAGACTCTGTGTTACGCTTTAAAGAAGTTAAACGATCTTCGCTATCCTTTAAGAAGCGTGCCATCTTTTGCTCAAATGTTTCTTTTGGAGCTCGGTCGTTACCGCCACCGCGATTATCTCTGTTGAAAGAGCGATTATTACGTTGTGGACGTCCAGAACGTTGTTGATCACCACCGCGTTGGTATTCACCGCGTGGACGATCTCCTTCTGTTTTTTCACGTTCTTTCGCTTTTTTAATAGATAGACCAATTTTCCCATCTTTTTCAACATTAATAACTTTTACTTCTACTTGGTCGCCCACTTTTAAGTGATCGTTAATATCTTTCACATAATTATCAGCAACTTCACTAATATGAACAAGACCCGTTAAGCCTTCTGGCAGCTCCACAAAAGCCCCAAAATTTGTAATACCTGTTACTTTACCCTGTAACTTGCTGCCTACCTCGATTGACATAAAAAAAATGCTCCTCCTTAGTGATTAAAAAGTCAAATTTTACTTTATTATATATAATCCTAAAATATAGTGTCAATAAGACATACTCTACTTAGAAACAGGAAAAATTATCTCCCCTTTTCCGGAGAAGAAATAATCCCTTCTAGCAATCTTTAATACGTACTCTTCATCATTTAACTTTTGAACTTCGTCTTTTAGACTTTTTTCTTTATTCGTTAATGAATCTAGTTCTTTTTTCATGTCCTTAACTTTTGCTTCTTTTGCTTTAATGGAACTGTTTTGTTGATAAAAAGTTACACTAATACTCGCAATAATTGTAAAAGCAAAGACAAGAAAAACCGCTAAACGGCGATAAAGTCGCTTCCTGTTCTCATCCGTTTGTATTATATGCTCTTTAACAGGATTTGGACTCTGTTTTTCGATTGTTCTTTGTCTCAGTTCCCTCATTTCCGAGGTCCCCCTAACTTCTTTTTTATACGCTCCCATAGTTGGAAGATGTGTCCCTTCAATTTTGCTATATATTGCAGGAACCCTACATGTTTCATTATAAAAAGTTTAACACGATTAGGGAGAAGTTTCCATATGAGCAAAGCAATAAATCGAACAGGCCAGAAAAAAACTTTCCATATGAAAAGTAATATCCAAATCACCATTTTCCATAACACACGTCCAATTGAAAGCAGTATACGAAATAAGAATAATATAAATGCAATAAATAGCTGCGCTATAATAATAACAGGTTTTATCATGAGTAGCTGTATAATTCGAACAAAAAAATGTGTTGTTTGCACAAAAATATAGATGAGAAAATTTAACAACCTCATGTATAGTGCTTTCAATAAGCTTTGATATGCCGCAAAACCACATAATAATGCCAAAAATACATATATACGTAGTTCAGCTTCATTTACGAGAAGTAATACATAAAAAACGAATAATGCTTGGACAACCCAAAATAGTATATCATGTATAAATACAAGCCAACGTTTACGTTCCTGACGCTTTAAAAAACGTTGGTATGTATCTAATGATGCTCCAATCCAAGCACCCATTCCGATCATCGAAAGCATTGTATACAACTGAATTGTTAGACTCATTTAAACAACTTACTAAAGAAGCCTTTAGTTTTCTCCCCTTGATTCTCATCAATATACAACATCTCATGAATCTTGCCTTTAATCGATACAACACCTTTTTCCACATCTAAATTCTTCATTTGCAAATTTTGTCCACGAATTGTTAAAAAACCCATCACAGTCTCGAGTAAAAATTCTTCGCTATCAAAACTCTCTACTTGTTTTACACCAGTAATATCGATCACACGCCTACCACGCATAATAATATCATGCTCTACAGAAACATTTTGTTGATTAGAAGACATAGGTGAGTAACCATTATTCACGAAAATCCCCCCATAGCTTTATACTAGCTAATAGTAATGTATGAAGGGATAGCATATTTTAGAACAAGCCCTCTTCTGCTTTTACTTTTTCTTCGCGAACTAGGCTATACATATTTGCTGCATCTTCTTTTTTTGTTGTTTCTTTCAATTCATTTACTTTCACCGTTACTATTTTTTGACCGAAACGAATTGTTAATTCATCAGCCACTTTCACATCTGAACTCGCTTTTGCGACTTGACCATTGATAGATATTCTTCCTTGATCAGATACTTCTTTTGCTAATGTTCTTCTTTTAATTAAACGTGACACTTTCAAAAATTTATCTAGACGCATATCAAATCCCCCTATTAACGCTCTGTTTGCTTTGCCTCTTCCCATAAAACATCCAACTGTTCTAATGACAGATCTTGCATTTCTTTATTCATTTCAGCTACTTTTGCTTCCATGTATAAAAAACGCCCCATAAATTTCTCATTAGTTGAACGTAATGCTTCTTCTGGATCTAATTTATAATGACGAGCTATGTTAACAAATGCAAATAGTAAATCGCCAAATTCACCTAGCATCTTTTCCTCATCCATATTTATAACTTCTTGCTGGAATTCTTGCCATTCTTCTAGGGCTTTCTCTATCATTGGCTGTACATCAACCCAATCAAATCCAACCTTTCCAGCTTTCTTCTGAATTTCATAGGCACGCATTAATTGCGGCAAACTTTTTGGAATTCCAGTTAAAACAGATTCTTTTACGAATCCCTTTTCTTGTTTTTTAATTTCTTCCCAATTCGCAATCACTTCTTCAGCATTATTTACATCTGTATTTCCAAACACATGTGGATGACGACGAACCATTTTCTCCGATAAAGTTCGAATAATATCATCGATGGAGAACCAACCTTCATCCTCTCCAATTTGGGCATGAAGCATGACTTGTAATAATATATCACCTAGCTCTTCTACTAAGTGATCATCGTCCTCTTCATCAATTGCTTCCAATACTTCATAAGCTTCCTCAATTAAATACTTCTTTAAAGATTGATGTGTTTGCTTTTTATCCCACGGACAACCATTCGGTCCACGAAGGTCTGCAATAATTTCTCTCAGTACATCAAACTGTTGATACAAGGATGCACGTTCCTGAACTGGTGGTACATACACACTCGTTAAATTATTCAATTCTGTTTCATGATCTAACATGTACAACGGTACCTTTTTGACTTGTTCAAACGAAGTTCCTGCAGCTGTTACGATATACACTTCATAATCATCTGGCAATATTTCCATTAATGTTAACTTCACATCTGAAGCAACGAACGCATCATACACTTGGCAAAAGATTAAATGTTGACGTAATTCTAATTGCCCTCTTTCAAATGATGTAGCATCAATTAATTGGAATCCTTCAATCGGATCGATTTTTAAACTTGCGAACATTGGATCAAGGAAACTTTGTCCACCTTCAATTCGCACTTCAACATTTGCTACTTCTCCTTTTTCTAAAAGTAGCTGAACTGTTCTTTCTGCTACTAGCGGATGACCTGGAACAGCATAAATAATTTCTGCACCTTCAGCTTGTTCTAGCAATGTATTCGCAATTGTTTCATATACAATTTCAAATGTATCATGCGCTTCATATATATTGTCGAAAGCCGTATATTTTATACCTTCTTTCTCCAACTCTTCTATAACCGGGTGCTCCTTCGTTCTAACAAACATATGGTCTGCTACTTTTATCTTTCGGTATACGCCCATCGTCAGCTGATCTAATTCACCAGCACCTAATCCTAAAATAGTAATGATTCCACTCACAACCTGTCACCTCTATCCACTCTTCTTCAATGAACCTTCTTTTTTCTCTTTTTTCATAACGGATCCTAATTCTTCTTTTGTAAATACACGTAATTTTAAAATTAAAAACATGTATGTCAATCCGCCAATAGCTACACCTAACAACGCTTCAAATGTCGCGATTCCTCTATGATTCCCATCAATTACCAACCCAGACATTTGTAACACACGAATAAACATTATTAATACAAATCCCATACTGATACCACTAATAACTATACCGAACATCTTCTGCTTATTAATAAGCGACCCCGATACAGATTGCATAAGTAATACACTATTTAACAAGGCAATTACAACAAGCGCAATTAAAGTTGCAATCGCAGCTCCTTTAACTCCAAAATGCGGCATTAACATATAGTTTAAAACTAACTTCAAACAACCTCCAAATACAACGAATATTGCTGGTTTTAACGTTTGTCCCAGCCCTTGTAAAATAGAAGCAGTTGTAATTGACAATGAACTAAATAAAATAGATAAAGATAAAATCGATAACACATCTGACCCATCACTATTCTCAAATAACATAATATTTGTAGGCTGAATAATGCAAGTTAATCCGATGGCTGCTGCAAATCCAATAACAAGTGTTATTTTCATCGCTAACTTTACCTTTTCTTGAATAAAAGCAAGATCTCCTCTTTCCTTTGCCGCTGTAATAATCGGAATAAGTGACAATGAGAAAGACGTTGTCACGACAGTACCTAATTGCATGAGAGGGATACTTCTGTCATAAACACCTTTTAGTACCTTTGCACTTTCAGCCTGTTCCCCTGCCCCAATGAGTAAAGTATAGAAGGAAACCGAATCTGCCATTTGTATAAAAATAAGGACTAAATTACTAACACAAATAGCTATTCCTTGCCAAAAAAGGATTTTAACAATTCTTCTTTTTCCCCCAACTCTCTTCAAGCTTTTAAAGAAAATGGCGCGAAAATCATGACGCATATAAAGTAAAAGTACGATAATCCCAATAAGCCCGCCTGCAATCGAACCTAACATAGCACCTGCACCGACTGTATATAGATCAAATCCGTGAGCAATAAGGAATAGTGATAAAAAGACAATAATAGATACACGAATCGTTTGTTCAATTACTTGTGAAACAGCCGTCGGCATCATATTATTAAATCCTTGAAAATATCCTCTCGCTACGGATAAGAATGGCATTAATATGGATGAAAATGAAATAACACGTAATAACTTATATAAGTGTACATCACCCATAGCCGATGCAATCGTTTCGGCACCAAAGAACAATGTGAAAAACCCTATAAAGCCAATTCCTAATAAAAACCAAAAAGATACACAAATTATTTCTTCTGCTTCTTTTTGTTTTCCTCTTTCTAATCTTTCTGCAACCATTTTTGAAATTATAATAGGGAATCCATAAGTAGCTAAAATTAAACAAAATCCATAAAACGGATAAATTTGTTGGTAAATATAAAAACCAACATCTCCCGCTATGTTTTGATATGGAATACGGTAAAAAGCGCTTAATACTTTTGTAATAAAACTTGCGATCGTTAATATAATAGCCCCACGCCAAAAGGCTTGATACTTCTTCGCTTCCATACAAGAAAACTCCTTTTTCTATTCTCACCTTTCGTATTATATCACAAAGAAAAAACAGGCTCCCTTACACCCACGAGTAATAAAGAGTTCTTACAAAACTAAAAATGTTCAACGAAAAAAGGTAGCAAAGCGCTACCTTCATTCAATATACCTATATCTCCAAATAATTGATTTTTCAAAAGAAATATCATAATTAGGAAAGATTGCAACTTCTAAAATTATATATCTTTACTGCTCCATTTGCTTCGCTAAGAAGCTCGCTGCTGTATTTACTGACTTATGCTCTACTTCACTTATAATAGCCTCTTTAGAGAAGATAATAACAGCTCCAATTGGATCCCCATTCGCAACAATCGGGCCAATTGTATAGGAGCTAACTTTTTCTGTTACTCCATCAATAATTGAAATTTCGCTTTCGTCCGTCATAATTACAGACTTACGCTCTTCCATTGTCTTCTCAATTAAATCGCCAACACTTTTATTTAAGTATTCTTTTTTAGATATGCCTGCTACTGCGATAATAGAATCACGATCACATACAAGCACATTATGTCCTAAGCTATCGTATAAAGCTTCCGTATATTCTTTTGCAAAATCCCCTAATTCACTAATCGGAGAATATTTCTTCAAAATTACTTCTCCATCGCGATCAACAAATATTTCTAGTGGGTCTCCTTCTCGAATACGTAAAGTTCTACGAATTTCCTTCGGGATTACTACCCTGCCTAAATCATCAATTCGACGTACGATTCCAGTTGCTTTCATTCTAATGCTGCCTCACTTTCTACTGATGATCAAAGTGGTGAATTTACCTGTTCATGTAAAAATCACCAACTGTTAGACATAGTATTTTACACATTAGTTCTTCTATGCACGTCGAATTGTATTTTTTTATCTAATATTAGGCATTTATTACTTCTTTTTTTACATCTGGTAAGCCTTTTAATAAATTTTCAGCAATTGTTAACCACTTCGATGTCTCTAATCCATTCGTTTTCATAACGATTTTCAATTGTGATCCTTCCATTCCAAGACCGATCATACGCCCAAAACTATTTCCAAGCATGAATAATTTTCCACCATCAATATTTTGGCTTGCTTGTTCTGAGAACAGAATTGTTACTTCAAATTTATTTTGCTTAATTAATTCGATTTGTTCTTTCATTGCCAATACTTTAATATTTGCAATTTGTAATAAATAACCAACTTCTTGTGGGTAATCACCAAATCTATCGATCATCTCTTCCTGTAATTCTTCAATATCCTCAATTGTAGAAACACCTCTAAATTGTTTATACATCATAATCTTTTGTTTACTATCTGAAATATAAGCATCTGGTAAATACGCATCTACTTCTAAATCAATTTCAACATTAACTGTATTTTCAACTCCATCGGTTCCTCTGCGCTGTTCAATTGCATCTTTTAACATTTGAGAATATAGATCAAATCCGACAGAATCAATAAACCCGTGTTGTTCTGCCCCTAACAAGTTACCCGCACCACGAATTGATAAATCTCTCATCGCAATTTTGAAACCAGATCCAAGCTCTGTGAACTCTTTAATTGCTTGTAGACGTCTCTCTGCAACTTCTGATAGCACTTTATCACGTTTGTATGCAAAGTATGCATATGCAACGCGATTAGAACGCCCAACACGCCCACGAAGCTGATACAACTGCGATAGTCCCATACGATCTGCATCAAATACAATTAACGTATTAACGTTCGGGATATCTACACCTGTTTCAATAATTGTTGTACTTACAAGAACATCATGCTGTCCCTCTAAAAAAGATAGCATAACAGACTCTAATTCACTTTCGTTCATTTTCCCATGTGCGTATGTTACACGAGCGTCTGGAACTAGCATCGAAATTTCATCTGCTTTTCTTTCGATATCCTCTACGCGGTTATATAAGAAGTAAATTTGCCCACCTCTTGCAAGCTCTCGCTCTATCGCTTCTCTCATTAACGCTGGATTATATTCCACCACATACGTTTGGACTGGGAAACGATTTTCTGGTGGCGTTTCAATGACAGATAAGTCACGCACACCAAGCATAGACATGTGAAGTGTACGTGGAATTGGCGTTGCCGTTAGGGTTAACACATCAACATTTGCTTTTAATTGTTTAATTTTTTCTTTATGCGTCACACCAAATCTTTGTTCTTCATCAATAATAAGAAGTCCTAAATCTTTATAAGTAACATCTTTAGATAAAATACGATGCGTTCCGATTACAATATCTACTGTGCCATCTTTTAACCCCTTAAGCGTTTCGTTTTGTTGTTTCCGCGTGCGGAATCTACTTAGTAACCCTATATTAATCGGGTAATCTTGAAAACGCTCTCGAATTGTTTCATAGTGTTGTTGTGCCAGAATTGTTGTCGGTACTAAAATCGCAACTTGTTTTTCATCCATGATTGCTTTAAATGCTGCACGAATAGCTACTTCGGTCTTTCCATATCCTACATCACCACAAAGAAGCCTATCCATCGGACGTCCGCGTTCCATATCTTTCTTAATTTCTTCAATAGAACGTAATTGGTCATCTGTCTCTTGATACGGGAAGGAAGATTCAAATTCTTGTTGTTCTGCCGTATCTGGTGTATATGCATAGCCTTTTGAAGCTTCGCGCTCAGCGTATAATTTAATTAGGTCATCTGCAATGTCTTGTACAGATTTTTCAACCTTCGTTTTGACCTTCTTCCAATCGTTCCCGCCTAATTTATAAACTTTCGGATCCTTCCCTTCAGAACCCACATATTTTTGCACTTGATCGATTTGTTCAATTGGAACATATAGCTTATCGTTACCTTGATATTTAATATTTAAATAATCTTTATGAACACCATTAATCTCTAATGTCTCAATACCTAAAAATTTACCTATACCATGATTTACATGAACTACATAATCTCCAACTTTTAATTCCGAATAACTTTTAATACGCTCAGCATTAGATAACTTTTGCTTACGTTGTGATTTTTTAACTTTCTTATGAAAAAGCTCCTTTTCAGTAATGACAACGAGCTTTTGCATCGGCATTTCAAATCCTGCATGTAAATCACCTACAGCAATCTGTAACCTTCCAGGCAATAAAATATCTGTGCCCTCTACAATATCCGCTTCAATATCATAATCACTTAAAATATGTTGTAGTTTTTTTACACGTTCATCATCTGTTCCAAGCACAACAGTCGTAAAGTGCCCTTCATTCCATCTATCAATTTCAGTTTTTAATAACTGCATCTGCCCATGGAAATCTTGCATTGTTTTACATGTCACATTCACAATGTTTTGCGGATGCGTATGTGCTATATGGCGTAAGAATAACGTTAAATATACAAAACTTCTTTTTTTATGATGAAGAAATCCCTCAAATGAGTGGGAGAAAGATAAATCCTGAATTATTGTTCCTTCACCAAGAAGTGATATATACCATTCCGCTTCTTCCGTTTCAAGATGTGATGCTGTTTCTTGAATACGAGAGATTTCATCTAAAATTACAACACCATCTTCTGGTAAATAATCTATCAGACTAGCAGGTTCTTTATAGAAAATAGATAAATATTTAAACATCTGTTCTATACTTTGGCCATTTTTCAACATTTCAATTTCATGACTTACTGTCTCAAGCACTGCAGTCTTTAATTTGTCATCGGAAAGTTTTTGCATCGTCTTAGTCAAACCTTCTTCAAGATGCTTAATTCCCGATTTCAATTCTTCCTGTGAAAATAAAAACTCTGTTGCCGGACCAAACTTAACACTTTCCTTTTTATCTTGAGAACGCTGTTCATCCACATCAAATAATCGAATAGAATCGACTTCTGTATCGAAGAATTCAATACGGAATGGTAATTCTTCAGTTAATGGGTAAATATCTAATATGCCCCCGCGCAAACTGAACTCCCCCGGAGCTTCTACCATCGACTTACGTTCGTAGCCAATATGATGTAATGTATGCAAGAGCGCCTCTAAATCAATCTCTTGCCCTAGATTAATTTCAATTTGCTTTTGCTTCCATAATTCTTTTATCGGTAAAAATCTACGTAATCCTGCGACTGGCGCTACAATAACCCCATTCTCTCCTGCCGCTAAACGATTTAGCACCTCAATGCGTTGCGCTTTTAATTCTGGACTTGCAACACCGATTTCTGATGCAATTAATTCGTTTACTGGGTACAGCCATACATCTTTTTCACCAAGTAATGCCACTAAATCTTCATGTACCTTTTGTGCTTGATATAGATTGTGTGTGACAATAAGTTGCGATTTCTTTGTTTTTTTATATAAAGCTGCCATTAATAATGAACGAGAAGATGTTGCCATACCTGATATAAGTTGTTCTTTTAAACCATCTTCTAACCCATTAATAACCGATTGTATTTCTTCATTTTTATAAAATTGCTCTAATAAACCTATCATTATCAAAACTCCTCTCAACATAAAGAGCAAGTCACCATATTTTATGCAAATATTTTGGAAAAAGAAAACAGAAAAATGCTTTGGACATGCCAAAGCGACAACATTTTATTGTAGAAATTTTTCATATTCATAATACTCAGGATAAGATGCGAGCGTTTCTTGGCACAATTCACAAATCGTTTTTATATATATATTTCCATTCTCATGAAAATGAATCATCTCTACTACCTCTTGCTCTGTTAGTTGAAATAAAACGTCGCTATATACTTTTTCTGCGGTAACGGAGCCTACATTACTCCCGCAATGCCTACAATAATAATACCCTTCCATACTAGCCTCCTAAATATCCAGTTACTACTAGTATGGGTAAAAATAAAATAAAATATTCCCAATCATAACCTTAACTGTTGAAAGTATTCATGATTTGGAGAAAAGGCTTATTTAACCACTCTTCACATGCATCCGCTGCTTTTTCAATGGAATGATTGACATCAGGAATCTCTTCGGATGTAAAACGTCCTAATACGTAATCTACTACCTTCACCCCATTTTTCGGGCGATCAATTCCCATACGGATACGTTGAAACTCTTGCGTTCCTAAATGCGAAATTGTTGATTTCACGCCATTATGTCCACCGGCACTCCCTTTCATACGAAGGCGTAATTTACCTACCGGGATATCTAAATCATCATACATAACAACGAAATCATCAACATCAATTTTATAGTAATCCATAAGTGGACGAATACTTTCCCCAGATAAATTCATATATGTAAGTGGCTTTAATAAGATTACTTTTTCTCCATTAACAAATCCTGCACCAAATACTCCTTTAAACTTCTGTTCATTCAAAGAAATGTTCCAACGCTTTGCAAGTTCATCAATTGCCATAAATCCAATATTATGCCTTGTTAATTCATATTCTCTACCTGGGTTCCCAAGTCCTACTATCAATTTCATTCTTGTACCACTACTTTCTTTTTTCGATACGAAAAGACGTAACCAAGCTTGGTTACGTCTCATTCTATCCAATTAATTGAATAATACACTTACAGATTCTTCTTCGTATACACGAATGATTGCTTCTCCAATTAATGGAGCAACTGAAAGTTCATGTACTTTGTCGATTTTCTTTTCTTCTGGTAATACGATAGAGTTCGTTACAACTAACTCTTTAATATTCGAATTTTGAATACGTTCAATTGCTGGGCCAGATAATACTGGGTGTGTACAGCAAGCATATACCTCAGAAGCACCGTTCTCAACAAGAGCGTTTGCTGCTAATGTAATTGTACCAGCTGTATCAATGATGTCATCAATTAAAATTGCTGTTTTGCCTTCGATGTTACCGATAATGTTCATTACCTCTGATACATTCGGACGAGGACGACGTTTATCAATAATAGCGATTGGCGCTTTTAGGCGATCTGCCATTTTTCTAGCACGAGTTACACCACCATGGTCAGGTGATACGATTACGATGTCTTTAAGACCTTTTGTTTCAAAGTAATCTGAAAGAATCGGTACACCCATTAAGTGGTCGATTGGGATATCAAAGAATCCTTGAATTTGTGGAGCATGTAAATCTAGAGTGATTACACGAGTTGCACCTGCTGTTTCAAGCAAGTTTGCTACAAGTTTCGATGTAATTGGTTCACGAGAACGCGCTTTACGGTCTTGACGCGCATAACCATAGTAAGGAATAACAATATTAATTGTTTTTGCAGATGCACGCTTTAATGCATCGATCATAATAAGTAATTCCATGATATGTTCGTTTACTGGGAAGCTTGTAGATTGAATAATGAATACATCGCAACCACGGATACTTTCTTCAATGTTAATTTGAACTTCTCCATCACTAAAACGATCAACAGAACATTTTCCTAGTCCTACTCCAATATGCTTTGCGATTTGCTCAGCAAGTTCCTTATTAGAGTTTAAAGAGAATACTTTCAAATTAGAATTTAGATATTGAGTCGACATCTAGATTAACCCTCCACATTATGATTTTTTCTTATTCAGCAATTGATCAACATAGTCTTCTTTGTTAACTTGACGTGCACGTGCTACCGATAATGCTTTTGATGGGACATTCTCTGTAATTGTAGAGCCTGCTGCCACATAAGCACCATCTTCAACTGTTACAGGAGCAACAAGATTTGAATTACATCCAATAAATACCCCGTTACCAATCACAGTTTTAAATTTATTCTTGCCGTCATAGTTCACCGTAATTGAACCACAACCAAGATTCACGTCTTCTCCAACTTGTGCATCCCCGATATAACTTAAGTGTGAAGCTTTACTTCTATTACCAAAAACAGTTTTTTTGATTTCCACGAAGTTTCCAACGCGTACTTCGTCTCCAATAACTGAATCTGGGCGAATATGTGCAAATGGACCAACCGATACTTCTGTACCAAGCTTACTATCATGTACAGTAGATTGACGAATTGTCGTACGATCTCCAATTTCACTATCGCGAATTACTGTATGCGGTCCAATTTCACAATCAGAACCAATTACAGTGTTTCCCTCAATAATTGTTCCTGGATGAAGAACTGTATCACTACCGATAATTGCATCAGCAGAAATATACGTGTTACTTGGATCAATAATTGTAACACCATTTACCATGTTCTTTCGGTTGATACGATTTTTCATAATAATTTCCGCTTGCGATAGAGCGACTCTGTCGTTAACACCTAACGTTTCATCGAAGTGCTCTGTTTGATAAGCTGATACGATATGACCTTCATTTTTTAAAATCTCAATAACATCTGGAAGGTAATATTCACCTTGTACGTTATCATTTGAAACTTTAGAAAGTGAAGCGAATAAAGCTTTATTATCAAAACAATACGTACCTGTATTGATTTCTTTAATAGCTAATTCTTTTTCATTTGCATCCTTATGCTCAACGATCTTTTCAACATGACCATTTTCGTTACGAACGATACGACCATATCCAGCAGGCTCTTCTATGTATGCTGTTAGCACAGTTGCCATTGCTCCTGCTTCTTTGTGTTGCTGAAGTAATGCTTCCATCGTTTCAGCAGTTATTAAAGGTGTATCACCACAAATAACTAAAGTTGTTCCTTCTTCATTTGCAAGTACGCTAGCAGCTTGATCTACAGCATGCGCTGTACCAAGTTGTTCTGCTTGTAATGCAAACTCACTTACGTTTCCTAGCTGTTCTTGTACCATTTCAGCACCATGTCCAACGACCGTTACAAGTTTCTGCAATCCTAATTGAGTTACTTGATCGACTACGTGTTGTACCATAGGTTTTCCACATACAGGATGCAGCACTTTGTATAGCTTAGACTTCATACGTGTGCCTTTACCTGCAGCTAGAATCACTGCAAATCTGTTTGACATATAGACCCTCCATCGCAACCTATTTATCCATTAACGATATTATCCTAAATCATCATATATTTCAAGAAACACATTTTAACTATTAAATTTTACCATAATTCTTATAAGATGTTTTACTCTTTAGTATCTTTTTTAAGAAATAAGCTATACTATTTAAAATGATTTTGAAAAAATTAGTAGTTTCTTCTCTTCATTTTAATAAACGATGAATGTTTTAAATATAAATTATATAAAGTCAAAAAAAAAACAAACTCCTGTAAATGCTTACAGGAGTTTGCTACAAAATTATAAGACTTTCTTTCAAAAGCCTTTTCATTCGAATTTTACGAAGCACCTGCTTCTTCAAACTCAACCTCTTCTAACTCGCCTAAACGATGATACTCCGTTAAAACCGCATCTTGAATTTTAGAGCGTGTATTAGAATTAATCGGATGTGCAATGTCACGGAATTCTCCATCTGGAGTACGTTTACTTGGCATTGCTACAAATAATCCATTATTACCATCAATTACACGAATATCATGAACAACAAATTCATGGTCTAGAGTAATAGAGGCAATTGCTCTCATGCGGCCTTCTGTGTTTACGCGGCGTAATCTTACGTCAGTCACTTCCATCTTGTGTTCACCACCCTTTTCTAAATAAGCGATATATTTGTATAAATTCCACAAATTTTCTATTTTCCCTTTAATTTTTTAAAAATTTTTAAGATAAAAATTTTTATTGCAATTGAATATAAGGATTAGTAGAGGTTATCGCTTACAAAAGGTTACTTAACTAGGGCGATTACTTCGATTTCAACTGAAACATCTTTCGGTAATTTTGCTACCTGTACACAAGAACGTGCTGGTTTATGAGTAGAGAAATAAGAACCGTATACTTCATTAACAGCATTAAAATCATCCATATCTTTTAAGAATACTGTTGTTTTTATTACCGTATCAAATGAAGCACCTGCTTCTTCTAATACTGCTTGTAAATTTTCAAATACTTGTTCTGTTTGTACTGTTACATCTCCCGTTACAAGCTCTCCACTTGCTGTTAATGGAATTTGTCCTGAACTGTAAAACATATTATTTACAATAATCCCTTGTGAATAAGGTCCAATTGCTTGTGGTGCCTTGCTTGTTTGAACAACTTTCATATTTTTTCACCCTTTTATTATTTATTTTTACTCTTTAAAAATAGTGCACGAAAAGCAGTTTGTCCATCTATTTTATAATTTATAAATAGAATAAAAAAAAGATAAAGCCATTTGCTTTACCTTTTTTATTCAACCTCTACAAGTCCTTCATCAAATGGTGTAAGTGAATAATTCCCCTTCTCCACTTGAATCGATTTTTCTTTCACATCAACTTCTGAAAGGCGAATTAATGATACAAAGTTATTAATAAGTCGTTCTTCGATATCTGTGGATTCTACTAATACACCGATACCAACAACATTAGCCTTAAACTCTTCTAGCATACTCATCATACCTTGAATTGTTCCGCCAGCTTTCATGAAATCATCAATAATTAAAACGTTTGATCCCTCTGGAAGACTACGCTTTGCCAACGTCATTGTTTGTATTCGTTTAGAAGAACCTGATACATAGTTAATACTAACAGTTGGACCTTCTGTTACCTTATTATCTTTCCTCGCAATTACTACCGGTACATCTAAGTAGTTTGCCACTGCATAAGCAAGTGGAATCCCTTTTGTTGCTACCGTCATAACTGCATCGATTGGTTGCCTAGCAAAGACAGAAGCAAACAAACGACCTGCACCATTAATATGACGAGGGTTACTTAAAAGATCTGTCATGTATAAGTAACCGCCAGGCAAAATACGATCTGGATTTTCAAATAAGCTACAAAGCTCATCAATAATTAGATCTGCCTCTTCTTCACTTATATATGGTATATATTTCACTCCTCCTGCTGCTCCTGGTACCGTTTGCAATGTGCCGACCCCTTGTTGTTCAAACGTTTGCTTAATAATAACTAAATCTTCACTAATAGAGGATTTAGCCGATTGATACCTTTCAGCAAAAAAAGTGAGAGAAACTAGCTGACGAGGGTTTTGTAACAAGTAATATGTCATATCGACTAATCTTGTACTTCGTCTAATTTTCATACGCCCACCTCAAATCACGAATATTCTAAACAAATCATAACGTATTATACGTCTTTATTCAAGCGTTTCTCGCTCTCCTAATAAACGTACCGCATATACTTGTTCACAAAATCCTTTTAATCCGTTATAAATGCGATGCATTCGCGAATCATGGTGTACAAGTCCGAATACAGTTGGACCACTTCCACTCATTAATACAGCATCTGCTCCAAATCGTTTCATCTGTGCTTTAATACGAGCAACTTCGGGATGCATCTTAAATGTTACATCTTCTAAGACGTTACCAACAGTATCACAAATCCCTTTGTAATCCCCAGCATTGATGACATCAACCATTTTATCTACATTTGGATGTGTAACTCGATTTAGTTTTAAATTTCCATACACGTCAGCAGTAGATACACCAATATGTGGCTTCGCTAAAATAACCCAACAAGAAGGTGGCGTTTTTATATGCTCAATTCGCTCTCCTCTTCCAGTGGCAATTGCTGTCCCTCCATATACACAGAACGATACATCTGATCCAATTTCTGAGCCAAGCTCTGCTAATTCGTCAATTGTAAGCCCTAAATTCCATAATTTATTAAGACCACGTAATGTCGCTGCTGCATCACTACTTCCACCTGCTAATCCAGCTGCTACTGGAATCGTTTTTTCAATAGTAATAGATACACCTTTTTTCACATTAAACTTCTCTTTTAATAATTTCGCTGCTTGATAAGCTAAATTTCGTTGGTCGTCTGGGACATACCGATTATGGGATAAAATTTCAATACGGTCTTCTGCTAATTCCATTAGTTCTAAACGATCCGCTAAATCAATTGTTGTCATAATCATTTTCACTTCATGATATCCGTCTTGTCTTTTTCCCAGTACATCTAACGACAGATTAATCTTTGCTGGTGCTTTCACTAGTAGCTTCAATCTATTCACCCACTCTATGTACTCAATCTTTTATCGTTTATTTTACCATAAATTTATAGTAAGACGATGACACTTCCCTAATTATAACGAAAAGCATTCAGAATGAAACTACTTATGTAAAATGATGGCACCTTTCAGAGTACAAAAAGCCGAGGAATCTCTCCTCGGCTACCGTAGCATAGAAAGTAATCTTACAACTACTGGTTTTGTTTCATTAATTGCTGTTCTGCAATTTCTATAGCGCGTTTCACCATATTACCAGCATCTTTCGCACGAATTCCGCCCCATCCTTCTTTCTGAACAACATCATAAAAGCCCAGCTCTTTTGCTAGCTCTTCTTTAAACTGGTTTGACATGACACCTCTTCGTCTACTCAATGCAGAGTCCCCCCTTATTTTGCTACGGTATAATTAGTATGCAAAATAATATAACTTTTCATTTGTGGGAATATATGTAACGACACATGAGTTATAAAATAATTTCATTATGGGGTTCACCATAAAATGTTAACTCTACCGTCTCTGTTAAAACATCTGCATAACTATAAGATACACGTTGCAATGCATCTTCTTGTTGGTCTAACTGTACAACAAACACAGAACGATAAGTTTCTGCAAGTACACCTGATTGCTCCACTGTTTTTCTTCTTCCGCTATTCGCCTTTAACATAAGTCGCTGTCCAAGATGGTGATCTAATTCGCTTTTAATTTCATCTAAACGTTTTGACATATACCTTGCTACACCTCGCTGTAATTTAGATTGAACACTTAAAACACGATATATCTATCCCAATTATTAACCGCAATTCACAGACTATATCATTATAAAAGCATCATGCGTTCGAATAGATAGAAGAAATACTATATTGTAAAAGTATCATTGTATAGTCTTTACGCTCTTACCACTTTTTATCCAAATTCATTTCATTCTCTTACGCATAAAAAAGCAAGATACGTATGTACCTTGCTTATTCTTCATAATGTTGGAAGGGTAATCCTGTTCGTAAAATCCCTCTCGTTTCAATTCCACCCAGTCCTTTTTCACCAGTAATCGTATTACGTACAACATCCCATACATTTACTCTCTCCATAAATGAAGTGAAGCTAATTTTACCAACCACATACACAGGGTCTAGTGCATGAATGTTAATCCTAGACGGAGAACTAGCAAAGTTAGCACCCGCTCGAATTAACGCCTCGAAATGCGATTGACACGCCCCAGCAAAAATAACGAGTTGATCCAATGATGGATATTTTTTTCGTACTTCTCGGACAGCCTGTACAAAATGCCTTGAATGCCTATATGCTGCTAAATCTCCCTTTACCCCTTTGGATTTTGTATAGGCATCGTGTCCTGTAATAACTAAAATGTCTGGGCGGAAATGATCTATTAAGTCTACTACCTTTTCGTGCATCTCTGTTTCCTTACAATGAACACCTTGTACAGGAACACCAATTTTATTATATAGGTCTAAACACTTGCGCAAATACAAAGGGTCCCCATCTATATGCAATACGCGTCCTGGCATTTGAAAGTAATTCACTTCACTTGTGTATCCACCAGTTGAAGTGTGTTCATGCCTTTGTTTCATCAATACATAATCTTGTTGAAATAAACGGTACGTGCGCTCCATTGTTTCTTTTTCACGCTTCACTCTTTTTTTATGTTCTCGTTGATCTATACTAATTAAATCTTCAAGCGGCGCATCTGCCACAAGTCTAATTTCCTCCCCAAACAATATAGCTATCTCGCCTTTTATTTCTATAATACGAAAAAGGATATCCCTATTATGAGAATATCGTTCCACTAATTCTCCAACATGTAAAGCCATTCTCCTACCTCCAAACTCGTTAGGCCATCTTACCTGTTTTTAAAGTATGAATTTAGGAAAGGAAAGGTGACAAAAGGGACAGCTCAAATTGAACTGTCCCTTTCATATCCTTATGATAACTTATGAAGAACTAATGCGTTACTTAATGTTGCAAACTCTTCGATAGATAGCGTTTCGCCTCTTCGCTTTGGATCAATTCCTACTTCTGTTAAAATTCGATCCAACAGCTCTTTATCTTTCGGGAAACCATTTAAATTATTCGATAAATTATTCATTAAAGTTTTACGGCGCTGTGCGAAACTTGCTCTTACTACTTCAAAGAAGAAAGTCTCATTTGTCACTTCTACAACTGGTTTCGGACGCTTTAGAAGACGGATAATCGCAGAATCAACATTTGGTTGTGGTACAAACACTGTACGCGGTACAGTCATAACTGTTTCTACCTCTGTATAATACTGAATAGCAATTGATAAAGAACCATATTCTTTCGTTCCAGGTTTAGCAGCTAAACGATCTCCAACTTCTTTTTGCATCATAACAACAAATCCACGAACCGGTAATTTTTCTTCAAGCAATTTAAATAAAATTGGCGTTGTAATATAGTATGGTAAATTAGCTACTACCATTACATCTTGTCCTTCTTCAAATTGCTCACTAAACACTTCGTGTACATCTGCCTTTAGTACATCTTTATTTATAACTGTAACGTTACTATATGGAGCTAACGTCTCGTCTAAAATTGGTAATAATCTTTGATCAATTTCAAAAGCCACCACTTTTTTAGCACGCTTCGCTAACTGCTCTGTTAACGCACCGATACCTGGTCCAATCTCAATTGCACCACTTTCTGAACCGATTTCTGCGTGATCAACAATACGATTTAATACATTTGTATCAATTAAGAAATTTTGTCCTAAACTTTTTTTGAATGAGAATCCATACTTTTCAACAATGTCTTTCGTACGATTCGGCGTTGCGATATCTTTCATTTCTTTTCCTCCTGTATTACTTGTTTATAAGCTTCTGCAAACGTCTCTTTTGAAACTTGAAACATCTGTAAACGTTTATGTAACTGTTTTGCATTTGTATAACCAATCTTTAATAGCTTACCCATTCTTTCTCTGCGACTCTTTGCCATTTCTCCGCCCACTAAGCCTGCATCGACTAGATCACTCCAACTAATTTCACTTGTGTAAGCTTCCATTTCTTCATGTATATTCTCTAAAGCACGGCGAATCGATTCATTAGAAGCGTGTTCAATTCCAACACCTTTTTTTCTTTTAGCAAGCGCTTCTTCCTTCGGTAAGAAAGCATGCTTACATCCAGGTACCTTGTCAGAAATAATTTTTCGAATACGCTCTCCTGGATAATCCGGATCTGTAAAAATAATAACGCCTCGTTTTTGCTGCGCTAATTTAACTTGCTCAATAACATGATCACCGATTGCTGAACCGTTCGTTTCAATTGTATCCGCATCAACAGCACGCTTAATTGCAACTGTATCATCTTTACCTTCTACAACGATAATCTCTTTAATTTTCATGCTTGCCTCCACACTCATTTCGTCTCTACTTAGTAAAACAAAAAAATGACGACTTTTCCATTATTATTTTCCCCATTCTTACATTTTAAAAAATAGACTGGTACAAACTTTGTTCTCTCTCCTTATTGTAACACTTCCTAATTTCCCCTTATCTTCTCTTTCGCTTCTACTATTTCTTTTCTCAAAAAATAAAAAAGAATGGGTTCTCCCATTCCTTTTTTATTCAACACCAAATAAAGCCTTTGCATTTTTTGTTGTAACTTCTGCTACTTCCTCATAAGAAATCCCTTTTAAATTCGCAATTTCTTCTGCTACAAGCTTTACATAACTCGGTTCATTTCGCTTCCCTCGAAATGGATGTGGTGTTAAATATGGACAATCCGTCTCTATTAACAATTTCTCTAAGGGAATCTCTACTGCAACTTCTTTCGGTTTCTTAGCATTTTTAAATGTAACCGGTCCACCTAATGAAATTAAAAAGTTCATATCAACACATCGCTGTGCTACTTCGACACTACCACTAAAGCAATGCATAATACCTCCTACTTCAGCCGCATTCTCTTCCTCTAGAATATCAACAATATCTTGAGTTGCATCACGGTTATGTATAATGATTGGTAATTTCACTTTTTTAGCTAATGCAATTTGTTTACGGAATACTTCCTTCTGTATTTCTTTAGGAGACTTATCCCAGTGATAATCTAGTCCCATTTCTCCAATTGCAACGACTTTAGGATGTGAAGCTAATTCTTCTAACCAAGCTAAATGTCCTTCTTTCATGTCGATAGCATCTACAGGATGCCATCCAACTGCAGCGTAAATAAAATCATAAGCCTCAGCTAATTCAATCGCTTTTTTTATCGTTACTTCATCAAATCCAACAACAACTGTATATGTAACTCCAGCTTCTTTCATTCGTGCAATAACTTCTTGTAAATCTTCTTCAAACTGCTCTGCATTTAAATGTGAATGTGTATCAAACAACATAATAAATAACTCCTTTTATATTGAAATCAATTCTATCATAGAGAAAAACGATTTTCTTTCTAACTCAACGATAACAATACTACAATTTTAATGCAAAAAAAGGAAATTTAAAAAGAAAAAAGACGCTTCACACATGTTACACGTGAAACATCTCTTTTCTTGCCTTAATTACTTGATTTTTGTACCATTCGGAAGATTTTGGTCGATTGTTGCTAATGACAATACTCCATTCTCTTCACCCGCTAAAATCATACCTTGTGATAATTCACCGCGTAATTTTACAGGTTTTAAGTTTGTTACACAAATAACTTTTTTACCTTGTAAGTCTTCCGGAGAATAGAATTTTGCGATACCTGAAACAACCTGGCGCTTTTCTGTACCTAAATCAAGCTGGATTTTTAACAGCTTATCTGCTTTTTTTACAGGTTCAGCCGATATTACTTCAGCTACTCGTAATTCTACTTTAAAGAAATCATCAATTGTAATTTCTTCTGCCTGCGGTTCTTCTTCTTTTTTCTCTTCTACTTTAGGCGCAGAGCTCTTCATTTGTTCTTTAATATACTCTACTTCTACTTCCATTTCCAAACGAGGGAAAATTGGGTTTCCTTTTTCTACTTTTGTTCCACCTGGAATACATCCAATTGTAGATAGGCTTTCCCAAGATTTATGTGCTTCTTCAGTAAGACCAAGTTGAGCAAACATCTTGCTTGGTGCTACTGTTAAGAATGGCATAAGCATAATACCTGTTTGACGAAGTACTTCTGCTAAATGAGCCATTACAGAAGCTAACTTTTCACGATCATTTTCATCCTTCGCTAATACCCACGGTTGTGTTTCATCAATATATTTATTCGTACGGCTAACCAATTGCCAAATTGAGCTTAGCGCTACAGAGAATTCCATATTTTCCATTGCGTCTTCTACTTTTTGCAATGTATCTTTTGCAAACGTTACTAACGTTTCATCGAATTCCGTTACATTTGCTTTAAATGCAGGTATTTCTCCGTTAAAGTACTTATCAATCATAGCTACTGTACGATTTAATAAGTTACCTAAGTCATTTGCTAAATCGAAGTTGATACGTTCAACAAATCCTTCTGGTGTGAATACACCATCAGATCCGAACGGAACTTCTCGAAGTAAGTAATAACGTAATGCATCTAATCCGTAACGATCAATTAATGTAACTGGATCTACTACGTTTCCTTTTGACTTACTCATTTTTCCATCCTTCATTAAAATCCAGCCATGAGCAAAGACCTTTTTCGGAAGAGGTAAATCTAATGCCATTAAAATGATTGGCCAATAAATTGTATGGAAACGAACAATTTCTTTTCCGACTAAATGCACATCTGCCGGCCAGAATTTCTTATACATCTCTTCATTTTCTGTTCCATAACCTAATGCTGTAATGTAGTTAGATAATGCATCAACCCATACGTAAATAACATGTTTTGGGTTGCCTGGAACACGAACTCCCCAATCAAATGAAGTACGAGAAACTGCTAAATCTTCTAATCCTGGTTTAATGAAGTTATTAATCATTTCATTTTTACGAGACTCTGGCTGAATAAAATGTGGATTATCTTCATAGAACTTTAATAGTCTGTCGACATATTTACCCATTCTAAAGAAATATGATTCTTCACGAACAAGTTCTACATCATGACCACTATCTGGACTTTTTCCTCCAACTACTTTGTCACCTTCCATAATTGGATCTACTAATTGATGCGCTGTATAGAATGTTTCATCTTGTACAGAATACCAACCTTCATATTCATCAAGATAAATATCACCTTGGTCTACTAGTTGCTTGAAGATCTTTTCGACAACATCTTTGTGACGATCTTCAGTTGTGCGAATAAAATCATCATAAGAGATATCCATTTTCTCCCAAAGCTCTTTAATTCCTGCAACAATATTATCCACGTATGCTTGTGGTGTCACATTTAACTCTTCTGCTTTCTTTTGGATCTTCTGCCCATGCTCATCAGTTCCTGTTAGATAATGAACATTGTAGCCTTGCATACGCTTATATCGTGCCATTGCATCTCCTGCTACTGTCGTATAAGCATGTCCAATGTGTAACTTTCCACTTGGATAATAAATTGGGGTAGTAATATAAAAGGACTTATTTTCCTTTGTCATTGTTTTGGACCTCCCGAATAACCTCATATGTATTTATAAATAGTATATCAAAAACTCATATATAAAGTGAAACTTTAATCCGTAGGGGTGTTTATCCCCCACAAATTATTAACTCTCACTAATCAAGCTTTTACGAGCAGCCCGACTCCAACTTAACTTCTTTGCTCCAACCGCATTTTAAAGCGGGAATCTTATTGCTCGTTAACGCGGGATAAACACCAGTTAATGCTACATATCTTTATCATCTATTACTCATATTCAAACAAAATATACAACCCTACTTTTAAATAAATATATTTTTCAGAAAATAATTGCAAAAATTACTCCCATTCTATTATATATAAGAAGTAAGAAATCTATAAATCTTTTTAAAAAATATAGAATTTAAGAATTGACGGAAATGTAAATGATTGGTATCATATGTCCATAGGGTATTTTGTCGAAAAATGACGAATCAAAAAAATAGACTCGAAACTTATAAACTATTTATTTAGGAGGAAAAGAATTATGAAATCTACTGGTATTGTTCGTAAAGTTGATGAATTAGGTCGTGTTGTAATTCCAATCGAATTACGCCGTACTTTAGGTATTGCAGAAAAGGATGCACTTGAAATCTATGTTGATGACGAAAAAATCATCTTAAAAAAATATAAACCAAACATGACTTGCCAAGTAACTGGTGAAGTATCTGATGGTAACCTATCTTTAGCTGAAGGTAAAATTATCTTAAGCAAAGAAGGCGCTGAGCAAATCTTAAACGAACTTCAAGATTATATCGAAACAGCAAAATAAGCTTCTCAATTATGAGAAGCTTATTTTTTATCGACATGATAGATTTGATATACATCGCGTTTCGACAAATCCCGATCTTTAGCGACTGTTTTTATCGCCTCTTTTGAATTCATGCCTCTTTCATTTATATAATGTTCAATATGATCATATACTGAAATAGATTCCCACCATTGTTCTTCTGGAGCAGGTTCTTCCGTTGAACCAGCTACTAAAATGCAAAACTCACCACGAACTTCATTTTGCTTCGTCCATTCAATTGTTTCTTCGATTGTTCCTCGAATAAATTCCTCAAACTTTTTCGTTAACTCTCGACATAATACAATTTCTCTATTGCCTAACACTTCTTGCATCGAGATTAAAGTGTCATCTAGACGATGAGGTGCTTCATAAAACATCATTGTAGTTTGCACATAGCGAAGTTTTTCTAATTCCATTTTTCTTTCCTTTTTATTTCTTTGTAAAAATCCATAGAAATAAAACTGCTTTGTTTTAAGACCGGATGCAATTAACGCTGTAAGGGCTGCATTTGCCCCAGGAAGCGGAACCACATGATATTGCTCAGCTACGGCCTCGACAACAATATCGTAGCCTGGATCGGAAATACACGGCATACCAGCATCACTAACAAGTGCTATATTCTTCCCTTCCTCTAGCTTCTCTAATATTTTCTTTCCACTTACTTCTTTATTATGCTCATGGTAACTCATGACAGGTGTTTCAATTTCGAAATAATTACAAAGTTTTTTTGTTTGTCTTGTATCTTCCGCTGCAATAACATCTACCTCTTTTAAAATCCGAATTGCACGAAATGTCATATCTTCTAAATTTCCAATTGGAGTAGGTACTAGATATAACATCCCCTTTTCATTTTGTTGAAAGCTTTTTTGCTGCCACATAGCGTTCTCCTTTTTGCATATATTCTTCTTTTTGTTTTCTCGTTAACTGCTTAAAATGATATTCAGCCTGCATAGCTGTTCGTTTATCCTCATGATTCTCTACATACCTTAAAACAACTGGAAGTCTAGCACGTGTATATCTAGCACCTTTTCCACTATTATGAGTCTGAATCCGTTTTTCTATATGATTTGTATATCCAGCATAATAACTTCCATCAGAACATTCCACCACATAAAAACAATGCTTATTCTTCTCCATATAAAATTGAACGAATCTCCTTTGTATATTCGTTATTTTCTTCGTATACAAAAAGAGGTGGTAGGATTTTCAAATCTGCGTTCCCATCCTTAATTCCTTCAATTAACAATGTATTTGCTTCTTTACCTGCCTTAGGATAAACAAATCGCACACGCTTTGGTTCAATTTTGTATTTACGCATTAATGTAACAATGTCGAGTAAACGACCTGGGCGATGTACAAACGCTACTTTCCCACCTTGTTTTACTAGCTGACTACTTGCAGATACAACATCTTCTAACGTACACATAATTTCATGACGAGCTATTGCTAAATGTTCATTCATATTTTTCTCAGACGTTTGAGGTGTTTGAAAATAAGGAGGGTTACATGTAACAACATCATATTGATGGCGCCCAAGTTTCTCTGGCATATCTTTCAAATCTCCATGTATGAGTTGAATTCTTTCTTCTAACTTATTGTATTGAACACTTCTTATTCCCATATCATATAAACGTTCTTGAATTTCCACACCTGTAATATTCCCTTTTGTTCTCGTGCTTAATAGAAGGGGCACAACCGCATTACCTGTGCACAAATCAAGTAAATTTCCTTTTTGAATTGGCACCCAAGCAAAATCTGCAAGTAAAACGGCATCTAAAGAGAAATTAAACACCGATGGACTTTGTATAATCTTCATATCTTGCGCTAATAAATAATCTAAACGTTCATCTTCGTATAAATTCATATATTACTCCTTTTCTTACACTTAACCTACCCTATTTCATCTTCTACTAATATACAAATACATTTTGTTCTATTCTCATGTATAAAAAATTACCTTTCCAATTATAATTGGAAAGGTAATTTCACTTTTTATTTAAAAATGACAGACAGAATAAACAATCTCCCTCTTTACGTACACTTCCATAATGTAGATTGCAAATATGGAAACCTTCTTGATATAGTCTTGCTAAATTGTCATAGCCTTCACCAATATCCGTCTTCGTCTTCACTTCTTTACGTTTTTGAGCTTTTTGTTTTTCTTTATTCTGCACTTCTTCAAAACGGTGTCGCAAATTTTCATTTTCCATTTTTATATGTTGATTTTCTTCCAACAACTCTGCAAGATGTTGTTTTAATTCACCCAACTGTTTATATAAATGTCCAATTTGCTCTTCCATACTAGAAACCGATGCAAAAATATCTTTTTTCTCCACAAGCACCCACCTCATTAATCTGTGGTTTGACTCGAAACGACCCCTTTATTCACTAACTCATCTAACGTATATTCTACTATCCGTTCCTTGTCTACTAGCTCCACTTGAATTAATCTTTCTAAAATATTTAATCCGATAACACGGCCAGTACCATGTGGTGTTTGTATACGTTGATCTAAATCAGGAAGTTGTTCCTTTGCTGCCTCATATTCATCATTCTCATATTTTAAGCAACACATTAAGCGACCACATAAACCAGAAATTTTTGCAGGATTTAATGATAAATTTTGATCCTTTGCCATTTTAATGGATACAGGTTCAAAATCTCCTAAAAAAGTAGAACAACAAAGCATACGACCACATGGACCAATACCACCAAGCATCTTCGCTTCATCACGAACACCAATTTGTCTTAGTTCAATTCTCGTCCTAAAAATTGCCGCTAAGTCTTTCACTAGTTCGCGGAAATCAATCCGACCATCTGCAGTAAAGTAGAAAATAATCTTATTACGATCGAACGTATACTCTACATCTACAAGTTTCATATCTAGATTATGCTCTACTACCTTTTGTTGACAAACTTGATATGCCTCTTTCGCAGCATGTTTGTTCTCGTCAACAATGGTACGATCATTTTCATTTGCGATACGAATAACCTTTTTTAACGGTAACACAACATCGTTTTCATCAACTTGCTTTTTGGTAATAACTACTTTTCCGTATTCAATACCTCTTACCGTTTCTACAATTACAAACTCATTCTCAGAGATATCGAACTGATTCGGATCAAAGTAATATACCTTGCCGGCCTTCTTAAAGCGAACACCTACTACATCATACAAAACGGTCATCCCTCCTGCAACCGCAACACTAACTGTTCGAACACAAGCTGCGCATTTACATTAGCGTTGATTCTATTTTTTGCCTCTAATATATTAAAGAGAGCTGATACAATGCGCTTCTGAGCATAGGAAAAAGATTCAAACATCTCTTTCTGCTCATGAAAAACAAGACGATCTTCTTCTCCAAGTTGAACATATAATAAATCCTTATAAATAAGGAGCAACATATCTAAACCTTGCTGTAACTGTTCTTTCTCTCCAAAGTGTTTTCCCCATTTTTCTTGTACAAAAAAAATAGAGGCTTTATCTTTTTCGAGCGCTTCACATAATTTTATCACTAAAGTTCGTGCTTGTGCAAACCATTCATCATTACATAAAGCTAAAGCTTCATCAAAACTATTCGTAAGCTGTGCAGCTAGAGTTGATAAAGAGGATGTAATGCCTTCATCCTGTAATCTTCTACTTAAAGACTCCGTAGGTAACGGTCTAAATGTAACAACTTGACAGCGAGATAAAATCGTATTTAAAATTTGATGACTTTGTTCAGTAAGTAAAATAGCTGTTGTATCACTACTCGGTTCCTCTAGAAATTTCAATAGTGTATTTGCCGCATTTGCTGTCATACGATCTGCATGCTCGATAATATAAACTTTTTTATTTGCCTCTAATCCTGTTTTTGAAAATTCTTCCTGTAAATCATGAATTTGTTGCTTTTTAATAGATAATCCATCTGGTTTTACAATATGTAGGTTAGGGTGGTTACCTGAGTCAATTCGTTTACAATTTGTACATACATGACATGGTTCTACCTCATTCCTTTGAGAGCAGAGGAAACTCTTTGCCATTTGAATCGCTGTTGCAAACTTCCCTGTTCCTTTCCCTCCTTCTAACAAGTAAGCGTGGGATATACGCTCTTTTGCAATGCTATTCATCAACATTTTTACACCGATGGGCTGTATAGCAGAAAGCTGCTCCCACGTCTTCTTCATAATGCATACCTCACTTATTTCATTCTTTCCTTCTATTATAACAATTTATCTTCTATAATCTGAACAACTTCTTCTATAAGTTTTTCCATTGGTTGATCAGCATTTACTAATACAATACGATCAGAAAAACGTTCTACAACTTCTAAATACCCTTCACGTACACGTTTATGGAAAGAGATATCTTCCATATCTAATCGATTCACTTCGCGCCCCGCATCTTTTTCAATGCGAGCTAAACCAATCTCTGGTTCAATGTCTAAGTAAATCGTTACACTAGGCATACAGTCTTCTGTTGCGAAGCGATTTATTTCAAATACTTTATCCATTCCTAAGCCTCTTGCATATCCTTGATACGCTAAAGAGCTATCTATAAAACGATCACATAATACAAGATAGTTCTCATTAAGCGCTGGCATAACTTTTTCTACTAAATGTTGTCTACGTGCAGCAGCATAAAGAAGCGCCTCTGTACGTGCTTCCATCATCGTATATTCTTGTTTATGTAGAATTGTTCTAATATCTTCAGAAATTGCTATACCACCTGGTTCTCTCGTCGCCATTACCTTTTGTTCTTTTTGCTCAAAGTATGGTAATAATTTTTTAATTAACGTTGTTTTACCCGAACCTTCTGGCCCCTCAATTGTTACAAATAATCCCTTCATCCTAAAACCTACTTTCTATATCATACACTTTCATATCTTTCGTGCTACCTTGAAAACGAGCTCCTGTTTTCTCTAAATACATAATTTGTTCTTTATGTTCTGAAGTAATTCTCTCTCCATACATAATCAATGGAATTCCAGGCGGATATGGAATTATCATTTCCGCCGCTATCATCCCTACCGCTTCTTCTATAGGTACTACTTTTGTTTTGTATCCTTCTAATTGTTTATATGTATACGGTAAAGGAGAGGATTCTCTTTTATAAGTATAACGAATAGATTCGTTCTTGTCTTTCACCTCATAATGTTCCAACGCAACTCGAATTATCTCTATAGCCCTCATGTACTCCTCTTTTGCTTGTAGAGGTAAAATAAGTAGGACATTATATGGATCTGCCATTTCTGTATATATTCCGGCCCTTTCAAATACAGACTGTAATTCATATCCTGATAACTGACAACGAGTTTGTACAGTAATCTTTAAATCATCTTGCAACGGATATTGTAAAACAGCTATTTGCGAAATGGAACACAATCCTTTTTTAAATCTCCATAAAAACTCGACAATTTCATCATGACCTTTTTCCTTTATACTTGCTAGTGTAAAGCGCGCTATATCAAGTGAAGCCATAATTGGATATGACGGACTACTAGATTGTAGCATACTCAAATAAGCAGAAACTCTTTCTTCATTCACTAAATGACTATTTATATGTAAATAAGATCCCATTGTCATCGCAGGTAATGTTTTATGTGCAGAATGAACCACAATATCTGCACCATATGCTAATGCTGACTTTGGAAATGGTTCCCCTAAGCAAAAGTGTGCTCCATGAGCTTCGTCTACTAAAACAGGGATTTTATGTGCATGTGCATAAGCAATACTTGCTTCTAAATCTATCCCCATACCATAATAATTAGGATGCGTTAAAATGAGGGCTTTAGCATTAGGATATCTTTTAATTGCCCCTTTAATAACTTCATCACCAATTCCTACTGGTACGTTATATGCCTCATCAATCCATGGGTCTAGAAAAATTGGATTCGCACCCGCTAGTTTTAATCCATTAATGATTGATTTATGACAATTTCTTTGTACAAGGACAATATCACGCTCACCGCAGCAAGATAAAATCATTGCTAGATTTCCGACCGTTGAACCATTAATTAAAAAATAACTTTTTTCCGCACCATATACATCAGCTAATAATTTTTGTGCTTCATCTATACATTCAAACGGACTATGTAAATCGTCTAACCCTGTTAGTTCGGTTACATCAATGGATAGTATATCTTTAAACTCCCCAATGGCTTCCTGAGGGAAGTTTACACCATTCTTATGACCTGGAACATGAAAGGACAGTGGTTCTCTTTCTTTAAACTCTATTAACGCCTCATATAAAGGCATACGCTTTTGATTCATATCTATCTCTTCCTTATTATTCATTCTGTATCTATTATACAGATATTAAGGCAAAAAAAATAATAGGCAGATGCCTATTTATAAATATGATACTTCTAACTTCCGAAGCTGTTTTAAATAATGTATATATTTTGGATCATCTGTCTCAGTACTCACCATATCTTTTTCACATTCATGACATATCAAATTATTATAAACATATATACCTTCTTCTCTTTTTGTCTCACAAACAATGCAAATTTCACTTTGTAATTTCATAACCTTCCCTCCCTGTATTTAAATAAACATATTTGATACCTCTATTCCTTAACAATTTACAGAAAAATATACATCCATCTCTTATATAATATGATTTACTCTTGGGCAACGTGTTTGTATTGCCATTACTTCTTTTATGCACTGTTTAACAATACAAAAAAACACAAGTCAAAAGACTTGTGTTTTAGTTGCTTGGCGACGTCCTACTCTCACAGGGACAAGGTCCCAACTACCATCGGCGCTAGAGAGCTTAACT
>NZ_JAAMNK010000030.1:0-49816 GCF_011066025.1 Bacillus sp. EKM202B | reverse complement strand
CGTGGACCTGATGCCATTAAGCGAAGGTCATTCGCAATTTTAGACATGTTCATCATACATACTTTAAGTGCTGCAGACACTTCTGTGTACGCATCAGTATTTTGCGTTGCGTCCACTAAATCTTCTGCACCAACAAGCGGTAATTCACTAATTGTAGCAAGATGTTTTACAACTGCTTCAATATACTCTGGATCTGCATTTAGGCCTGTACCAACTGCAGTTGCTCCCATATTTACTTCATATAAATGTTGACGTGATTGCTTAATACGTTTCATATCACGTTCAAGTACGCGAGAATACGCTTTAAACTCTTGTCCAAGACGAATTGGTACAGCATCTTGTAAATGAGTACGACCCATTTTAATAACATGGTCGAATTGTTCTGCTTTTAATTCAAATACATCATGCATATAACCCATCGTTTGTAATAAGCCTTCTAACGCATTTAATGTCGCGATATGAATCGCCGTTGGGAATGCATCGTTTGTTGATTGTGCCATATTCACATGGCTATTTGGACTAATATAATGATAGTCTCCCTTTTCCATTCCTAATAATTCAAGAGCACGATTGGCAATGACTTCATTTGCATTCATGTTCATTGAAGTACCTGCACCGCCCTGAATTGGGTCGACGATGAAATGATCGTGCCATTTTCCATCTAGAATTTCTTGAGCAGCTTCTGCGATCGCGCCGCCTTTATTCAATTCCAATCTACCTACATCTGTATTCGCAAGTGCTGCTGCTTTTTTTACAATTGCGAATGATCTAATTAAACTTTCATGAATTTTGTACCCTGTAATCGGGAAATTTTCAACAGCGCGTAAAGTTTGAATTCCGTAATATGTCTTAATGGGTAATTCCTTTGCTCCCAAAAAATCCTTCTCCACTCGCATGTTCTTGTTTGTCATTGACATTTTAATTTCTCCCCCATATTAAATGTAAAACCTAAATAAATCATATGAAGTTATTACCAATCCTTATCAGATTTTATTGTTAAATCGTAGGCTAAAGGCTCTTCAATAATTTTTTTAATCTCTTCTAATTTATTAGTTTTTCCAAGCGTCCACATCAATTTTGCTATGATGGCTTCCGTATTCATATCTCCAGATAATATTACTTGATGTTGCGCCACTTTCCGTCCTACTTCATAGAGAAGTATGTCTTCTCCTTCTTCCAGGCATTGAGTAGTAATCACTACAGCAATCTCCATTTCAGTCAACTCTTGAATTTTCGAAAGCAAGTTCCTTCCTTCAAAAGGTAATCCACCGTTACCAAAACTTTCAATAATAATCCCTTTATACAAATCTTTTAAACAATCAAATATCTCTGACTTTGTACCTGGATACAATTTCATAAGAAAAACGTCCGTACATAAATTAGTATCTATTGAAAGTTCATTATGTGAGGAAGTTGGCTTCCAATGATATTTCACTTCATCTTCATTTATCTCAGCAACATATGGATAATTCACACTTTCAAATGCATCATAACTTTTTGTTCGCATTTTTACTGCTCTCGTCCCAATAATCACCCTACTATCAAAAACAATAAACACACCGCCAACATCCTCACAGGCAAATCTAAGAGCATCAGCTACATTTTTCTTTGCATCTGTCTTTTTAAAACTAATAGGTACTTGTGAGCCTGTTAAAACAACTGGTTTTCTTAAACCTTGAAGCATATAAGATAACGCAGAAGATGTATAAGCTAACGTATCCGTTCCATGTGTAATCACAAACCCGTCATAGTCATCATAGTGATTAAAAACAGCATTAGCTATTTCTTTCCAATGCTCAGGTTGCATATTGGTACTATCAATATTCATTAAGATTTTGCAATCTATTTCTAAGTTTCGGGATGACCTCGAAAAATAATTCAATAATTCCTCAGCGGACAATCCTGGAACAAGCCCTTCATTCCCCTCCACAGATGCAATTGTCCCACCAGTTGCAAGTAATAAAATTCTCTTCATACACAACCCCTCCATAAAATAAACAACGATATATCGTTCGCGAAATGCGTACTTATACTTATCATTATATAACTTAATTTGAATTAATCAAGTTTTCGTATTCAATACGCGTACTTTTTTTCTGTTCTTGATTCTTTTTCTATGTTATAATTAATTTAATAAAATTAGATGGGGTATGAGACGAATGCTGGAACGTTTATCTGAATTAAGAAAAAATCAAAGATGGTCCTTACAAGAGACAGCAGATCGACTTGGGATTGCGAAAAGCACCTATGCTGGTTATGAAAATGGTTATAGATTACCTTCATTACAATCTTTATCTAAAATAGCAGATTTATTTGATACGTCTGTAGATTATATATTAGGTCGAATTGAACATTCACATCAAAACAAAGATGTAATTGATATTACAAGACTCCTAAACGATCCAGATTCAACACTTTTAATAGATGGAGAAGTACTTTCAACAGAAGAGATAATTGATTTTATTGCTTTTGTGAGAAGTAAACGAGAACTAAGTTCCAAGAGAATAGAAAATATTGAATCAACATTTGAAAATTGATTAACTAAAGAACGAAGACACTGCACTCTTTAAACTTAGAAATACTTAGATAATTAATTTGTAAACGGTTTATATAGGATTAGCTTGGGGAATATTATTAATCCGAATTCATTTTATCAACTTCATATTTATAAATTACATTTTGTTATTTTACATATGAAAAATATTCTTCCCCAAAAACTTCCATGCCAAGAAAAATCGCGGAACTACACTGATTGATCTAGTACTTCTCTCCATGCAGTTCATGCTGGCAGCACGTGCACATATGTATAATCCAAATCCAATCAGAGGACATGACAAGGAAAATAGCAATGCATTCTTTCGTTTGGAAAAAGAGCGCTATGCATCAGTTCTACTTCTATCTTTTGATATAGTAGCCGACGAAGGATATGCTTCATATCTTCTCCCTGTTGATAGAATTGCAAAATGGAAATAGTATAAAATTTATATTAAGGATTAAAGGAGACAGAATAGCATGGAAATAATCGCAGCTCTTTTAGTAGGAATCGTAGCATTAGAGCATTTATTTATCATGATTCTCGAAATGTTTTTTATTAATTCAAAAGTAGCACAACGCGCTTTCAAATTGCCGAAGCATTTAGAAGGAGATCGAAACGTAGCCATTATGTTTGCAAATCAAGGTTTATATAATGGGTTCTTAGCAGCTGGCCTCATTTGGGGACTTATACTTGGAAACAATCCCATTGGTTATATGATTCAATTATTTTTCATCATTTGTGTGGTGGTAGCAGCTATTTTCGGAGGTTTCACATCCAATAAATCAATTATCGTGAAACAAGGACTCCCCGCTATTTTAGCGCTGCTTGCCCTTTTATCTGTCATATAGAACTAAAGCTTTTCAATAAAGGAACTCACTTTTGAAGAATACGCCATTCTTTCTGTAGATTTATAAGAAAGAATGGCGTTTTTGTATGTCTATTTCTGTATTGAAAGAATTTGAAAGTATAACAGATTTCAAACAAGAATTAGCAAAGTATATAGAGTGCTATAAGCATGAAAGAATCAAGGGAAAATTAAAAGGTATGAACCCAGCATTGTACTAGGCTCATATCCCAGAGGCTATCTAATAAACCGACTCCTCTAACTTTCGGGGGCACAGTCTAGTTGAAGTGCTAAAAGCAACGAATTTACTATTTTAAATTTAAGTGTTTAACCTTGAAGTACTTAAATTCTTTTTTCCAGATAAAGCATACATTATATCTTGATGTTTTATTGTCCTCTTATAATTATGTGGTATCGGGAATTTATTTCGGTGTTCTTTTATTATAATTAAAGTTTGAAGTTCTATGCTCAATACTTTTGCGAGGACATGATAGTTATATCCATTGTTTAACAGAGAAATTATGTCATAAAACATAGTTTTTCCACCCACTAATTTTACTAATCTATTCTTTAACTCATCCCTTTTTTCTTTAGCTTCATCAATTTCTAACAACATAGATTTTTTATTTGTTTGCTTAATATATTGATTATATAACTCTGGGAATTCTTTTTGGACTTCTTTGTTTAATACTGGTTTATATTTAATCATATACGTAACTTGTAACAATGAGCGTTTTAACAAACTATCTTCAATGAGATACGCTACTTTATTAAATAAATGTACATATTCCTTAATATTGGAATAACTATTAAAATGAGCTAACACTCTACTTTTTATACTAAAAGCCTTGCCTACATAAATAATATTGTCATTATAATCTTTAATGAAATAAATACCACTGTCAGATTTTTCCAATTCATTATCCAGTTCTTCTAGACTCATAAAATGCAATTCACTCATACTTCTCCCTCTCCTTAGCAGTTTTAAATCGTAAAAAACAAGCAAGGTTTCTAAAAAAGTACTTAGCTGCCCTAGCATCTCTTATTTTATCTCTTGCTAAATTTCAAAAAACTGTTTCTATGTTACTCAACTATCAATATGATTATTAATAAAATTTTCGATCGTTATTATCTCGCAATTTTATCATGTAATTTCGAGATCGTTTCCTCATTTAAATTACTGTGTTTTATTGAGTAAAGGAAATATATTACTACCCCAATAGTAATCCAAATACTAAAGTACACCCATGTCCTTAACGGTAAATTTAGCATTAAAAACAAACAACATACAATTGAAACGCTTGGTAATACAGGTACAAAAGGTACCATAAATCCACGTTTTAAATTTGGGTGTGATTTACGGAGGATAATAACTGATAGACAAACTAACGCAAACGTCACCAAACTACCGATATTAACTAAATTAACTAATTCTTTCAAGTCAATAAACCCAGCTATTATAGAGCTCCCTATTCCTGCCAATCCAGTGATAAAAGTGGGTGCTCCAGTTTTCTTATTAACTTTCGCAAATGATTTCGGTAACAATCCATCACGACTCATTGCAAAGAATACTCGTGTTGCCGCATACATATTGGAAAAAATAACAGCCATAAGGCCAATTACAGCACCTGCAGCAATAGTTACAACGATTACATCATTTTTTAATTGATCTTTTATTTGGTTAATTACTGATGAGTATAAATCTGGTTTGATTGATAAAATTAAAATGTCAGCACTGTTAGCGACGTCATTATTGTTAGTAGTTATAGTTATGCCATATTCATTACTAGCATTTTTTAAATTAATGACGTTTAAATCTGAACAAATTATTTGATCTGGAGAAACTATATTTTTTTTAATCATCCCACCTATCATAGCAATACCCATGTTTCCACATCCGATGAATCCTATTTGTTTATTCATAATAATTTGCTCTTGCTCCTTCTACTCTAAGTTTTATTAATTTTGAAATTATTATTCTAAATAAGGGCTATTACAATTACTGGGTTTATCAATAGAATTTAAACATTCTCCTTCCTATATAAAGCTTACATATACCTCTAATAACTTCTTTGCTTTCGCTGAATTTTGAGGTGGGGGTTTTACTGCCCGGCAAATAGCGGGATAAAATCATTTCTTTAATCTATAATAAGAAGGACATAAAAAAACAAAAAGTTACAAAAATTTTCAAATTAAAATTTCCGTAACTTTTTGTTTTTGTGTAAATATAAGGTCAATTGAGACGTCTCACCGTTTTAAACTTGATGCTCCATAATCTTGTATAGTTACATTTATATGATATTTAATCGGTACCTTACTAAATGTTTGATCCCAATCTTTTTTGACTTTCTCCCATGTTCTCGGGTGCTTAATTCTTAATTGGTTGCCAAAACCCGCAATATCGACTTGATATTCTTTTTGTATTTTTTTTGTAACATGATGTACTAAGTGCTTTACTTCTTTTTCAATAGCTTTTTCTTCTCTTTTTAAAAATTCATTTTCAAAATCCTTTCCTGATTGCATCCAATTTTCAGACAAACGCCCTTCTGATTCAATGTTTACATCAAAGGAAATATTATTTCCTTTAACATGTGGTATGATTTTGCTTTTTATTGACTTTATTTCGTATATAATGAGTTTCTTTGATTCTTTATCAAAAGTTTTTACCACACCACCATTCCTTTTTCCGTTTATCCATACTACTCCTTCCAATTCCTGCTCATTTAAAAAGCCCATCAACTTTTTTGTTTTCCCTTTAATTACAGCAGCTCCTGCAAATTTTGTTTCCCCATTTATCGAGATTACATTTTGCAAAAGAAAACTGGAACCTGACCGCATCTTTCCTTCCAATTTAGCGAGCGATACAGGAGGTAAAATCCTTGTTGTTCTATTTCGATTATCTGCAATTCCAGACAAACGAAATGCTGGGATTTCTCCTTTTTTGTTTGATTCCAGTACCTCCTTCGCTAGACCCTTGCTAATTAAGATCATACAGCTAAGCCGAACTTCATTGTCGCGGAGATACTGTTCAAGTAATTGTTCTAAACTGTATGTACGTACAAGACTATCACTAATAACAATGTTTTTTAAATGTGGGCTGAACATTGTGCTCTCTCTTTTCAATGAAAACTCACGAACAATTTGATGAATGGAATCACCGGTCTCAGAAACATTTATATAACGTTTTTGCTGTCCGTTCCCTTTACTTTGTGCTTGCGAACTGACAATTTGATAAGTAGCTGTTATAAGATTTCTTTTAGGATAACCTCCTTCCTCATCCTCTTTCTCAATTGTTGAATCCTTCCCTTTATCTAGTGCTATACCTGCAGTTAAACTCAACTCTTCTACTTCTTTGCTGCTCCAACACCCTGTTAAAAATAGAAGCAAAAGCGTCCCTAACAAAGCCAAATAGAAGCGCATATAATTAAATTTATTTTTCACACTACTCCTCCTTTTAATCGCGTAATAATAAGAAGAAGCAGTGGCAGTAAACCAAATAAAAATAATGCAACATTACCAAGCATATCCCCCAATTTAAGCAAGTCATTTATATTTTTCGAAGTCATAGCAATGATGTAAATGATTGGAATCAAAGCAAAAATAAACGGATGAATACTCTTTTTAAAGAGTTGCGCTAATCCTAATGCAGCTGCATAGTAACTAATCGTATAGGTAGCAAATATTTGCATAATCCATATTACAAGCAGTAAAGATTCAAAACGTTCAAATATCAAACCAGAAATTTCAAAACTGCGCATAAGGTCAATTGTCGGCCATGTTCTTGTTACAACCCCATCAATTGATAATGCACCAATGACCATTACAACAGTTATTACATAAAAGATTAACGGAATAGAAATTCCAACTAAAATAGCTTTTACTGCTTTCTTTCGTTGTTCCATAAATACCAAAAGAATTAACATAATTTCAGGACCTGTATATGCGAGAGACGTTGTTTTTATCCCATCTAGCACTGGTTTAATTCCCAAACCTAATACGGGACGGAGATTATCTATCTCGAATATTCCGATACTCATAAAGGAAATGATTAAAAAAATAAAAACAGTAATAGGAAATATTATTTCAAACATCCGTGCAATTGAATTAATACCACCCATAATCAAATAGAGACCTATCCACATAAAAGGCATAACAATAGCCCATGTGGGGGTTCCTTCTAGCAAAAAAAAGCTTATTACTTCTGCCATTGAACGAATTTGAAATGCTGAAGTTGTAAGAAAATACCCTATAATAAGAAAACTAAGCAATCTGCCTATCCATTTCCCTACAATATCTTGACTGTATTGGTAAAATGTTTTTTCTGGAAACTGCTGACTTAATTTGACCATAATTACTCCTGAAACCATTGCGAGTATCCCACCTAATATCACACTTAACCATACATCTGGTGTTTTCACTTTTTCCACAGATGCTCTGGGCAAAGTGAGAATTCCTGTCCCAAGTATGTAATTTACAATAATAACAACTGCTTGTGAAGTTGTTATTCGGTCTTTAGGTATAGTAATCACTGAAGGCCACTTCCTTTCGTCATCAGCTACCTTTTGCGGATAGTTTTTTTGGTATGCATTATTTTCGGTCGACGTCTCATTATTTTTAATGGCATGCGAACCATAAAATCTTTCCAGTCACTGAATCGATATGGAACAGCAGGGCTAGTATAAGGAACGCCAAAACTTTTCAGTTTCACTAAATGACTGCAAAGTAAAAGAAAGAAGAGAATAACTCCATACAATCCAAATATCGCAGCACAAAACATAGCTACAAAACGAAGAATGCGTAACGTAATTCCCACACTATATTGCGGAATAGTAAAAGAAGAAATAGCTGTTACCGCAACAACGATAACCATTATTGGACTAACAATTCCTGCTTCTACGGCAGCCTGACCAATTATTAAACCGCCCACAATTCCCATTGCCGGTCCAATCGGTTTAGGCAGACGTAAACCTGCTTCTCGTAAAACTTCGATAGCTACTTCCATAATTAACGCTTCTATTAAAGCGGGAAAAGGAACTCCTTCTCGCGATCCGATAATAGAAATAGCGAGCTTAGTGGGAATTAATCCTGGATGAAATGAAATGAAAGAAATATACAGTGCTGGAGCAAATAATGAAACAAAAGCTGTCATGAAGCGTAATAAGCGGAGAAGTGTACCAGGAAGCCACCTTTCATAATAATCTTCTGGTGATTGCAGTAGCATACTAAATGTAACTGGAGCAATTAAAACAAATGGTGTTCCATCTAACAAAATAGCTACTCGACCTTCCATCAAAGCACTAATAACACGATCAGGTCGTTCTGTATTTTGAATCTGCGGAAAAGGACTGAGATAATTATCTTCAATAAGTTGCTCTATATAACCAGATTCGAGTACACTGTCTATGTCAATTTTCTGAATTCTATTTTTTATTTCTTCCACCAATTCTGTACTAGCAAGATCGTTAATAAATGCGACAACTAGCTCTTTCTTTGCACGTTCTCCTACTGGTAGCTTTACTAATGATAAATTATCATCTGCACAATGCCTTCGCAAAAGTGAGGTATTATCACTTAATACTTCAGTAAAACCGACCCGTGGACCTCTGACTAATGCCTCCGATACTGGTTCTTCCATGTTTCGTTTATTTGCTTTTGTTGTACCAAGAATAAACACATCTGCTAAACCATCAATTAAAAGAGCTGTTGAACCTATCAATACTTTGGGTATTAAATCTTTTATGTAATGGACTTCTGCTACTTCACTAATTGTAAGAACTTTATTATTAATATATTCTTTTGAAACAGTCCCCTCCACATAAGAAGATTCATTTTTATATTCATCAGAAAAATCATCCATTAGTAATTTCATAATATGTTTGTCAATTATCTCTTTATCTGATAGACCATCAACAAAAACGATCCCAGCCTGAATATCTGTGCGTCCAATATTAAACTTCCGAAAGCGAACATCAGAATTATGTCCGATTTGTTGCTTTATAAGTTCTAAGTTAGAGGCAAAATCATTTGTGAAATGAACGATTGTATTTTGAGAAGGTTTATATTCTTGTTTCGTTTTACTTTGAATATTATTTTTTTTCACTTGTTTGTCTCTTGACTTCCACCAACTCATTCTTCCCACTCTTTCTCTGACATACGAACCCAATGAAAAAATCTTGAGATAGTATACGGAATTAAAAACAAGATAAAAGCTTGTACAAAGACTTTCCAACCTGGAAGATAAGAAGTAATTATGTTCCACATTTTTATCACCCAATTTATATACTCTGCTAGGATTGAGATTTCTAAAAAACGATATGTACTTAATAAAAAATAACGATAAGATTAAAGAGCAGAAAAGCGAGACATTATGCTTATTTAGCACCAATAACCAGTTAGTATAAAAACATTTCTGACCTAAAATACCATTTCCAATTATAATTTGTTAGATATTATCTCCTTTTCCCTTATTTATATGCCCACATTTGAATTTTAAATAATATAAGGATCGATGATATTTCCTCTTAAAGAAAAAAAGATGCTAGAAGATAGCATCTTTTTTAAATTCAACTTATTATGTATTTATATTTTATTGTGAAAATACTCGTTTTTTTTAATGAATATTAATGTTTAAAAAATAAAAAATACATATTCTTTTGTTCTAAGTTCATACACTTCTACCGAATCGATACGGAATTTTCTGACTTTAAAACCAATATGAAATAAAGGAAAGTCCTCTCTTAGAAAAACTATATAAAACAAATAACATGAAAACAATTATCAATCTATCAATTGAAAATAATAATTAGCAAAAGTTTATCATCTTAACTCCAAGTGTATTCGTTTTGCTTCAAAATAAAGAACTTGAATAAATTTTTTCGTATCAATACGAGCAGGTAATGTTGGTTCATTATTCAATTCTGTCATCTTTCTCCTTACGGTAGTAAAATCAAAAAATCTAGAAGCATAATTTTCGAACTTCGGGTTTAAAAAATCAGTAAGTCCAAGGGATGCTAAATGGTTTAATGATTGATAAATTGCTCTCCGAATCCGTTGTTTGGAAGCTTCTATGAACCTTTTTAATTCGGTATCTTCAGCTGAATCCCCAAGTTTTTTTTGAGCTAAATTCATAAAAATCTCTTTTAGTGAGGGAAAACCTTGTTCCAACGTGTTATCTTGTTCATATTTATATAAATAATCTAGCATATCCATTAAATCTTTACTTCCACTTTCACTGGCTATTCCTAATTCAGACAAAAGAAAATGAATGGAATTTTGAAAATGATTAAAAGTATTTAAATGTTTTTCATTACGGTATTTTTCTTGCACACTTGAATTACTATCCAATTTTAGTACCGTATTAAGCGATTCTTGAATGTTTTTTATCGATTTTTCCAAACGAATTCGTTCAATGACTTTCCGAACAACTGTTAATACTTCAATCCGGTTAATCGGCTTAATAATATAGTATTCAACGCCAAGCGAATAAGCATCAGCAATTAATTCTTTTGATTCTACTTGAGAGACCATGATGATTTTCCCTTTAAACGAAGGTTTTATTTGACGAATTGTTTTTATTCCATCTTGAATCGGCATTAACAAATCGATAAATAAAATGTCTATATTTTTAAGGATTAGCATTTGTTGCTCTAAAGATAAACCATCCTCAGCTTCTCCTATAACCTCCCCAAGATCTTCATCCTCGATAATTTGAGCCAACATTGAGCGAACCGCTTTTTCATCATCTACTATATAAAAATACATAGAATCACCCTTTCGAAATTATATGATCAATCCTTAATCTAATTATAAAAATTGATCCTTTTCCTTCGGTTCTGTCCTCAAGCGTAACATCACCTTCAAGTTGTTCGACCATTTCTTTAACATACGATAATCCGATACCTGTCGATGGATTGCCTAAATCATCATATTTAGAAGTAAACCCAGGCTCAAAAATTGAATCTTTATATTTTGAAGAAATACCGGGACCATTATCGCCTATTCGAAATTCAACAAAATGGTGGTCTTTATTAATGTCAATTGTGATGGTTCCCATACCTTGGATAGCTTCTACAGCGTTTGTAACGATATTATTTATAATAGATAAGATTGTGTAAATATGATAATGAGGATGCACACCATCAATTTTATACACAAATTGGATGTCTTTCTCTAGCAACCGTGCATATTTCGTATTTGCCCGTATAATGATATTTACTAGTTCATGTACAGACATATAATCTGTAAAACTTTCATCAGAAATTAGCTTTGAAAGTCCCGCAAAAATACGTTGGTTATCCTTTTTAACGTCATGGACCTCACCAGCAATTTGTAATGCCTGTTGCCTTAAATCCCCAAACTGAAAATCCATCTGTTTGTGCTCAAAAGAGTCTAAAGTTTTATATAAATCATAGGATTTTTTTGTTATATTCTCAGCATCTTGTAATGTTTTTTTTAAATGAACAGCATCTTCATATAAATTAGAGATGAGCATGAGCATGTGTTCATTTTGTTTCTTTATGTGTCTCTCCCTTGATTGCGCTTCATACAATTTCATCATATTGAAAAAGCTTAGAACTATAAAACTATGGGAACATGCGATAACAATGATCTCATTTATTGCCTCGGATGTGATCGATGTTTTTAATACGAAATATTGAATCATTAATTCCACACAGTCTGACAGTATTTCAATCATGCAACCAATAAAACCAATCATTAGTGGTTGATTATAAAAACGTTTGATTTTTGCTAAATGAAAGAGATACGAATAAGTAAAATAAAAGAAAAAACTAGGATAGTGAGTATGAAAAGCGGCTAGCCAATCCATATTTTCCTTTATAATGACATCCATTGAGATACGAAATACTACCACGACTATCGCTGTTAAAAAACCCGGTAAAAATGCTGGAACTCGTCGAAACAATAACAAAAAAAAGAAAAATGTTGGTGCACCAAAGCTCATTCTAAATGTTTCATTTAAAGGAAATGACTTTATCTCACCTACTAAGGGTACTGTAAGTATCATTAAAATGAGAATATAGATGTCTTTTTTTACTAAATTACTAAGATTCAAAATAATCACTTCTCACTTTCGCCTAACAGTCAGTATACAAACCTATTTGCATTAATACAATACTTACTCTATTTTTTTCAAAAACTGATAAATAAGATATAAACGAAAGCATTATAGATTGTGAGTATTCATTACACTCTTCTACTTTAGAAAGATACTTTATAACTTAAAAATGTTCAGACACAATATAAGGTCTGAACACTTTTGGACTCGCTCTAACACCAAAATATCTGTGCTCCTTTTTAAAATATACTTAAATCCCATTCTTTTGCAATATGTTCTAACAACATAATTCCTGGTAAACTATTCCCATACTCATCAATGGCTGGTCCGTAAATACCAATACCACATCCATCTTGGAACGATAAATCCTTCCTAGATTTTGAGGGAACAAGTGTCATAATTCCGCCGGATACCCCACTCTTAGCTGGTAATCCAATGAAAGCAGCAAATTTTCCAGAAGCATTGTACATTCCACAAGTAAGCATTAAAGCTTTTGTTAACCTAGCTACTTCTTTAGGGAGCACTTGTTCTTTGCGAATAGGATGATATCCATCATGTGCCAGTATAAGCCCTATTAAGGCAATATCTTCTGTATTTATTTCAATCGAACATTGTTTTAGGTAAACCTCTAGTGTCTCCTCCACATCTGATTCTAGAAAACCGTTCTCCTTTAAATAGTATGCTAATGCTCTATTACGATGAGCCGTTTCCCATTCTGATTGAAATACTATTTCATTAATAGCGGGACGCTTCTCTATCATTTTTTCAATTAATACGTATATAGATTCTAATTTTTCTTGCACCGATGTCCCTGGCAAAAGTGAAGCTATCGTAATCGCTCCAGCATTAATCATAGGATTAAAAGGTTTTCCTGGTTTATGTATCTCTAAACGAATAATTGAATTAAAGGCATCTCCAGTTGGCTCTACGTCAACTCGTTCTAATACATAAGAAATACCGCGACTTAAACAAGCGGCTATAAAACCGATTACTTTTGATATACTTTGTAATGTGAAAGGTATCTCCCAATCTCCTGACTTTATCATTGTTCCATCTGGCTTTACTATACAAATACCTAACTGCGATACATTTATTTCCCCCAGAGCTGGAATATAACTGGCACTTCGTCCCTTAGCTGCATACGTTCGATAATGAGCTACCCATTGATCTAAGCAAACTTTTTCTTGACCCTCAACTTGAACGCTAGAATCCTTTATCATGTAATCATATTCCCCCGTACTATTAACTTTATATAGAATGATTTTTTCTTTACTATAATCAATAATATTTGCACTAGAACCAAGAAAAATATTCAGACATATTGCAGTCTGAATATCCTTCTTATTACACACTTTTCTTTTTTGAAGTTTTCTCATAACTATCCCAACATTCAATATTTTCAAGCCCTTTAATGTTTTCTTTATAAAAAATAGGATCTTTACCAGCTTTTTTCTGGTTTATATAATCTTGTAACGCCGCAAATGCTACTTTTGAAAGTAAGGTAATAGCAATTAAATTAATAATAACCATAAAGCCCATAAATAAGTCCGCTAAATCCCATACAATTTGAATCTTTGCAACAGAACCAAATACAATCATAGCCAATACACTTATTCTGTATATCATTAACCACACTTTACTTGTATGTAAGAAGCGAATATTTGTTTCACCATAATAATAGTTGCCAATTAACGCACCAAATCCAAATAAAAAAACAAAGATAGCAAGACAACCCGATGCCCAAGGACCGATGTGTTCACTTAATGCTGCTTGTGTCAGTGCAATACCATTTAACCCCGGTTGTTTATATGCATCAGACAGCAAAATAATAAAGGCAGTGCTAGTACAAATGATTAGTGTATCCGTTAATACACCAAATGCTTGAATCAGTCCTTGTTTCACCGGATGGCTTGTTGTTGCTGTTGCGGCAACGTTTGGTGCACTTCCCATACCAGCTTCATTTGAAAATAAACCACGTTTAACTCCATTCATAAGTGCTGCACCAATTGAACCGCCTGCTATTTGTTTAAAACCAAATGCGTTTTGAACAATAAGAGAAAGCACTTCCGGCATTTTTGATATGTTGGTAACTACAACAAATAATGCAACTCCAATGTATAATACCGCTAAAAATACCACCTTGTATTCAGCCATTTTTGCAATACGTTGTACACCACCAAAGATAATTGCAGCAAAAGCAATGGCCATGATTATCCCAACTGTTAGACGATCTGTACCAAATGAGTTTTGAAAAGCGATTGTAACCGTATTGGATTGTACTGAATTGAATACAAGACCAAAAGTAATTGTGATTAAAATAGAGAATAATACTCCCATCCAACGTTTATTCAACCCTTTTTCCATATAATAGGATGGACCACCGCGGAAACCAGTTTTATCTTTTACTTTATATATTTGTGCTAATGTGCTTTCGACAAAACTGGAGGCCGAGCTAATAATAGAAATAATCCACATCCAAAATACAGCTCCAGGACCACCTAATGCAATTGCAATCGCAATTCCTGTGATATTCCCTGTTCCAACGCGAGCTGCCATACCAATACAAAACGCTTGAAAAGGAGAGATTTGATCTTTAGAACCACTTTTCCCCTCCATTAATACACGGACCATCTCTTTTAACATTCGAAACTGTACAAAATTCAATTTAAATGTAAAATAAATTCCGCAAATAACAAGCATAATAATTAACAATTTAGACCATAAAAAATCATTTGTTGATCCGACTAACTCTACAAAAAACCTTTCCATATCATCACTCCATGCCAAAATTTATCTATCATAATCTATATAAAATCACCTATATTTCCTGGTATAAATACCTCTTTCATATTCAAATACAACAAGGATAAAAATTTTCTATATGAATCGGATTGGCCTGTTTAAGCAAACATCACAACATGTAACCGTAAAACTGAAATTTTGAAGTACTTAATGCTTATACAAACGGATGCTCTACCCCTTTCTGCAAACTAATATTTTTATCCACTAACATTGTTGTACTATTATGTTTGTTTCGTTTACCGGTGATTTAAATCATAATAATCAATAGTGATTAAGTGGTTTTTTGTTAATTTTCTCAAGAACATGGAAATATCTCCTTTCTCACTACTAATCTCAAAAATAGGCTAGGTAAAAACTTCACGAAAAATCTATAAAGCGCTTTCACTCTTCAACTAAGAGAACCTTGTCTTTAATTTATAATTAAAAGTACAGAATGTTACGAAAAAGTACAGGTTTTTATAAAAACAAAAAAATATTTTAAGTTTTTTTATCTAAAAAACACTGAGATTTTGTGAATTTTATACAGTATCCAAACGTCGCAGATTCGGTTCTACCTAATCTTTGACAAGCCTCTATTTTCTTCATAAAAACATGCATACTTTTTCTCTTTTAGAACTTCATATAAAGTATTTGAAATCAAGAATCAATGAAATATTGTAAGAATATTAAAAAAATAAAACATTTAATTTATTTATGGTATCATACAAAAAACATTTGTTTTATCAATTAATCCCCCTAGTGGAATTCATCTATATTGCACATATTTACAACATTAAAGACACTAATTTTTTTGGAGGGATGAAACATTACAAAACTCTTATTTAGGACCTTATGACATCCTCTTTTCTAACAATATTGAGTTATCCCCAAAAACGTATATTTACTAACATAGACTACAGGTGGTGTATTGTGAAAGAAATTGTATTCGTTCAAAATAAAAAAAGACTCCTTATGAAATTCGAATTTTTAAAAAAGGATTTAGTACTTACCATTTCACTGATACTAGCAATTGTAAGCTGCTTAATACATTCACCAAAGATCGAATATATTAACTTTGAAGTGTTAATTAGCTTATTTAATTTAATGGTGGCCATTAAGGCCTTTGAACAGCTAAAGATATTAGATAAACTTGCCGTTGCGATTTTAAATACATGCAATAACAGCAGGTCAATATCTATTATTCTAATTTTGTTATGCTTTATTTGCTCCATGTTTGTAACAAATGATGTTGCTCTCCTCACTTTTGTACCAATAACACTTGTCATTAGTAAAAAAACACAAATGAACATGACGGATACAATCATCCTGCAGACAATTGCGGCAAACATCGGTAGTAGCTTGATGCCTATGGGAAACCCACAAAATTTATACCTATATTCTTACTATGGAATTAAGCTCATCCCATTTTTAGGTTCAATCCTGCTTTTAGCTGTACTTGGAATTAGTTTGTTATTTATATTTACTCAAAAACTTCAAAAAACAGATTTGAAAATAGAACTACCTGTTATTACCGTGAAAAATCGAAAAAAAGCTACCGTCTGGATTTTGATACTTATCACTATCATTGCATCTATTTTTGGTGTTATTAATTATTACATTGCGCTAATAGTCACATTGATGGCAGCATTTACGTTAGATAGAAACTTACTATTTAAGATCGATTACTTTCTTCTAATAACCTTTGTCTGTTTTTTTATTTTTATCGGAAACATTTCCCATTCGGATGCGCTGGAGACATTTGCTCGCGCTAATTTAAGAGGAGATACTTCAGTCTTCTTTAGTTCCATATTTTTGAGTCAATTGATTAGCAATTTTCCTACTTCAATTCTTCTATCAAACTTTACTTCTGATTGGAAAGCTTTATTACTAGGAGTAAATATTGGAGGGCTCGGAACAATTATCGCATCTTTAGCCAGTGTAATCTCCTATAAACTATTCATTCAGGCCAATGTTAAAGAGAGTAAGGCGTATTTAATTAAATTTAGCATTTACAACTTTTCATTTTTAATCATACTTACATGTATACAATACTTTATTTTTAAATTTCTATAACTTTAAAAAGTGATTACTACTAGAATAATAAAAACCAAAACTTTCTCAACATTAAATTGGGAAAGTTTTGGTTTTAAAGTACATAATACTTACAATTAGCATTATAAGCAAGATCCACAAATTGCATCAATTAACTCACCAGTTATCCAACGACTGTCTGATGATCAAAGAAAATCTCTAAAAACTAGTTGATAATCTTTTAGAATTAAACTTTCCTATAATACTCTTTGCTATTTCTTCAATATTTTCATTTAGAAAGAAATGATTACCTTCAAAAGAATGAAAAGTACACGTTTTACTTGTATATTTCTTCCATTTTATTACTTGATCATATGTAGTAAATTCATCATTTTTCCCATTAAATATAAGAAAATCAATATCACATGGTTGTATATTATTATCATGAATGTATGTCTCGACAATCTTAAAATCTGCTCTTAAAATAGGGAGAAAAATCTCCATTAATTCTTCTGATTGAAGTACCCCAGATGGTGTACCTCCCATTGCAATAACTTCTCTTTTAAATTGTTCGTTAGGAAGATTATATCGGATATTTTTTATTTTACTATTTGGATGGTTTCTACCGGACAAAACAAGAAATTCAGGTAATTCGTTATTAGAATCCTGTATTTTCCTAGCTACTTCATAGGCAATCAAACTCCCCATGCTATGCCCGAATAGAATGTAGGGCGAATCATCTATCTGCATAACTATATTATTGTAGACATCATTTACGGCCTCTTCCATACTTTGGTACAAGTTTTCTTCAATTCTATATCCTCTACCAGCTAACTCTATCGGGACTACCTCAATATATGGATTAAAGTGATTTTTCCATTTTGCGTAACTAAACGCAGATCCCCCAGCATGTGGAAAGCAAAAAAGTTTAGTCTTCCGCATTGATTTTCTCCTTACTTTCAAATTTGTATATATTTTGGCAAATTGAATAAATGTCTTTAATTATTATCTCTTGCGGAAATTCATCCCTTGTTGCACAAGCAGATATCTTATAATTTGGCTCAATGTTATATTGTCTAAAGTAAAAGTTTTGAGGTATATACTTATATGAAATTAAAGTTCGTGACTCTTTTTTTATAGAGAATGAATTTAACGGGATATAAAGCCCTTTTCCAATCGTTTTTATATAACTTTCTTTTAATGTCCATAAATCATAAAAATAATTAATTTGTTCATCAGAATTCATATTAGATATATCATAAAATTCTTCCTCTGAAAAAAATTCATTTGCTAATTTAAGAGCCTCTATTTCTGAAACCTTTTCTATATCAATACCCACATTAAAATTAGCAGTAGTACAAACCACCCATTCTCCTGAATGTGACAGATTAAAATGAAAGTCAGAAAAATTTTCAAAAAAAGGTTTTCCATACTCATTATATATAAATCTAATTTCTTCATTATTAATTTTATACTTTTGGCAGATTAGAGATCGGATTAGTAAATCCCCTATCAGGGTCCTATTAATGTCGCATGAGTTTAATAAACGCTTCATTCGTTCTTTCTTCTCATTTGAAACCAAGTTACTAAGTTGCTTAAACAAATGACTTTCAATATTCTTTGGTATTTTCACAGCTTGAATATGTATGATAAATCACTTCCTTTTTTAAAGGATGGCTTCATATATGTGCGTTACATAAATTCAAATTAACTTTATTAAATTGCAAATACAATAGAAAAGGTGCATATTTACATATCAATGAAAATATACACCTTTCCTCAGTAATATCATCAAAGCATTAGCTTCTATTACAAAAAATGGAGAGCATTTACATCATTCTATGAGCAACTCGTATAGGTTTCTATGTCTCTATCAAGTAATTTTTGCATTATCCTCTTAAAAAGTAATACTCTTGATATATTCATTATTGCCTTCACTTTATTTGCAGTTATTGGGCTGCCCTTTTCGTTCATAGCGTTGCATCTTTTGCACTCTCTACTTTTCAGTTAATGAAAGGGATGTTTCTTTTATTCCTTCAAATTCATTTAATAGATACTTAGCTATCTTTTCAACTGCGGGGAAGTCTACTATTTCCTCATGTGATCCAGGGACAGAATACTTCTTTATTCTTCCTTTTAATAAAGGTCCCCAATCTGTAAACAACTCTTTTCCTTCCTCAGCACTAAAGTAGATAACTTCTCCAAAGTATGGTATCAAATCATTATCTGCCATTAAGTTCAGGCATTTCCTATGAGCATTGATAACTTGCTTCAAATTCATAAGATTTGCATCAGGCGGGAGTACTCCTTCCATAATTAATCGCTCCACAAGCATATCTTGCTTATGGACGAGGCCTTCTTCCTGCTCAATAAGATCTCTAGGAATGAAATGTTCAGATATATATGAGAGCATATCCTCCCTTGTTTTACGATCTTGCTCTGAAGGTACTTTAGTATCCATAAGTACCAACAATTCAACTTCCTCTCCTTGATTTCTTAGTACAGTTGCGATTTTATAAGCAATTGCACCGCCTAAAGACCATCCTCCAAGACGATATGGGCCTTCTGGCTGAACACTTTTTATTTCTTTAATGTAAAGTTGAATTAGTTCCGGCAAGGTCGAGTCGTCAATCTCTCTCTTTTCTATGAGAGGATTCTGTAAACCATAAAATGAACAGTGATTCTTAAGCAATCTTGCTAATTGAATGTAACAAAATACATTCCCCATAAACGGATGAACGCAGAAGAAAGGTCTTTTCTCTGATTCTTGTAGTGGTACCAGCGCTGATACAGATTTTGTCATATCATGCTTATCACGAATAAGGCATGCGATTCCTTCCAATGTTGGATTCTTAATCAATGTAGACACCTTAATCTCTTTTCCAAACTTCTCCCTAATTTTTGAAACTAATTTGATTACAAGGAGAGAGTGTCCCCCTCTATTAAAGAAATCATCATTTACATAGACATCTTCTATCTGTAACACATCCTGCCAGATTTTAACCAACTGATATTCAATTTCATCCCTTGGAATGATTGGTGTAGAGAAGTTATTTTCTCTTTGAATAGTTAAACTGTACAATGCCTTTCGATCAACTTTCCCATTCATTGTAAGAGGAATCTCGTCTACCTCAATAAAGTGTGCGGGAACCATATAATTCGGTACTTGTGTCTTGAGATATTCACGCCAGTCATGCATGCTTCCAGCTCCAACTACATAAGCAACCAATCTCTGCTCTCCTAATTTATCCTCTGTTACCAAAACTACTGCTTCTTTTACCAATGGATGACTCTCTAGATTCGCTTCGACCTCTTCAAGTTCAATACGGAAGCCCCGAATTTTCACTTGATTATCAATTCTTCTCAAGTAATCTAAATTACCATCAGGTAAATAACGAACCAAATCTCCTGTACGATATAAACACTCTTCTTCATTAAATGGATGACGAATGAATCGCTCTGCTGTTAATTCTGGACGATTCAAGTATCCTCTCGCTATACCTGCACCACCAATATATAGCTCACCTGTTACACCAACTGGAACAGGTAACAGATTTTTATCCAATACATAAGTTTGAACGTTCGGCAATGGACGTCCAATTGTAACTCGCTTACTATCTGTTTGGATATGATAACACGTTGTATCAACCGTACATTCTGTAGGACCGTATACGTTATAAAAATCAATTTTTTCAGTCTCTACTAGCTGTTCCCATAATGACGGCATAATTGCTTCACCACCGACCAATATCTTACTTGGTACATGAACATCAGCACTTGTTTCTAGCAATCCTCCATCTATAAGTAATTGAAGTAATGAAGGCGTCATATCAAACATTTCCAATTTATTCTCCCTAATATAGGAAACAAATTGTTCCGGATTAGTGCGAACTTCACCTGGGATAATATATAAACTTGAACCATGAAGCAGCATTTGTAATTGCTGAATAGATACATCAAAGGCAATTGACGCATTTAAACCGACGCGCATATTACTAGGTATCTCATGTGAGAAAATTTCTTTTTGTAAACCATATGATAGGTTTATTACAGAATGGTGCTGTACTAAAGCACCCTTTGGATTCCCTGTCGAACCGGAAGTGTAGATAACATACGCTAAGTTTTCCCCTGTTACCTCACATATCGGCGAAAGTTTGATTTCTCGAGAAATCATTGCTTGGTCCCTATCTAAGCAAACTGTCTTGATTTCTTTAGGTATCCAGCCTACTAATACCTCATTTGTAACCAATACTTGAATTCCTGTGTCTTCTAAAATATATCGCAGGCGGCTTTCCGGATTCGTTGGATCCAATGGAACATAGGCTGCTCCAGCCTTCCAAATTCCCATGAGACCAACAACCATCTCAACTGAACGCTCAAAGCAGAGGCCAACCAATGACTCTGTCCCAATTCCACATTTCTGTAGATGATGGGCCAATTGATTAGCTCTTTCATTCAGCTCTCGATATGTTAGTTGCTGTTTTTCATCTACCACTGCCACCGCGTCAGGCGTACGATTTACTTGCTCTTCGAATAGTTGATGAATCACATTCTCACGTGGATAGGATATAGCATTATCATTCCATTCTTTTAATAGTTGTCTTTGTTCAGCTTCCGTAATATATACCAGCTCTGATAGAGTTTGATCAATGTTTTTGAGCATTTGCATCAACACTTGGTGTAAATGACCCAACACTCGTTCAATAGTTATTCTATTAAACTTACTACAGTCATACATTAACTTTAACGATAACTGGGTTCCTGGAACTACAGCCAGCCCTAATGGGTAGTGGGTTTGCTCTACTCCTTCCAATTCACCAATTTCTAGATTTTCTGAAGACTCCTCTTTCACTGGATAATTTTCAAACACATATAAACTATTAAACAGCGGTGTTCCTCTAGGAACTTCACTCCATCCCTGAATTTCTGTTAAAGAAGCATACTCATATTGTCTTCTTTCTATCTCTTCCTCTTGTATCTTCTGCAACCAATCCATTACTTTTATATCATCAATCAATTGAATTCGCGTCGGTGACGTTGTAATGAAAGGACCTACGATGTTTTCAACATCAATAATCTCCGTAGAACGCCCTGAGCTTGTTACACCAAAGACAATGTCATTTTCTCCACTATACCGGCTCATGAGATATGCCCATGCACCTTGAATTACTGTACTCAAAGTAAGTTTATTGCGTTTCGCCCATCCTTGTAACGCTTGGGTCTGCTCTTCTGATAAATACATAACCTTCTCTGTGTAACCTTTTTCTCCCTCTTTACTTTCTAAGCCCAGCAAAGTTGGTGCAGTGAAACCTTTAAGCTTTTCTCTCCAGAATTGTTCCGCCTGCTCCTTATCTTGTTCTCTTAGCCATTGGATATATTTCTTATATGGTGAGGGCTTAGGTAACTTCACGGCTTCTCCATTCATTTTCTTCTGATAGACTGTAAGTAATTCATTAAAGACCAATGGTAAACTCCATCCATCCAGTAAAATATGGTGATGTGTCCAAACAATTCGATATTCTTCCTCACCTTCTTGAATGACCGTTACTCGCATCAATGGCGCTTCATCAAATTGGAAGGCTTGTTTTCGATCTAATGCCAAAAAGACTTTTCTTTTTTCCTCTATCTCTTTAGTTGTCATTGTACGCCAGTCTTCTTTGTTCACTTTAAATGGGATATTTTCATACACCACTTGTAATGGTTCTTCAATTTCGTCCCAAACAAATGCTGTACGAAAAATTTCATGCCGCTGAATTACAGATTTCCACGCCTGCTCAAAAGTAGGAATATCCATTTTCCCTTTAATCATAAAACTTAATTGCACTATATACGGTGCAACATGTTCATTCCCTTGGTCATGCAATGTGTGGAAAATCATACCTTCTTGCAAAGGTGATAGTGGATATAAATCAGTAATCTGATTGTTCTTTCCACGATTCATTTTGTTTAGTACATTTGTCAAACCTACTTGGTTAAGATTAGCCATTGCAAAATCCGAAATGGTCAGTGCAGATTCTCTATCTGAAGGTTGAATCAATCTGCTCAGTTGATATAGCATATTCTGTGCAATATTTTGAATCGTTGATTTGGCGAATTGTCCAACATTGTATACCCAAGTGAACTGAAGTTTTCCATTCGTTACAACCCCAATTACATCAATTACATGCGATCGCTTGGAACCGGCAGCATGATCTAAACGCTTAAATTCGTTCTCCGGCATAAACATTGCATCTCTAGAAAACATTTGATCAAATTGTCCAAGATAGTTAAAACTAATAGACGGTGTATGTTGAGAGCTCAATTGCTCACACATTGTTGCGTTCATGTAACGCAACACTCCATAATCAACACCCTTATTAGGAATTTTGCGAACTTGTTCTTTAACTGCTTTTAATGCTGCAATTGGCGTATTAGCACTAGTAATATTTAAGTGAACAGGGTAAATACTTGTAAACCATCCCACGGTTCTCGATAAGTCAACATCTTCAATAATTTCTTCTCTACCATGCCCCTCTAAATCCACGCTCAATATCTTCTGCCCTGTACATGCTGCTGTAGCTTGTACCAATGCTGCTAATAATACTTCATTGATTTGGACACGGTGAGTGCTTAAAGTCTCTTGCAATAACATACGGGTCTCATTCTCATTTAACACCACAGTAATTTCCTCAGTTACTGCGCTTACTGAATTACTTATAGTACCATCTATCGGCAGTTTAACTACGTCTTGTTCAGACTGCTGCTCCCAGTAATGCAGCACTTCTTGTGATATTCCAGTTTCAGCGTAATGATGTAATTTTTCCGACCACTCTTTAAAGGATGTACTCTTCATAGGTAATTGAATTTTCTGCCCTTGAATCGCTTGATTATACGCTGTTTGCAAATCTTCCAATAAAATTCGCCAAGAAACACCATCCACGGCTAAGTGATGAATTGTCCAAAATAATCGGCCAGTCTTCTCACCTTCATCAAAATAAACCATTCTCATTAACGGACCATCATGTAAATTCAAACTTTCTTGTGCAATATTAATCTCTTTTTGAATAACTTGATGCCAATCGGCTTCCGGCACTTCGGCTAATGAAATGACAGTAAGTATCAATTGTTCTTCTATTCCTTCATTCCACTGTTTCCAAGCCCCATCAGGTAAACGTTCATATCTTAAACGCAGGGCATCATGATGAAGTAGAAGATTACGCACTGACTTCTCCAGTGATACTATATCCAGTTTCTCTTTCGTTCTAAAGAACATGGATTGATTCCAATGATGTGGGTTAGGATGATTTTGTGCAAAAAAACCTTGCTGAATAGGTGTAAGTATCGTATCTCCAGTTATAATTCCTTGTTCGGCTTGTACACCTTGTTCTTCTTTGACTACCTGCGCCAACTCAGCAATCGTTTGGTGTTCAAATATTTGTTTTGGTGTCAATTGTAAACCAGTTTGCTTCGCACGAGAGACAATCTGAATGCTAAGAATTGAATCTCCACCAATTTCAAAAAAGTTATCATAAATACCAATACGTTTTGAACCCAGCACACGTTCCCAAATGATAGAAAGCTTGTGTTCACGTTCATTTCTTGGGGCTACGTAGCCTTCTTGTGTTCCTTGATAATCTGGTATAGGCAATGATTTCCGATCAATCTTTCCATTTATGGTTAGCGGTAACTCTTCCATTTCGACAAAGTAGGAAGGTATCATATGGATTGGCAGTTTTATTTTAAGATACTCGCGCCATTCTTCTAAACTGCCTTCGCCCACTATATAAGCTACCAACCTCTTATCTCCCGACTGATTTTCCCTAACTATTACAACTGCCTCTTTTATCAAGTCATGCTCCTGTAAAGTCGACTCAATCTCCCCAAGTTCGATTCGAAATCCTCTAATCTTCACTTGATTATCAATTCTTCCTAAATAGTCTATATTACCATCAGGAAGATATCTCACGAGATCGCCTGTTCTATATAATCTCTCGCCTTCTTTGAATGGATGAGAAATAAATCGTTCGGATGTTAACTCTGGACGATTTAAGTATCCCCTCGCTAGACCCGCTCCTCCGATATAAAGTTCACCCATCACACCAACTGGAACTGGCAACCCATTTCTATCCAATACATAAGTTTGAACGTTAGGCAACGGACGCCCAATCGTTACTCTCTCACTATCTTTTTTGATATGATAGCATGTTGCATCAACCGTACATTCTGTAGGACCATATACATTATAAAACTCAATTTTATCAGTCTCTACTAGCTGTTCCCATAATGACGGCATAATCGCTTCGCCGCCAACCAATACCTTACTTGGAACATGAACGCCATCGTACGTTTCTAACAATCCGGCATCTATAAGTAATTGAAGCAATGAAGGTGTTATATCAAAGATTGCTAACTTGTTCTCCCTAATATAAGCTACAAACTGTTCCGGATCACTTCGTACTTCATTCGGAATAATATACAAACTTGAACCATACAACAGCATTTGTAATTGTTGAATAGATGCATCAAAGGCAATTGACGCATTTAAACCGACATGCATGTTAGATGGTATCTCATGTTCGAAAACCTCTTTTTGTAAACCATGCGACAAGTTTATTACAGAATGATGCTGTATCAAGACACCCTTTGGATTCCCCGTCGATCCCGAAGTATAGATAACATACGCTAGGTTTTCTCCTGTTACTTCACATTTTGGTGAAAGAATGCTTTCTTTTGAAATCATTGCTTGATCCCTATCTAGACAAACTGCCTTGACTTCTTTGGGTATCCAATCTTCTAATGACTCATTCGTAACTAATACTTGAATTCCAGTGTCCTCCAAAATATATCGTAGACGACTTTCTGGATAGGATGGATCCAATGGAACATATGCTGCTCCAGCCTTCCAGATCCCCATAATACCAACAATCATCTCAACTGAACGCTCAAAGCAAAGTCCAACTAATGATTCAGTCCCAATCCCACATTGCTGAAGATAGTGGGCCAATTGATTAGCTTTTTCATTAAGCTCTAGATATGTTAACTGCTGTTTTTCATCTACCACTGCCACCGCGTCAGGTGTATGATTTACCTGCTCTTCAAACAGCTGATGAATCGCACTTTCCCGTGGATATACTACAGCATTATTATTCCACTCTTCCAACTCTTTTTGCTGTAATCCTGATAATATAGGCAACTTAGCTAATGATTTATCAGGATTCTCCACGATTACATTCAACCAGTTTCCAAAATGTTCAGCCATGGATTCAATAGTTAAGCTGTCAAATAAATCCGTCCTATAAACAAAAGTAAGCAATAAACCCTCTTCCACTTCTGCAGCAGTTAAACTTAAATCAAACTTAGCGATTGGAGCATTACTTTCCATTACTTCTATATTTCTTCCATGTAGTTCTGGTAGCTCCTGTCCCGTATTTTGCAAAGTAAACATGGTTTGGAAAATCGGGGAATGGCTTGTATTTCGTTCAGGTTGGATAACCTCTACAATTTTCTCAAACGGAACATCTTGATACTCATACGCCTTCAATGCTTTTATCCGCACTTGAGACAACAACTCTTGAAATACCGGTGCATTACTTAAATCAGCCCGATAAACCAATGTGTTGACAAAGAAACCAATCAGCCCCTCAATTTCTCGATAATTTCGATTTGCAATTGGGCTGCCAACAATAATATCCGATTGTCCCGTATAACGGGAAAGGAAACTTTGATACGATGCCAATAAGGTCATGAAAAGCGTGGCCCCTTCTTGACGACTTAGTTCGTTTAATTTATCCAGTAATGAGCGTGACAACAGCACATTATGAGTTAATCCATGGTGGGTTTGCACTGGCGGACGCGGACGATCCATTGGCAACATTAAGACTGGTAACTCACCAGATAATTCTTCCTTCCAATATGCAAGCTGTTGATTTAGTACTTCATCTTTCAACCATCCTCTTTGCCACTGAGCAAAATCGGCATATTGAACTGGTAGTGGTTCCAGCTCTGCTTGTTTTTCACCAATCGCATTCTCATAAAATGTCATCCATTCTTGAAGCAAGATTTCCATCGACCATCCATCTGAGATAATGTGATGCATATTACACAGAAGAACCCATTCTTCTTCTGAAATTCTTATGATTTGTCCACGGAACAATGGTCCTTGTTCTAAATCAAATGGAGATTCAACTTCAGTTTGAATCCATTGCTGCAACTTTCTTTCTCTCTCCTTTAATGAAAGCTTAGTTAGGTCCATTTGCGGAAGAGGACGGAAAATATAAGGTTGAATCTGTTGCACAGGATGACCTTCCTCTTCATGAAATACCGTCCGCAAAGATTCATGACGCTCTATCAACTGATTCCATCCCAACTCCAATTCCTCAGGTAACCAATTCCCTGTAAGGCGGCATACCATTGGCATATTATAAAGTGCACTATTAGGTTCAAACTGATCAATAAACCATAAGCGCTGTTGGGCATATGACAGCGGAATATTATTTCCTCGTTCCATCGGCATCAATGGTGGAATTTCTCGTTTTTCACTCCCCTTACGCAACTGATCTATTCGTTTCGATAGTGCCTCGACCGTTGGATATTCGAACAATTCACGTACCGGTAATTTGATTTGAAAGACTTCTTGTAAGCGCGAGACCACTTGTGTAGCAAGTAGAGAGTGACCACCAAGCTCAAAGAAAGAATCCTGAACACCAATTTCTTTTATTCCTAGCACTTGACTCCACACTGAAGCGATAAGTTCTTCCAGTGGAGTTCGTGGGTATACAGTATTTTCGGCGGATTGTTCACTAAGTATAGGCAATGCCTTCAAATCAAGTTTTCCATTCGGTGTAAGTGGTAAAAATTCCATCTCAATAAAGTTTGTTGGAACCATGTAATTTGGTAAATGTGTTTGTAGATGTTCTCGCCATTCATGTACACTTCCTTCACCAACTACATAAGCTACTAATCTCTTGTCATCTTGATTATCCTCTCGTACCAATACAACTGCTTCTTTCACAGAAGAATGCGCCTGCAAAACAGCTTCTATTTCTCCCAATTCAATCCGGAAACCACGAATTTTTACTTGGTCATCTATACGACCATGGAACTGGAGATTACCATCAGAAAGATAACTTGCTTTGTCTCCTGTGTAATAGAGACGTTCTCCTGACTTGAAAGGATGTGGAATAAATTTTTCCTTTGTGAGATCCGGGCGATTAGCATATCCACGTGCAAGACTCTTCCCTCCAATATAGAGATCTCCAATTATACCAATTGGTACTAGCTGAAGATGAGAATCTAATACATAAACTTCTGTATTCGCAATCGGCCGACCAATCGATGGCGTACCGGTTGTCACTCCTACAGGCACATAACAATCTGTGGTAACAACGGTATTTTCCGATGGACCATACTGATTAATTACCGCAAAAGGAATATCTTTAGATGGATACTGCGTTAATTGATCCCCACCTGTAAGGATAAAACGAAGATCCGTTTTATCTGGCCAAGATAATTTCAAGAGTCTTTCCAGAATAGGTGTAGGTGCAAAACTAGCTGTTATTCGTGAATCAATGAGCCAGTCCCTTAGTGCTTCTGGATTAATTCTCAGTTCCTCTGTTGACAAGTAGAGTGCTGCACCAGCAGTTAGATACGGCCAAATTTCCTGGACAGCCGAATCAAAAGCAATCCCTGCAATCTGGGTCGCACGATCCTCTGCTGTAATACGATAAACTTCTTGATGCCAAGAAACCATATTCATTAATGAGCGATATTCAACCATGACACCCTTTGGCTTTCCTGTAGAACCAGAGGTATAGACAATATAAGCTAAGTTCTCTGGATTTAACTGACGTGTAGGTGCGATTACGCTTTCCACTGTTAATTCTTCTAACCTCACCGTTTCGACGTGTGCGAAATGGCCTTCTTGTCCTTCCGCCGTCACTACAAATTGAATTCCTGCATCTTCAATCATGTATTCTAACCTTGATTTTGGATACAACGGATCTAAAACAACATAAGCTCCACCAGCTTTTAAAATGCCTAGTAAACTTGCCATGAGCTCAGCTGACCTCGGAAGATAAACTCCCACCACTGACTCTGGGGCGACTCCTTTTCGCTGTAAAACATTTGCCAACTGATTTGCTTGTGCATCCAGTTCACCATAAGTCCACTTTTTTGTTTGATCAACAACGGCAATCGCATCAGGGCGCCTTGCTACATGTTCCTCAAATCTGTCACAAATAAGAGCCTGATGGGACATTTCCATTACAGTGTCATTCCATGTTTCTAATAACAAAGTACGCTCGGGTTCCGATAGCATGCTCAGGTCATGCAACGGATTTTGTGGGTGATGAGAAACTTCGTGTAGCCATTTCTCAAAGTGTCCTGCCATCCGTTCAATAGTAGATGCATTGAATAAATCCTTATTGTATTCAAAAGTAAAAAGCAATTCCTCTTCTGTCTCAGCTACCATTACACTTAAATCAAACTTTGCAATTGGACTATGGCTTTCTATCATTTCAATACTTCTACCAGATAACACCGGGAACTCTTGTTTCATATTTTGCAAGATGAACATGGTCTGGAAGATTGGCGAATGACTTGTACTCCGCTCTGGTTGCACAACTTCTACAATTTTTTCAAAAGGGATATCCTGATATTCATACGCCTTCAATGCCTTTTTACGAACCTGAGACAGAACATCTTGAAATGTCGGTCTACCACTCAGATTAGCTCGATAAACCAGCGTGTTGACGAAGAAACCAATTAGTCCTTCTATTTCTCTATAATTTCGATTCGCAATTGGACTTCCGACCAGAATATCTTCTTGTCCCGTATAACGGGATAGAAAACTTTGATATGCAGCCAACAGCGTCATGAAGAGTGTAGCCCCTTCTTTGCGACTAAGTTTGTTCAAGTTATCATGTAGCGTGCTTGGCAGAACCAGAGTGTATGTCGACCCGTGATGAGTTTGTATTGCAGGACGCGGACGATCCATAGGAAGTTGGAGTACAGGAAGCTCTCCAGACAATTCTTCCCTCCAATATTGGAGTTGTTGATCAAGCACCTCCTCCTTCAGCCAACCTTTTTGCCACTGAGCGAAGTCGGCATATTGAACCGGTAATGGTTCAAGTTCTGCTATCTTTCCATCCGTTTCTTTCTCATAGAATGCCATCCATTCTTCAAGTAGGACTCCCATCGACCATCCATCTGAAATGATATGATGTAAAGTACAAAGGAGAATCCATTCTTCCTCTCCCACTTGCAAAATACTTGTCCTGATTAGTGGGCCCTCTGCTAAATCAAATGGCACTTCTGTTTCTTGTTGAATCAAACGTTTAACTTCTTCTTCTCGGTCTTCTGGAGAAAGCATAGTTAAATCCGTTTTCGGAATTGATTGAAAAGCATACGGTTCAATTTGCTGTATGGGTTGACCGTTCACTTCATGAAAGACCGTCCGCAATGATTCATGACGTTCTATTAGTTGGTTCCATCCTGTTTCCAGTGCCTCAAGTAGCCAACTCCCTGTAAGGCGGCATACCATTGGCATATTATAAAGGGCACTATTAGGTGTAAATTGATCAATAAACCATAAGCGCTGTTGCGCATAAGATAGTGGAATAGTTTCTCCTCGTTCCATCGGCATTAGTGGCGGAATCTCTCGTTTTCTATCTCCTTTACGTAACTGATCTAATCGCTTTGCCAGTGACTCCACCGTTGCATACTCAAATAGTTCACGTACTGGTAATTCGATTTGAAAGATTTCCTGTAAACGTGACACTACTTGAGTAGCTAGTAGTGAGTGACCACCGATTTCAAAAAAGGAATCCTGAACACTAATATTTTTTACACCTAACACTTGGCTCCATACGGAAACGATGAGCTCCTCCACTGGTGTTCGTGATGAAGTAATATCTTCACTTATGAACTGTGCTTCCAATTCCAGTAAGGCTTTCCGATTCACCTTACCATTTGGAGTGAGTGGCATCCCTTCAATTTGGAAAAAGTATGCCGGAACCATATAATGTGGAAGTTGCTTCTTGAGATATTCACGCCACTCTACAGTATCCCCTTCACCCACTACATAAGCTACTAACTGCTTATCTCCTGGACGATCTTCCTTCACCAACACAACAGCCTCTTTTACAGATGAGTGATCATGTAAAGCTGATTCAATTTCTCCCAATTCAATTCTGAATCCTCTAATTTTGACTTGGTTATCTATCCTTCCAATATATTCCAAGTTACGATTATTCATATACCTCACCAGGTCACCCGTTCGATATAATCGTTCTCCTTCCTTAAAGGGATGCGGAATAAAACGTTCAGTAGTTAAATCTGGTCGATTGAAGTAGCCACGTGCCAATCCTACTCCTCCAAGGTAAAGTTCCCCCGACACACCAATTGGGACCACCTGTTGATATTGATCTAACACATACAACTCTGTATTATCAATTGGACGACCAATTGGAATAAGCATTGATTCTTTTTCTAAATCACAATCATAATAAGTCACATCCACAGTCGCTTCAGTAGGACCATACAAATTAATTAACTGTGTTTGCTGAACATTGTAAAAGATCCACTTAAACCGGCGAACCTGCTCAGAGTTTAATGCTTCTCCACTAGTAAAAACATGAATTAAAGACGATACATCCCTTTTCGAATTATATTGTTCCATATAATCCAAGAAAGTAGATAACATCGACGGAACAAAGTGCATGGTGGTCACACGATATCGTTCAACATACTCCTCAATCACTGCAGGATCTTTCTCTCCTCCTGGTGGAAGCAAACAAACACGTGCTCCTACAAATGACCACCAAAATAATTCCCAAACGGAAACATCAAACGAAAACGGTGTCTTTTGTAGGATTGTATCTTCCTCGGACAATGGATATTTTTTCTGCATCCACTGTAGGCGGTTGATAACCGAATGATGTTCAATCATTACCCCCTTTGGATTTCCCGTTGAACCCGAAGTGTATATGATATAGGCTAAGTTATTTGCTGTTACTCCACTCACCGGAGCTAAGTTACTCTCTTTAGAAATCATTACTTGATCCCTGTCTAAACAAATTGCTTGAATATCTTTAGGTAACCAGTCCTGTAGTGCCTCTTTTGTTAACAGCACTTGAATTTGTGAATTCTCTAAAATGTATCTCAGACGGTTTTCGGGATAACTTGGGTCCAGTGGGACATAAGCCCCACCTGCTTTCAAAATCCCAAAGAGACCAATAATCATATCAGGAGAACGTTCAATACATATACCAACCAATGATTCAGGTCCAATACCTCGTTTTTGTAGAAAATGTGCCAATTGATTCGATTTTTCATTGAGTTCTTGATACGTTAGCTTTCCACCCTCATAAACTACCGCCACTGCATCAGGTGTACGTGCAACTTGCTGCTCAAATAGCTCATGAATCATACAATCATGACCATAAACTACTTCTGTATCATTCCATTCTTCTAGGAGTTGTTTCTGCTCAGTGTCCGATAACATTGACAGCTTTGTATATGATTCATCTGGATGATGCGCGATTTCATTTAGCCAGTTCTCAAAATGGCCTGCCATACGTGCAATGGTACTACTATCAAATAAATCCGTGTTGTATTCAAATGAGACAAATAGACCTTCTTCCACTTCATAGGCAGTTAAGCTCAAATCAAATTTTGCAATAGACATATTACTTTCTACCATTTCAATCCTTCTACCAGGCAAATCTAGTCGTTCTTGTTTTATATTCTGTAGCGTAAACATGGTCTGAAAGATAGGAGAATGGCTCATGCTTCGTTCAGGTTGCACAGCTTCTACCACTTTTTCAAATGGTATATCTTGATATTCGTAAGCTTTTAACGCCTTTTTCTTTGTTTGGTTCAAAATCTCCCGGAAAGTAGGGGTACCACTCAAATCTGATCGGTAAACCAACGTATTAACAAAGAAACCAATTAATCCTTCTACTCCCTTATGATTCCGATTTGCAATCGGACTTCCGACTAGAATATCTTTTTGTCCTGTATAACGTGCAAGAAAGCTCTGATATGCAGCCATTAAAGTCATAAATAAGGTAGATCCTTCTTGTCGACTTAAATCTTTTAATTGACTGAGTAATCTAGAAGAAAAAATCACGTGATGCGTATCCCCAGAATAAGTTTGCGTAACCGGTCGAGGCCGGTCCACTGGCAGTTGTAATATAGGGAGCTCACCAGACAATTCTTCCTGCCAATACGTAAGCTGACGATTTAGCACATCACCTTGCAACCACTCCTTTTGCCACTTCGCAAAATCTGCATATTGAATGGATAATGAACTTAATTTAGCAGGATTTCCGCCCGTTTCCTCTTCATAGAAAGCAAGTAATTCATTCATGAATATACCAATGGACCAGGCATCAGAAACAATATGATGCATCGTACACAGTAATAACCATTCATCCTTTTCTAATTGAACAAGCTGATTACGAATTAAAGGACCATTCATTAAATCAAATGGTTTTTGCGCTTCTCTCGCAATTAAACTATCTACCTCTTTTTCTTTTACTTCTAGAGGAAGTTGAGAGTAATCTCTTACAGGTAATGCTCTAGGAAGGAATTCGACAATTTGTTGTACAGGTTGTTCTTCTACTTCTTTAAAAACAGTTCGTAATGATTCATGACGTTCAATAAGTCGATTGAATCCCTTCTCTAATGCTTCAGGTATCCAATTTCCTTTTAGATTCCATACCGTTGGAATATTATATAAAGAACTGTTTGGATTAAATCTGTCCATAAACCACAAACGTTGTTGTGCATAAGACAACGGGAGCGCTTCTTTATTCTCCTTTTTTTGCATTTGCTTCTGAAGCCAAGCTCTCTTCTCAGGAGAAAGTGAACTCAGCTTTGCAAGTAAATCACTTCTCATTTTTTTACCCCTTCCTCAACTAAATTACTCTCAAATATTCCTTGTGCTTCTTCCTCTGATAGCTCTTCTAATTGCTTAAGCAGTTCAAATAATTCTTCATCATTACCCACTTCTTCTTCTTTTTGAATATAGTCTTGAAGACTTACATTCTCCTTACTATCATTCTGCATTTCTTGATTTTTGTTATGGTGCAATTGATCTATCTGTTCTGCCAATTGCTGCACTGTATGAAACATAAATAAATCATGCAATGGTATCTCAATTCCAAAAGCCTCTTTAAGACTGGAGACAGCTTGCGTAGCAAGTAATGAGTGACCACCTATTTCAAAAAACGAATCCTGAATTCCGATGTTTTCCATACCTAAAACTTCATTCCATATTGAAACGATTGTTTTTTCCGTAGGCGTACGAGGAGCAATATAACCACTTGTTATCTCCTGTTTCTCTGGTGCTGGTAAGGCCTTCCTATCAATTTTTCCATTTGGAGTGAGTGGAAATGCATTCAATCCGACAAAATAGGCTGGAATCATATAATTTGGTAGCTGGTCCTTGAGATAATCACGCCACTTTTGAGCATCCCCATCTCCTACAACATAAGCAATCAAACGTAGATCACCAGGATAATCTTCCCTCACCGTCACAATAGCTTCGTTAACTAATGTATGCTTTTGTAATGCCGCTTCAATTTCTCCTAGTTCAATCCGGAACCCACGAATTTTTACCTGATGATCGATTCGGCCAAGATACTCCAAATTTCCATCCAGCAAATACCTTACTAGATCTCCAGTCCGGTATACTCGCTCCCCTTCTTTAAATGGATGCGGTATAAAACGATCTTCCGTTAAGTCAGGACGGTTTAAGTATCCACGTGCTAATCCCGATCCACCAATGTACAGCTCACCAACTACACCAATTGGAACCATTTTTTGTTCAATACTTAGTACATATACTTCTGTATTGAATATTGGTTTACCAATTGGTGGTACCCTATGGACGACACCCTTTTCTAATTCCATATAAGTGGAATACGTAGTATCTTCGGACGGTCCATATAGGTTGTACACCTTCTCAACCGTACTTCTCTCATATAAATCTTGAACAAGTGAATATGGCAATCGTTCTCCAGCCAAATTCACCACCTTTACCGAAGAAGGGAGTGTTTTTGCTCGAACCAGTTCCTTCGCTGCCGATGGCACAGTATTGACTAAAGTCACATCCTTGGTAGACAACTTGTCTAGATGTAGAGCATTTTCAGCGACAATCACCTTACCACCCATCGTTAGGGGAACAAACACTTCAAAAACAGATAGATCAAAGGATAGCGAAGTGGAGGCCAACACTCCCGCTAAATCCTTTCGGGAATATGTGTGATGCGCCCAACGAATCATTGTTACTGTATTCCTATGCTCAATCATTACTCCCTTTGGATTTCCAGTGGAACCTGAAGTATAGATAATATAGGCTAAGTTATCACCCGTCACTTCACTCGAACACACCGTAGTTACTTCTTGTTCTATTTCTGCTCGATCACGATCAATACAAATCACGTCAACGGATTTAGGTATAACCATTTTTTGTTGTAATTTTTCCTGTGTTACTAGTACCTTTATTTGAGCATCCGCTAAAATGTATTGCAGTCGACTTTCAGGATACGCTGGATCTATTGGGACATATGCTCCTCCTGCCTTCATAATTCCTAAGAGGCCTACAATCATCTCAGATGAACGTGTAACACAAATCCCAACCAATGATTCGCAACCTACACCATTTTTTTGTAAATAATGTGCCAGCTGATTCGAGCGTTCGTCCAACTCTCGATATGTTAGTTCTTCATCTTCGTATACTACTGCAATTGCTTCTGGTGTTTTTTCCACTTGTTCTTCAAACAATGTATGAATCGCGCATTCTTCTATATCTATAACAGCTGATTCATTCCATTCTTCTAGTAATTGCTTATATTCTACTTTGGATAACATATTCAATTCTGATAATAAACATTTTGGATGAGAGACAATTTGATTTAACCAATGCTCAAAATGACTTGCCATACGTTCAATGGTTGTATCATCAAACAAATCAGTATTGTATTCAAAGGTTAGTGATAATCCTTCTTCCGTCTCAGTAACAAATAAACTCAAATCAAATTTCGCTACAGAAGCATGGCTTTCCATGAGTTCCATTTGTCTTTCAGATAGCCGAGGAAATTCTTGCTTCGTATTCTGTAAAATAAACATGGTTTGGAATATTGGTGAATGACTTGTATTCCGTTCCGGCTTTACGGATTCTACCACTTTCTCAAATGGGATGTCCTGATACTCGTATGCTTTTAGTGCTTTTTTTCTTACCTGCGACAAAAGTTCTTGGAACGTCGGATTTTCACTGAAATCAGCTCGATAAACCAACGTATTTGCAAAGAAACCTATTAATCCCTCAATCTCTTTAACATTTCGATTAGCGATTGGGCTTCCAACCAAGATGTCATCCTGTCCTGTATAACGGGAAAGGAAGCTTTGATACGCTGCCATCAATGTCATAAATAAAGTGCATCCTTCTTGCAGACTTAAATCTTTGAGCTTTTCCTGTAGGGAATTCGCCACCATTAAGGACTGACTTGCACCACGGTGGGTTTGAACCGCAGGTCGAGGACGATCCATCGGTAATTGTAAAACCGGTAACTCCCCAGCCAATTCTTCCTTCCAATATCGAAGGTGCTGATCCAAATTCTCTTCTTTTTGCCATTCCTTCTGCCACATAACAAAGTCTGCATATTGGATAGATAACTCCTTCAATTCCGCCGGTTTTCCGCTTAGTGCTCCTTCATAAAAAGCCATCCATTCTTCAAGTAAAATCCCCATTGACCATCCATCTGAAATAATATGATGCATCGTACAAATGAGAACCCATTCTTCTCTGTCCACTTTCAATATTCGTGTTCGAATCAGAGGACCTTGTCCAAAATGAAATGGTTCCTCCGCTTCGTTTTGAATGAGCCGTTTCATTTCTCTTTCCCTATCTTCCAAAGAGAGATCTGTTAGATTCAATTGAGGGATATGTCTGAATACATGAGATTGAACCTGTTGGAAAGGTTCACCCTCTTGTTCTAGAATTATCGTCCGTAATGATTCATGACGCTCCAACAACTGATTCCATCCGACCTCCAACGCTTCAATTGACCATTTACCTGTTAAGCGACACGCTGCATGAATATTGTACATAGCACTATTTGACATTAATTGATCAATAAACCATAGACGTTTCTGCGCATAGGAAAGCGGAATAGCTTCTTCTCGTTTCATAGGTATAAGAGGGGCAGCCTCTCGTTTTTTATCTTTTTTTCGTAACTGATCTACTCGTTTCGCCAATGCCTCCACTGTATCGTGCTTGAAAAGTTCACGTAATGGGATTTTGATTTGGAACAATTCTTGTAATCGAGAAACAATTTGAGTAGCGAGTAGTGAGTGCCCACCCCGTTCAAAAAAGGAATCCTGAATACCGATATTTTCAGTTCCTAACACTTGACTCCAAACCGAGGCAATAAGCTCTTCCGATGGCGTCCGAGGTAGAACATTTAAACCTCCAATAGTTTGCTCATCAGGTGCTGGCAAGGCCTTTCGGTCAATTTTCCCATTCGGAGTAAGCGGGAAGTGTTCTAACTCTACAAGGTGCGCTGGAATCATATGATTCGGTAATTGGTTTTGTAAATACTCTCTCCACTCTTGGGTATTTCCATCGCTCATTACATATGCAACCAATCGTTGATCACCTGGACGATCTTCTCTAACTAATACGACAGCCTCTTTAATAAACGAACATTTTTCTAAAGTCGCTTCAATTTCTCCTAATTCAATCCTAAAACCACGCATTTTGACTTGATGGTCCATTCTACCTATAAATTCTAAATTTCCATCAGTTAGATATCTTACTGAATCTCCTGTTCGATATAGTCGTTCCCCGAATCGATATGGATGCGAAACGAATTTTTCAGCAGTAAGATTCGGACGATTTAAGTATCCACGTGCTAAACCAGCACCACCAATATATAACTCACCCTCAATTCCTATTGATTGCAAGCGTTGATTTTGGTCTAATACATATAATTGCGTGTTCTGTATCGGCTGCCCAATAGAAACAAATTCTTGATTTGGCTGAATATCAAATGCATTCACATAAATAGTGGCTTCAGTTGGTCCATAAAAGTTGGTTAATTTCACTTGTCCACTATGATTCCATTTCTGTTGAAATCGTCTAACCAACCCTGAACTTAGTTCTTCCCCACCAGAAAATACATGGCGTATGGACGAACAATTCATGTTCAATTCAATATGATTGAAGTGATCTAAGAAAACAGATAACATCGAAGGTACAAATTGAACTATAGTAACCTGATGTTTTTTAATCACTTCAGCTATAATAGAAGGATCTTTTTCTCCACCTGGAGGCAGGAAAGATACACTTGCACCAACGTGAATACCCCAAAACAACTCCCAAACAGAGACATCAAATGAGAATGGCGTTTTCTGCAAGACCACATCCTTTTCAGAAAGTGGATATTTATGTTGCATCCATTCTAGATAATTGATTACTGAATGATGCTCAATCATTACTCCCTTTGGATTCCCTGTAGATCCTGAAGTATACATAACATACGCTAAACTTCTTCCTGTTACACCACTTATACATGGGGTTGTTTCTTCTTTTTCAATTGCAGTATAATCTTTATTCATACAAATCGTTTCAACATTTTCAGATACAAACAAATTTTTAGAATTCTCTTCCGTCACTAGTACTTCGATTCCAGCATCCTCTAATATATATCGAAGCCGACTCTCTGGATAAGTAGGATCAAGTGGAACATACGCTGCTCCTGATTTTAGAATACCTAATAACGCTATCATCATTTGTAATGAACGTTCTATATATACCCCAACCAGAGACTCTGAGCCTACACCACGCTTTTGTAAATAATGAGCTAGCTGATTCGCACGCTCCTCCAACTCTTTATAGGTAATTTGTTCATTTTCGTAAATAGCCGCGATTGCTTCCGGCGTTTTTTTAACTTGCTCCTCAAACATCGTATGAATCATGCCTTCAGCCGAATAATTTACTTGAGTATGATTCCATTCCTCTAATAACTGTATCTGTTCTTCCGCTGTTAAATGAGTAATTTCAAAGAGTTTTGAATCTAGGCTCTTCGTCATCTGGATTAATATTTGCAATAAGTGATTCTGAATCCGATTTATTGTTTCTTCATTAAAATAGCTTCGATCATACATCAACTTTAAAGTAATTTTCTTACCAGGCATTACAATGAGTGTTAAAGGATAATTTGTTTGTTCCGCGCTTTTAACATCTAGTAATCTTAAATCATCATTTCTCTCACCTTGAATTGGATAATTTTCAAACACATACAAGGTATGAAATAAGGAGCTATTTCGCGGAACCTCACTCCACCCTTGAATATCTATCAATGAATTATACTCATATTGTCTTCGTTCCATTTCTTTCATCTGTATTTTACGAAGCCAATCTACTACAGATGTATTATCCGTTAATCGAATTCTAGTAGGTAATGTGTTAATAAATAGGCCTACCATATTCTCTGCTCCTATCAAATCAGTAGGACGTCCAGAGCTAGTTACGCCAAATACGATGTCACTTTCACCGCTATACCTACCCATCAAATAGGCCCATGCTCCTTGTACTAATGTATTCAATGTTAATCGACTATTTCGTACCCACTCTTGTAAATTCTCAGTGAGTTCCTCAGATACCTGATAAACACACTCTCCATAGCCCTTCTCCTGCCCTTGATCCTTTCTTTCCATCGCTATTGGCGTAGGTGCATAGAACCCTTTTAATTCTTCTTTCCAAAATTCCTCTGCTTGACTTTGATCTTGTTTATTTATCCACTGGATATATTTTTTATAAGGAAGAGATTTAGGAAGATTCAACAATTCTCCCTTTATCATCTTGAGATAAACTTCCATCACTTCACTAAACACCAATGAAACACTCCAACCATCTAGCAAAATATGATGATGTGTCCAAATAATTCTCGTTTCCCCTTCTGCTTCTTTAATCGCAGTGACTCTCATCAATGGTGCTTCATCCAATAAAAATCCTTTCCTACGATCTGCAGTCAAAAACTGGTGTAATTTCTTCTCCTTCTCCTCATGCGAATGGGTACTCCAATCCTCTTGATGAATAGTAAAAGGAAGACGTTCGTAAACTGCTTGTAGAGGTTTTTCTACTTCCTCCCAAACAAATACTGAGCGCAGAACCTCATGTCGTTGAATAACATATTCCCAAGCCTTTTCAAAAGTAGCAACATCCAATTGCCCCCCGAGCAAGAAACCTACTTGTACAATATAGGAAAAAGAATATTCATCATCTTGATCGTATAAAGTATGAAACAGTATTCCTTTTTGCAAAGGTGATAAACCATATATATCAATAATGTCTCCCATTTTTACACCCTCTTCTTTGTTAATTTAAGTAATACTTTGCTCAAGCTTTCTTCCGTAAGATCCTCTGCATCAGCAAAATCTGATACCGTAAAAGCTGACTCTGTTGTTGGTTTATTTATAAGTTGGCGAAGATGCCTCAACATACCATCTGCTATTACTTGAATTTTTAATTTAGAAAACTGTTCTCTACTATACATCCAAATAAAATGTAACTTTTCATCTTTCACCATTCCGATAACATCAATTAGATGAGATGTCTTGGAATCTGGAGCATGATCTAAAAATGTAAACCCTGCCTCTTGCATAAACAAAGATTCCTTTAAAAACACCTGATCAAATTGGCCCAAATAGTTAAAGCTTATTGAAGGCTTTTGCTGATAAAACGGAAGTATTTCTTTATTCAAGTAACGTAAAATACCATAGTCTACTCCGTGATTCGGAATTCGACGCAATTGTTCTTTGACAGCCTTTAAGCCTTCAATTGGTGTTTTAGTTCCTTGAAAATTTAGATGAACAGGATAAATACTCGTAAACCAGCCCACTGTCCGTGATAAATCAATACCTTCAATCATCTCTTCTCTCCCGTGTCCTTCTAGATGAATAGAAACCGTTTGCTGATTTGTACAATCGACGATAGCTTGTCCTAATGCCGCCAATAGTACCTCATTAATCCTTGTCTTATGAGTGACTGGAACTTCGTGTAACAATGCTTGTGTTTCTTCTACTCCTAAAGTCCTCGTCACTTGATCAATAGATTCTTCTGTTGTTTCTTGTATTGGATAGTCCATTGAAATTGTCATCGTTTCTTTTTCTACTTGTTCATTCCAATAAATCTGTACTTCTTTTGAAATACCCGAATCACTGTATGTCTGGAGTCGTTCAGACCATTCTTTAAAAGATGTACTTTTCGCAGGTAAGCGAATTCCTTGACCTTGTTTCATCTGGTTATATACCACCTGTAAATCTTCCAATAGAATTCTCCACGATACTCCATCTACTACTAAATGATGAATCACCCAGAATATTCGATCATTTCCAGTCAAGTTATCCTCAAAATAAACTACTCTCATTAACGGACCAGTAACTAAATTGAAACTAGCTTGATTAATGTTCATCTCTTCTTGTATTATTTTATTCCACTCTTTTTCATTAACTTTGTTCCGTTTTACAACATGGAGTACTGACAGCTCATCAGTTCCTTCATTTCTCTGCCTCCATGTTCCGTTTGGTAACTGCTCGTACCGAAAACGTAAAGCATCATGATGTTTGATTAAATTTAATATTGCTCCCTCTAGTAACTTCACATCCAATCTCTCTTTTACTCTTAAAAGCATTGATTGATTCCAATGCTCTGGATGTGGATGTTCTTGCTCGAAGAACCAGTACTGAATTGGAGTAAGAGGCACATCTCCTGTTACAATCCCCTGCTCCGCTTGTACTCCCTGCGTTTCTATAGCCAATTGTGCCAGCTCGGCAATAGTTGGGCATTCAAACATTTGCTTTGGAGTAAGTTTTAACCCTAATTGACTTGCTTGAGATATGATTTGAATACTGAGAATCGAGTCGCCACCAATTTCAAAGAAATTATCATAGATTCCCACCTTTTTAATACCTAATACTTGCTTCCAAATGGTAGCGAGTATCTGTTCATTACTATTCCGAGGGTCAATACATTCACTATTAATCTGCTTTTCCTCCGGCATAGGTAAGGACTCACGATCAACTTTGCCGTTAGCTGTAAGTGGAATGGCTTCCATCGTCACATATCCCGAAGGTACCATATAGCTCGGTAGTTTCGCTTTAAGATACTCTCTCCACGCACCTACATTTCCATCTCCTACAACATAAGCTACTAATCGTTTATCACCCGGTTGATCCTCTCTTACAATTACAACTGCCTCTTTTATAGATGCATATGCATTTAAAGTAGACTCAATCTCCCCAATCTCAATTCGGAAACCACGTATTTTAACCTGATGATCAATTCTTCCACGATAATCCAGATTCCCATCTGGCAAATACCTCGCTAAGTCTCCTGTCCGGTATAATCTTGATTTCGGATCACTACTAAATGGATGAGATATAAAGCGCTCTGCTGTTAATTCAGGTCTATTTAAATACCCACGTGCAAGCCCTGCCCCGCCAATATAAAGCTCACCATCTACACCTATAGGAACAGGTTGTTGATAAGCATCTAATATATACACTTCTAAATCTGGAATCCGTTTTCCGATATTACTTCTCGAAGCATGATGCACATCATCTAGAGTAATTGGATAATACGTAACATGAACTGTAGTTTCTGTAATTCCATACATGTTAATTAGCTGTGGTTCTTTATCCCCATATCTTTGGAACCACGGCAACAAGCTAATGGGGTCTAACGCTTCTCCGCCAAATATCACATAACGCAGCTGCAAGTTTTTATTCTTATCTTCGTGTTCACACACTCGTATTAATTGTCGAAATGCGGAAGGTGTCTGATTTAGAACTGTGACTTCTTCCTCCACCAATAATTGATAAAAATCTTTTGGCGATCGACTAATCCAGTACGGAACAACAACTAATTTTCCACCATATAATAATGCTCCCCAAATTTCCCATACTGAGAAATCAAATGCATAAGAATGAAAAAACGTCCAAGTATCTTTTTCATTAAATTGATACCAACAATCCGTCGATTTAAATAACCGAATGACATTGTGATGATCTATCATAACGCCCTTTGGATTCCCTGTTGATCCCGAAGTATAGATTACGTAAGCTAGATTTTGGGAATTCACATTAGAAACCGGCAAGGTCTTACTTTCTTTCCCAATCTCTTCTTGATCACGATCCAGGCAAATCGATTCAACATTTTCTGGTAACCATTTCAATTCTTTTAAACTTTCTTGCGTTACGAATAACTGAATGCTCGCATCCTCTAAAATATATTGAAGTCGCTGCTCTGGATATGTTGGATCAAGTGGAACATAAGCCCCACCAGCCTTCAAAATCCCTAAAATACCTACAATCATTTCGAGAGAACGTTCAACACACAGTCCAACTAAAGTATCAGGTCCTATTCCCTTTTTCTGCAGATAATGAGCTAACTGATTTGCACGTTCATTAAGCTCCTTATAAGTAACTTTTTCTTTTTCATACGTAACTGCAATAGCGTTTGGATAAATCATTGCTTGTCGTTCGAACAATTCATGAAGAGTTTCCCGAGGCGGGAAATCCAGCTTAGGATTGTTGAACTCAACTAAACTTTTTCTTTTATCTTCATCAGAAATAATTTCGATTTCAGCTACCTTCTGCTTTGGGTTTTCAAAAGTGTTTTCCATTATCGCTAACATAACGTTAAAAAAGCGTTTTATCTCTTCCTTAGAAAATAGCTCCTCACGATAATCAATATGTACATGTAAAGAGTCTATATCAATTAGATTTTCAATATGCACTGCAAAATCTTGTACCTCTTCACGGTTTGCGATCCATAGTGAGTCACCACTTTCATCACGATCCCTATAATCGATCGTAGTTCCGAAAAGTCTCACATTGCTGTTATTCTCTTTATTAATCTGCTTTAATAATAAATCAAATGGATATTTCTGATGTCTTAATGATTTACTTTGTTTTCTGGACACCCTACCAATAAATGAAAGCACTTCTTCTTCTGGGTTAATATCCATTCTTAAAGGAACTGTACTCACCATCATTCCAATCAATTTTCGTTCCATTTTAGTCATACGGTTGCCGTAAGCCATTCCTAATGCAATATCAAGCGATGAAGTCCACCGATACATGGACAACGAGAAAGTAGCGACAAAAAGAGTATATAAACTAAATTTGTAATTTTCGGAAAAAAATTCTATTTTTCTCTTCAAATGCTCCGATAATACAAACGTTTCGCGTGATGCTTTGGTACTAACTTGGTACGTATTATAGGGCTTCAATCCGGTCACAGATGGAAGTGTTTTAAATTCCTCTAACCAGAATTTTTGATCTTTTTGAAAGCGACTACTATTCAAGTATGTTTGTTCATTAGCCAGAAATTGAACATATGAATTTTTAATTTCGCCTTCCTCAGTCTCGTTATGCATATCATAATAATGTTTTGCAATCTGCTCAGTAAATATTTGAATTGATAAACCATCCATAATAATATGATGAACATTTCCAAAGACTGCACATTCATTATCGTTTAATTTTATTAAAGCGAAATAGTATAAATTCGAATTAAATAATGTAAACGTTTCTTTTGTTTTCTGCTCAATCCATTCCTCAAGCAAATCTGAATTCTCCACATTACTGAAATCGAAAAACTCAAATTCTTGTTCTTCATGTTTAATAAAATATTGTTTAGGTTCCTGATGCCCATTTTCTTTTAATCTAATGCACAGACCGTCATTTTCACTGATAACACGATTCACAACTTGGTTTAATTTTGAATAATTCATTTTTCGATGAAGTTTAAATAAAAATCTTAAATTACATATCCCTTTATCAGAATGAATAACTTCTGTATACCATATTCTTCGCTGCGGGTGACTTAATGGAAAACATTCCTCATTGGTCATAAAAAATCTTCCCTTCAAAAATTATTTGCTCTTATAGGTTCGTGTTTATGTTTAGCCCATAAATATTTCTGCAGTGAAACTCCAATTACTCCAATGACAACAAGCCCAATCCCACCATAAACATAGAGTTGAGTTACTCCAAACAAATGCACTAATGGGCCACTCATAGCAGGAGAAATAATTAGAACTGCGTTTGTTAAACTGCTTTGAATACCAAATACTCTTCCTACTTGATCTTGATCAGATTCTATTTGTAAAATGACTTGATTAGATACAAGCATCAGCCCACTTCCAATACCAGCGATAAAACTAATCAGATAGGCCAAAACGAAGACCGTACCGGGCGTTATCAAACCAATCCCCCCAAAACCAATTCCCATTAAAACCATGCCTCCACATACTACCCAACCATATTGAAATTGTTTTAATTTCTGAGTTAGTAATGCACCAAGTATTCCGCCAAGACCAATAATAGAAATGATATATCCCATTTTACTTTTATCATGTGGGAATAAGCTCTTAAATAAAGTCGGGAATTGTGAGTCTACTAATTGTAATACTGCCATGGCTATTGTAACGAAAATCATAGTTGATAATATTATCCGATTAGATAACACATAGCCCCACCCTTGTACCCAAGCGGCCCAAGTGCTTTGCTTTTGCTTTTCAACAAGTTCTTTGGATATAGTTTCTTTGAATTTTATTGTGGGTATCAGAACTAACGTAGCTAATAAACAACTTATAGCTCTTATAATGAGGCAGAACTCTGGCTGAAACCAACTCAGCAACATGCCCCCTATAAGTGGGCCTACTATCTTGGTACCCTGCTCTACTATTCCGTTGATACTTACTGCTTTAGTAAGCAAATCTGGGGATACAATCTGTCTTGTTAGTGTTTGTTGTGCAGGATAATAGAAAACAATAAAAATGGAACGAATCATTAATGCCACTAAGAGCCAGTGGATATTTTGTACAAATAAAAGAGCAATTGTTATTAAACCAACCATCAAATTACAGAACATCATAATTGGAATTTTTCTAAAACGATCTGCAATAACACCTGCCCATGAGCCAAAAATAATTCCAGGAAGTGCATATGCAACAGGGATCAATCCAATCATAGTAGGATCTACTTCCCATTCAAACCCAACTATAGTCATAATCGCTAACATATCAATAAAAACACCAAGCATAAGCAATGAATAGGCAGAGAAAACTTGTAAATAAACCCTATTTCCTAATAGGCCTTTTGAATCGGTAGTTTTCATAAAAGCAAGCTCCTTAAGTTACTAATATAAACGCTTTTGCGTATAAGGTACCCCTTTATTAAACTTAATTAATCATTATAAATATTTCAGCTAGAATTTAACTTCGTTAAAATCTAGACTAACCTCAAGGTTTTGTATTTTTAAAATAGTCAGATAAATTCGAGTTCACCTATTTCTTCATTTTTATATCAACTGTTACAAAATAGACCTTTACCTTACACTAATAACAGCTAAACGTTGCCTTAATATAACACTTTACAGTCGTTTACACATTCAATTCACATCCTTTTTAAAGTTGGCTTTTTTCTATCTCAAATACTATCACACAAATATTTCACCTACTATATTCATAAAGTTGAAATATTTGAATCAGAAAATTCGGATAAAAAACTAAATCCACAAATCATATCAAACAAGTATTTAGTTATATTGTCATTTTATAGATGGCTTTAGCCATAAGGATATCAAGAATTAAGTTTTTTAATTTTATTAACATAATAGTTTATAGAGACTATAAATCCTACTAAATAAAAAGGTACATATACATTAAAGTATATGTACCTTTCTCTATCCTACATATTTTCTATTCAAATTAATTCCAATAACTAAAGTTGATAATAAAAATATAATACTAACAATTACTAATGCACTCATAACAAGAATTGAATAATATAGCATTAATACTTCTGCACCTACTATCTATTTTATTTATTGGACATTTATAATTCAAAAAATTACACATTATTCACAATTAGGATACATACCCAAAATATGATTTGAACATGTTATTATATTTTAAGATAATATAAAATCAGTTTTTCTATAAGAGAACTTAATCTTTATGTAGTACGAAATTGTTAGTAATACAGTATATATTTTAATTTAGTTATAAAAACGTTTAAAGACCACCTATTTCGATAAGTAATCTTTCTTTGTGATTTTGCATTTGTGCACTACTGTAGAAATATATCGTAGATACGCTTTGTTTGCTAAATTTTTAGTTCTTTCCATTTACTAAAAAACATAGCTTCATACAATTAATATTATATTCGTTAAATTGCAAACTATTATTTTGTCTTCTGTACAGGCAAACTACTAAAAATCAATTCAGCAACTTTTACATATCCTTTTGAGTTTGGATGAATGAAATCCGTAGACCAAAGCGTATTGTCATTAACTAAATGATGATTCCAAAAGTCAACATGATGAAGCTTATACTCTCTACTCAGTGAAAGTATAACTTCATTTGCCTCTAATAATTGTTCTTTTACTACTTGTTTTTTTTCAGAAGGAAATGGAAGCCTAACAGTAAAATCTGGAAGGTTTGCTATCATAATATCAGCGCCTGTTTTACTTAATGTGTCTATCATAAATTCCATATCGTTCTTATATGCATCATGATTCCAACGTCCTTTTAAAACATCATTTGCACCTGCAATGAGACTAACCAAATCTGGATTAAAAGTTAATGCCTTTTCCAATTGCTGCGAGCGAATTTCTTCAGTTACTAACCCACGCTTTGCAAAATTAGCATATTCTATATCGTTTTCACACAGTTGAACAAAATGATCTACCCAGCTTTTTAATGCTATTCCCTCAACTTCATCCCCTATCCCCTCTGTAAAACTATCACCAATTGCTACAAATCGCTTCCACATATGTATTCCCCCTTTATTATTAACCATATCTATACTATACAATAGCTCACACCGTAATTGTTATTTCTAAGTGGTTTTCGTTTTCGTTTTCAATTATATTCCACTTTACTATATTTACATTTAGAATCCAAAATTGACCGATTCCTAAGTATACTTAGGAATCAGTCATATTCGTATATTTACTAAAGAAATAAAATCTCTCTAGGAATTATACTTTTTTCAAAAAATTTGTTGTTCTTTGTTTTGCCCAGTTGATACATTTCTTTTCGATTAAATGATACGAAACTATAGAAAAAAGTAGTGTCATTATAATGCACAAAGTGAGAAGGAAAAAAATAGGTATCTTTGTATACAAAAGTTTAAATAGTACCATCATGATTGGAAAATGACACAAATAGATACTGTATGAAATTTCTCCTAAATATACAAATACACTCTTATTTAAAAATGCTTTTATTTTTAGGTTACTCATAGCCATTATAATAAATATACTAACCCCCATTACGACACCCCAATCTTTGAATAAGAAAGTAGTATCATTACGGGAAAAACCATAAATTAAAATGGAATATAAATATAGAATAATCCCTAATGCAATAAGAAATCCTTTTTTATATTTTTTCATATTTTGATATAAGTAAATAAGTTTTTCCTGATACTTAAAAAGTAACATTCCAACCATAAACATAGATGTGAAATGCAGTGTATCGACATAACCATTATAAAATCCCTCTGCTTTCCCAATATGCAACATATTAAGGAAAACACTAATTAAAGAAAAGCTCAAAGCAATTAATATCGTTTTCTTCCAACTCAGTTTATAAAAAAGAAGGAATAACAAAGGAAATACAATCGATATACGCATTTCTTGAGCCAATGACCAAATAACTGGATTGTAATTTTCCGTAAAAAAGTTATTAAGAAGCACAATGTGGTTTATAATATCTATTTTTGTTATAGACCCTTGCCACCTATCATAGAACCAATCCCGTAGTCCTGCCACCTCATACGGTGAAAACAAAATAAATAACGCAAAGGTAATGATTATCCAAAAATAGTAAGGAATATAAATTCTTACAAATCGCTTAATTAAATATCCCCAATAATTTGTTTTTGAATGATAAAGTGCCATAGATAACACAAAACCACTCAGTACATAAAAAACGATTACCGCTTCTCCACCCGCCCATAAAAACCTAAGCGGGGAAAATTTAATAGAATTAGGCAACGATGGTAGCATTAAACAAAAATGTCCAAATACCACTGTAAGTGCCGCTAACCCTCGTATGGAATCTAATTCTTTTATTCTCTTACTCATAAAATATTCTCCTTGTAAATTGTAAATTTTGCTGTTAATAAAGGCCACTATACTAGTGTAGTGGGAGAATCGTACATATTCTTTCTTTAAATCTCTAATATAAGCAGTACAAACTCAATCTATGCATCTATTTTCTAGCCTCCATTTCTTTATATAATTAATTTAAAACAAAATATTTAACAGAAATAAGTACCAGGTATCAATTTTTATTTTCACCTGATGGAATAATGAATGTTCTTTCATCATGTAACTTTATTAAACTAACCTTGCATCAGAACCCTTTGAATCTAAATATTCATAATAAACGCCATCCTTCCTGTATTGGAGTGAACCCTGAGAATGAGACGATAAAAAACACCTCTCTAAATCGTAAGTATCAGTTATGATTTTAATGGAGGT